>QJZQ01000071.1 GCA_003246675.1 Nitrospirota bacterium | reverse complement strand
GGGTTTATTCTCCCGCCAGGGCGGGCGTGGCGAGGTGAAAGCGGGTGTTTTCCTGGAAACGGTGGCCCACGGCGAGAAGCGTCTCCTCGTCGAAATGCCGGCCCATGAGCTGCAGGCCCACCGGCAGGCCTTCGGCATCGGTGCCGCCGCAGGGAATCGACAGGGCGGGGATGCCCGCGAGGTTGGCGGACAGGGTGTAGATGTCCGCGAGGTACATTTGCAGCGGGTCGTCGGTTTTTTCCCCCAGCCGGAATGCCGGGATCGGCGAGGTGGGGGCGACGATGAGGTCGCAGGCTTCGTAGGCCTTCTCGAAATCGTTCTTGATGAGGGTGCGGACCTTCTGGCCTTTCAGGTAATAGGCGTCGTAATAGCCCGAACTCAGGACGAAGGTGCCGAGGATGATGCGCCGTTTCACTTCCTCGCCAAAACCCTCCTCGCGGCTGTTCTGGTACATGGACAGCAGGTCGTCGGAGTGGGGCGAGCGAAACCCGTATTTGACGCCGTCGTAGCGCGAGAGGTTGGTGCTGGCCTCGGCGCAGGCGAGGATGTAGTAGGCCGCCACCGCGTAATCCAGATGCGGCAGGGACACCTCGACGGTTTCCATGCCGAGCGATTTGAGCTTGGCGATCGCTTCCTCCACCCGGCTTGCCACTTCGGGCATCAGGCCGGAGGTGAAATACTCTTTCGGCACGCCCAGCCTGAGGCCTTTCACCGGCCGGTCGAGGGCCTGGGTGAAGTCTGGCACGGCTACGCTGGCCGAGGTGGAGTCCATCGGGTCGTGGCCCGCCAGAACGTTCATGAGCAGCGCGGCGTCGGCGACGGTTTTGGTCATCGGGCCGATCTGGTCGAACGACGAGGCGAAGGCCACCAGCCCGAACCGGGATACCCTCCCGTAGGTGGGCTTGAGGCCGGTGATGCCGCAGAAGGCCGCCGGCTGGCGGATCGACCCACCGGTGTCGCTGCCCAGGGCGGCCAGGCACTCGTTCGCCGCCACCGCCGCGGCGGACCCGCCGCTCGAACCGCCGGGAACCCGGTCCAGGTCCCACGGGTTGCGGGTGGGGTGCTTCCAGGAGTTTTCCGTGGAGGACCCCATGGCGAATTCGTCCATGTTGGTTTTGCCGACGAGGACGGCGCCGGCGGCGCGCAGCCGTTTGATCACGGTGGCGTCGTAAGGCGCGACGAAGCCGTCGAGAAAGCGGGAGGCGCAGGTGGTCGGCTGGTCCTCGGTGCAGATGAGATCCTTGATGGCGAGGGGCACGCCGAGCAGCGGCGCACCCTCGGCCCCACCGGCGGCGATTTTCTCGTCGGCGTTTTTCGCCTGCTGAAGGGCGCTTTCACGCGCCAGGTGAACGTAGGCCCCCACCTGGGCCTCCACCCGGTCGATCTGCCGAAACACCGCCTCGGTGAGCTCGACGGAGGTGAACCGGCCTTCGCGCAAGCCTTGTCTCGCCTCCAGGACGGTCGCTCGATGCATGGTTCAGATGATTTTGGGGACTTCGTAATGCCCCTTGTCGCTGGCGGGAGCCAGGGAGAGATAATCCTTTTTCGGCAGGGGTGCGGTTTCCTCGTCTTCGCGGAAAACGTTCTGGACACCCAGCACGTGAGACGTGGGTTCCACGTGGGTCGTGTCCAGTTGGTTCAGGTGGTCGATGTGTTCGAGGATGGTGTTTAATTGACCGCCCAGCCGCTGTTTTTCCGAGTCCGTCAGTTGAATGCGGGCCAGTTTGGAAATATGGTCGAGGTCGAACTTGCCAGACATGGGAGAGAGGGGGAAGGCCGGATTACGAGGCTTCCTTTAAGGATTTCTTGGATTTTTTCTTCTCTTCCGCTTTTTTGGCCGTGTAGATCATTTTGCCGGCTTTTCGGGTCAGGCGGCGGACCTTTTTCTTCTTTTTGCGAACATCGAGGCTCAAGGACGGGTTTTCGGCCTTTTTGACTTCCTCGGCGAGTTGCGATTTGGATTTCGCGATGTGTTCCTGCAATTTTTCCAGAGTCACCATGTTGGATGTTCCCCACGGGGTTGATGGTAAATAGGTACGATCTGCCTTTATAACAAATTTTTGCGGGTGCGACAACAGGAAAAAATCTCCCTCTTCCCCGGGGTCATCGGGGCACGGTGCCTTGAATGTCCAGACCGTGGCCGTCGGTGACGATGTTGACGGCGCCGTTTATATCGGTACGCCAGACTTCGGCGCCCGCACTTTCGTAGCGTTCGATCACCTCGGGGTGCGGGTGGCGCCAGGGGCTTTTATCGCGGCTGGAAAATATCACCGCCTGGGGAGCCACCGCCTGAATGAATGCCGGGTGGCTGGAATGGCGGCTGCCGTGGTGCGGCCCCTTGAGCACATCGGCCCTGAGCGGGGCCCCCTGGCGGATGAGGTGCGCCTCGGCCTCGGCTCCGATATCGCCGGTGAGCAGCATGCTGAAGTCTTTGTAGTCGATGCGCAAAACGAGGGACAGGTCGTTGCCGATGCGTCCGCCCTTCGCGTCCGGTGCCGCTTGCCGGGCGAACTCTTCGCCGGGGTGCAGGGGCAGAAGATCCACCTCGCCGATGTGGAGGGGCTGGCCCACCTCGAGAGGCGTCAGCACCGTCGCCTGTTTCCGGGCCTTTTGCCGCAGCCGTTCGATGCGCCGGTCCGGCAGGCCGGAAAAGGCGTCGAGGAAGTGGCCGACGGGAAAGATGTCGAGCAACGATTCGAGCCCGCGAATATGGTCGTTGTCCGAATGGGTGACGGAGAGGTAGTCGAGCCGGGTGAGGCCGCGGTCCCACAGGAAGGGAGCAAGGACGATATTGCCGATGTCGAGGAGGTTTTTATAAAAACCGCCGCCGTCGATGAGCATCGTCTCGCGGTTGGGAAATTCGATGTAGATCGATTCCCCCTGGCCGACATCGAGCACCGTGATGCTAAGCGGCGCGGGGCCGAAGGCCGGGAGCCGGGGAACGAACAGCCCGAGGAACAGGATGCCGGCCAAAACGCCCGCCCAGGCCGGGCTGGGCCGGGGCCGCGGTTTTTCATCTCCGTGGGCGGGGCGTTTGTTGAGCAGGAGCCAGGCCCCACCGAGGAGCGCCGCGTAATAGAGTACGCCCCACAGCGGCGAGGGGGTGGCCACCCGCACGGAGGCGAAAGGGAGCTGTGCGAACCAGGCGGGGATCATCTGAAACACCTGGAGCGGCCCCGCCAGCAACGGCGCAAACAGGGGGCCGAGCGGTGGGAAGACCATGGCGGCGGACAGGGTGAAAAGCGCGAACGGAATCAGGAACGAGGCCAGCGGCACCATCAGCGGGTTGAGCAGGAGACCCGCCAGGCTCAGCCGGTTGAAGTGGTAAACGATGAACGGCAAGGTGCCGACGAAGACCACGAACGATATAAACGCGGCGCCGAGGAAGAGCTGAAGCGCCCGCGTCTTCAGGCGCGCGGCGAGGGGGAGGGGGCCGCCTTCGGGCGCTTCCCGGGTCAACCCGAGAAGCAGCCGCCGGGCCCATCCGGCATCGCCCATACGGGCGATATGGTCTTTCTGGCCATCCTTCAGCAGATGCAGGGCGAGCAGAATGCTTGCCACCGCGGCGAAGGAGAGCTGGAAGCTCACATCGAGGATCGCGCCGGGGCGAACCAGCAGAATGGCGAACGCCGCCGCGAGCAAGGCCCCGGCCAGGTGGCGCTCGCGGTGGGTGATGATGGCGATGAGCACCGCGCCCGCCATGATCGACGCGCGCACCGCCGAGATCTGCCCCGCCGCCAGCAGCAGATAGAACATCACCGGGAAGAAACAGAGAAACGCCGCGATGCGGCGCGCCTGCCCGGCCCGCGCCGCGTCGGGCCGCAAGCGGAGGAGCAGGTAAAATACGAGCGGTTCCAGCAGGAAAAAGGCGGCCCCGGCGACGAAGCCGATGTGCAGACCCGAAACGGCGGTCAAATGGGCGAGGCCGGTGGCGATGTAGATCTCGCGCGTGTCTGGCGTCAGCCGCTCTTTCGCGCCGAGCAGCATGGCCCCGAGCAGGGCCCCGTCCTCACCGGGAAACAGCCGGTTGAGCACCGCGTTCATTCCTTCCTGCAACCGTGCCTCGGCGCGGGCCAAAGGCGGCAGCGGGAAAGCCCCCAGGCGGTGCACGCCCTCGGCGCGGGAAAGGCTGCCGGTCACGCGGATGCCGCGGTTTTCGAGGAAACGCCGGTAATCGAAGCCGCCGGGGTTGTTGAAGTTTTTCGGCCGCCTGAGGCGCATCCTGTCGAACCGCACCCGGTCCCCCGCTTGCGGCAGCGTCGTTTCCGCCAGCTGGCGAACGGTTTCGGCCGGGGTGTCGAGCAGGTACAAGGTGATGCGGGCGCGGCCGGAAACCTCCTGGCGCTTGCCGTCGTAATCCAGAGAGGAAAGTTCGACGGTGAAGCGGACCCGGTCGGGAAATACCCGGGGCGGCTCGTACAGCCGGCCCTCGACGGTGGCGCGAGCCCCGTCGTTCAGGTGGTGGAGGACATGGTTCGCCGGCCCGTCGCCGCCGGACACGCCGGGCAGAAGCGCGCCGAGGGGAAGGAAGAGCAGAACGATCAGCCGCCGCGCGGGCGTCTGGCGGCGGGTCATCCAAAGGGCCGCGAGCGCGAGCGCCACGGGCAGCGCGAAGGGAAAAAGGAAATCCCGCGATGCGGGAAGTGCAGCCAGCACACCCCCCACGTAGGCGAGGAAGAAGGGGACGAGCGGGGGCACGGCTACAACGTTTTCAGCCAGGTGAAGGCGATCTGCCGCCTGCCGATGTCCACCTCGGCGACCTTCACCTCGACCCGGTCGCCGATCTTGAAAATGCGGTGGCGGCGCTGGCCCACCAGCTTGTGATCGGCTTCGAGGTAGAGGTAGTAATCGTCGGTCAGGCTGGAGATTCGCACCAGGCCTTCGACGAAAGCCTCGGTAAGCTCGACAAAGAAGCCGAACGCCGTCACACCGACGATCAGCCCCGTGAACGTTTGCCCGATTTTGTCGGCCATGAACTGGGCCGCGCGCAGGTCGCTGACCTCGCGTTCGATCTCCATCGCCCGTTCCTCCCGCATGGAGGACTGTTCGGCGCTTAGCTCGTTGCCGGGCAGCATGCTCTTGCGCATCCTGTCCGAGCATTTGCGCTTCTTGATGAAGGCTTTCACCAGGCGATGGACCACCAGGTCCGGATAGCGGCGGATGGGGGAGGTGAAATGCGCATAGTGCTTGAAGCCGAGCGCAAAGTGGCCGGGGTCCTTCACCGAATAGCGGGCCTTCTTCATCGTCCGGAGCAGCAGGGAATTGATCGTGCGCTCCTCGGGCCGGTGGGCCACCTTTTGCAGGAGGACTTGCAGGTCCGTCGATGAAACGTGCGAGGTGGAGGGCAGGCGCAGGCCGAAGGACAGGATGAAGTTGTTGAAGTGCAGGAGCTTGTCTTCGTCCGGTTTTTCGTGGATGCGGTGGATCAGCGGCACGTTTTTGTCGCCGAGAAACTGCGCCGCGGCGCGGTTGGCGGCCAGCATGAATTCCTCGATGAGTTCATGCGCCTCGTTGTGTTCGGCGAGGAGGATTTTCTCGACCCGGCCCTTTTCATCGAGGATGATCTTGCGTTCCGGCAGGTTGAAGTTGACGCTCAGCGACTGGAAACGGCGTTTCCTTAAAATCCGGCTCAGCCGGTGCATGGTTTTAAGGGCAGGGTAAACATCCCCGTAGCGGTTTTCCGGGTCGCCCTTTTCCAGCAGGGTCCACGCCTCGTTGTAGCTGAAGCGGCGCTTGCTCTCGATGACGGACGGAAAGAACCGCCAGTGGAGGGCGTTGCCTTCCGGATCGAATTCGATGTACACGGTGACGGCCAGGCGCTTTACCCCCGGCTTCAGGCTGCACGCTTCGTTGGACAGGGGGAACGGCAGCATCGGCACCACGCCGTCGGCGTAGTAAATGCTGGTGCCGCGTTCGAAGGCCTCCTTGTCGAGAACCGAACCTTCGGGAATGAAATGGCTGACATCGGCGATGTGCACGCCCAGCCGGTAGCCGCCGCCTGCGAGTTCCTCGATGGAGACGGCATCGTCGAAATCCTTGGCGCTTTCAGGGTCGATGGTGAAGACCAGCTCATCCGAGAGGTCGATACGGCCCTCGTCCTCCTCCAGCCTGTCGAGGTGGGCGGCCGCCTGGTTCGCCGCCTGCATGACCCGGGGCGGGAACTCCCGCGTGACCCCGTGCTTGCGCAGGATGGAACGCACCTCCACCTCGGGGTCGGAAGCGTCGCCGAGAACCTCGATCACCCGCCCCGTCGGCGGCTGGTGGCGGGTGGGGTAGGTGTCGATCTCCACCACCACGACCTGCCCGGGCCTGGCGCCGCCTTTGTCCCCCGCGGCGATGAAGAGGTCGTGCAGGTATTTCTCGTCGAGCGGTACCACCCAGCCGCCCTGCTTGAAGGCCTCGTAAGTGCCGACGAGCGACGGAGTGTTGCGCTTCAGAACGCGGATCACGCGGCCCTCGGGCTTGTCCGGGCCTTTATTGTAGGACTCGATGCGCACCGTTACCCGGTCGCCATGCATGGCGTCTTCCATGCGGGTTCTGCCGATGTACACGTCCGGCTCTTCGCCGGGCGGGTCGGTGACGACGAAGCCGAAGCCGCCGGGGTGGCACTTCAGGATGCCGGAGACCAGGTTCATCTCGTCGGGCACGCCGAAACGGCCGCCGCGCAGTTTGACGAGGCTGCCTTCCGCCGCCAGGGATTTGAGCAGGGCGCGGAACTCCCGCCGTTGCGGTTCGGGGATGGCCAGGGTTTTCATCAGTTCCGCCACCTTCAGCGGGCGGGCGGCTTTTTTGCGGATCAGCTTGAGGACGGACTCTTCGGTGAGTTTCATGGCCTGTGGGTTCGGAGGATCGAAAACCGTTTATAGCTGAAAAACCGCCGCCAGGCAATAGACAAGCCCGACGCCGCCCGGCAAGGCCCTGCTTTAGCCCGGTTTTTGCTTTCCCGCCGCGATTGCCTTATAATCCCGGAAGTTTTTTTCGTGAACTTCGAGGACCCTTAATGCGGATTCAACTGGACTGGCTCAAACAATACGTCGATTTCAACATCCCCGCCGAGGCCCTGGGCGATATTTTGTCCCTCGGCGGCCTGGAGGTGGAATGCCTGGAGGAGGTCGCCCTGCCCGACGGGTCGAAAACCCAGGTGATGGAACTCAATGTCACGCCCAACCGCGGTTACTGCCTGAGTTATCTCGGCGTGGCGCGCGAGGTGGCGGCGTTCCTGGAGAAGGAATTTACCGGGCTCTCGCCCGAGGCGGAACTCGAAAAAGCCTGGGGCCCCGGGCCGGTGGAGCAGAAACTCGCGGTGGAAAACCAGGAGCCGGGCCTGTGCCCGCGCTACGCGGGCATGGTGATCGAGAACGTCACCCCCGGGCCTTCGCCCAAATGGCTTGCCGACCGGCTGGTGGCCGCCGGCCTCCGGCCGATCAACAATATCGTCGATATCACCAACTTCGTCCTGCTGGAAACCGGCCAGCCCCTGCACGCCTTCGACCGCGATTTGCTCGCCGGAGGCCGCATCGTGGTGCGCCGGGCCCGCCCGGGTGAAGCGTTCCCCCCGCTGGATGGCGGCGAACTCAAGCTGGGGGACGACGCCCTCGTCATCGCCGACGCCGAGAAGCCGGTGGCGCTCGCGGGCATCATGGGGGGCGCCAACAGCCAGGTGACGGGCACCACCCGCCACATCGTCCTCGAAAGCGCCTGCTTCGATCCGGTGACGGTGCGCAAGGGGTCGAAGAAATACAATATCCGCACCGATTCGTCCTACCGCTTCGAGCGCGGCACTGACATCGACGGCGTTTTGCGCGCCCAGGCGCGGGCGGCGCTGCTCATCCGCGAACTTGCGGGCGGCGAAATTCTGAAGGGCCGGATCGACATCTATCCGCAGCCGCGCGCGGCCCGGCTCATCACCCTGCGCGTGGGGCGGGTCAACCAGATTCTCGGCTCCCGGCTCACGGCCTGGGAGATCGCCGGTTATCTCGGCCGCCTCGGCCTGTCGCTTGCCCCGGGGGATGAGCCGTACAAGGTGAGCATTCCCGGATTCAGGCCCGACCTCACCCGCGAGATCGACCTGATCGAGGAAATCGCCCGCTTGCACGGGTTCGACCGCGTCGAGGTGACGCCGCCACACGCGGAGACCCTGCCGGTGCCGGTGGCGCCGCACCAGGTTTCCGCGCGGAAAGCGCGCGACCTGCTCGCCCGCCAGGGGTATGCCGAGGCGATCAACTACAGCTTCATCGACAGTGGCCTGGCGGAAGCCTTCAAAACCGCCTTTACCGGGCCGGATGCCGAGACCATTTCGCTGAGCAACCCGCTCAGCAACGAATGGCGGACCATGCGCACCAGCCTCATGCCGGGGTTGCTCAAAACCGCCCAGCGCAACATCAGCAAAGGGCAGAAGCCGGTGAAGGTTTTCGAGCTGGGAGCGGTGTTTTTGCGCGAGGCGGAGCAGAAGGTGGATGAGAAATCCGTCTTCGGTGGCCTGGTGGTGGGAAAATACGAGAACAGCGTCTGGAAGGCGACCGGTAAAAATTACGATTTCTACGACCTCAAGGGCGCGCTGGAAACGGTCACCGCAGGGCTTGGCGTGCCCTTGCAGACCGGGCCCGCCGGGCGGCCGTTTCTTCACCCGGACCGCTCCGTGAACCTTCTTGTCGGAGGGCGCGATGCGGGCTACCTGGGGGAGCTTGCGCCCGATGTGGCCCGCCAATGGGACCTGGGCGAGCCCTGCTTCATTTTCGAGGTCGATTTTGGCCGGCTGGTCGAGGCGCTGCCGCCGCCGCCCCGGTTCAAGCCCATTCCCAAATTTCCCGAAACCTACCGCGACATTTCGGTGCTGGTGGACAAGGCGGTGCCCGCCGGCAATGTGACCGACCTGATTCTCGAGGCCGGCGGACCGCTCATCCAGAGGGTGGACCTTTACGACCATTTCGAGGGTGGAAAAATCGGCCCGGGGCAGAAAAGTCTCACGTTTTCCCTTGTTTTTCAATCGGCTGAGAAGACCTTGAGCGACGAGGAAGTGAACCCGGTTTTCATGGCCATCGTGGGCGCACTGTCCGACAAGCTGGGCGCCGGGCTGAGGGAGTGAGAACCGCCTGGAACAGTTGATTGACAGCCACTCGCGCCGGTGATAGGATTCGGCTATGCCGAAGGAAAGGATTGAAAAACTGGAGCGGGTGGTAGGCGAGTTGATCGCCGAGTTCGATCGCCTGGAGGCGGAAAACCGCATCCTGTCGGAGCGGGTCGCCGTTCTTGAGGCCGCGGGCGAGCAGGCCGAGGCCGAGAACCAGTCGCTTCGCCAGAAACTGGCCGTGCTCAGGCGGCTGGAAGTTTCCAACCAGAAGATGGAAAAACAGCAGGGCATGATCCGCATCAAGGTGCAAAGCCTGCTCGATAATCTCGAAAAAATGGATATTCCCTGATCGCCATGGCTGAAAGCGTTCCGGTTAAAATTTACGGCAGGACCTACAACATCCGCAGCGATTCCTTTTCGGTTGCCCCGCAGGAGGTGGCTGCGTATGTCGACGGCAAGATGAGCGAGCTTTCCGGCGCGCGCGGCAAGACATCCACCATGGATCTTGCGGTGCTCGTCGGCCTCAACATTGCCCATGAACTGCTCGATGTCCGCAAGCAAAGCGGGGAGGCCCTGGCCGATGCCGAAAAACGCATCGACAGCCTGACGGGGAAGGTCGAAGACAAGCTTGAAAACATTAAAGCCCGGCGTGCGAAGCCGGTTGAATCCGCTTGAGAGCATCCAGGCTTTATGCTACGATGAGTTTCAGAAAGGGAAGTCCCACTTCCCTGTTGTGTTCGAATAAAAATCGGATTTTTTGAGCCAACATTTTGTGAACGGGGTTGATGAATCCGCTGTGGTGTGCACGCCTTCTTGCGAGAAGGAAGCCTGAAGCAGTATACGGATACCCCACCTGTCCTTGACAGGTTCAAAAAATGGTTTTTGTCCGGCACGAACGGGGAAGTGTCCAATATATTTGTATTAGTTTTGTAATCAAGTTGCCGCGGAAAGGCTGAAGAGCTTTTCTCGCGGCCGGTCTGCCGGGTCGTGAGTACGCCAGTTGGATGGTGTTTGTAAAGGCGGATCTGCCAGGGAAGATGAGTGGTGGCGTCACTCTTGGAATATGAAGTTTTCTGCCTTCTTTCGGGGCAGTTCTTGGGATAGGTTGGGGATTTTGAGTGTCCGTATCGAAATAAAAGACGCGGCTTGTCTTGACTTCGGAGAGAATTGACCGTTGTTTGTTTAAGGGTTATCCGGACGATTCTGGAGCGATTCCCCTTTGAATGTGTGTGTTCCTATTCCTGCCTTGAGCGGGTTCAAGGCGGCCTTCTGTTGTCACTGCGGTTGACCGGCTGGGTCTTTACCGGGGTGATGGCCCTTCTTTCCAGGCTTCCCTCTATAGCCACAGTCCACGGCATTATTTCGGGTAAGAGGCGTTGGGTCGGTTCTTTCGCGATCCTTCGGGGAATTTGCAGTCATCGGAGCCCCCCTTGTCCTCTCTACAACATTTGAAAGCTGGAATTCGCAAAACCATCCTTGCGGCGCGCGCCGGTCTGGATGAGAAAACCGTTTGCGAAAAGAGCGCCCGCATCGCCGAAAGGCTTAGCGGGCAGGCGCTCTACCAGGAGTGCCGGCACATCCTTTTTTACCTGTCTTTCGACAATGAAGTGAGAACGGACGGGTTGATCCAGGCGGCGCTTGCGGCGGGGAAAACGGTCTACGTTCCGCGAGTGCATGCCAAACACCGCTGTTTGGAGGTTGTGCGGATCACGACTCTGGACGATACGGCTTTCGCGCTCAACAAGTTTGGGATTCGAGAACCGGTCCTTGAGGGCGAGGCGCCGGTTTCGGTTTTGCAACTCGCGGTGGTCCCCGGGCTCGCGTTCGACGCCCGGGGGGGGCGGGTGGGTTTTGGTGCCGGTTATTACGACGGTCTGCTCAGGGAGTTCGGCGGTGCCGCCGTGGCCCTGGCTTTCGATTTTCAGGTGCTGGATCACGTGCCTCAGGAGGACCGGGATGTTCCGGTTCGGGCCATTGTCACGGAGAACAGAATGATAAACTGCCAGCGGCTGCCTTCCTGAAGGGGTCCGCGGTTTACTTCGCATATAGAGGAAATAAAAATGGGCATTATGTCGATTCAAGTGAGCTTCCTGGCGTTGATTATCAGTATTATCGCCGCCTTGGCGGCAGGCTACGCCTTGGGTTTCTTTTTACGTAAATTATTTTCTGAGTTCCAGGTGCGCGGCGCTAAGGAGCAGGCGGCGAAAATTCTCGAGGATGCCGCGAAAGAGGTGGACAACCGGTTGAAAACCGCCACCATCGAGGCGCGGGAGACGCGCATTTCCGCCAAGACCGCCATCGAAAAGGAACTCAAGGAAAAGCGCGACGAACTGCGCGAGCAGGAAATCGCCTCCCGCAAAAAAGAGGATGAGGTGCGGGGCATTTTTGAGAAAAATATCCGGCTGGAACGGGAGCTGGAGCAGAAAGCGCGCGACCTTGCCGGCCAGGAACAGGAGTTTGCCGGGGAAAAGCTCAAGTACCGCAGCCTCATCGATGAGGAGATGAAAAAACTCGAAGCCATCGCCAACTTCACCGCCGAGCAGGCGAAGGAGGAGATTCGCAACAAGGTCATCGACGAGGCGAAAAAGGACGCGGCCAAGGAGGTCCGGAAAATCACGGAGCATGCTAAAAACAACGCCGATGATGAAGCCCGCAAGCTCATCTCGATGGCGGTGCAGCGCCTTGCCTCCGATCACGTCGCCGAATCGTCGGTGTCGGTGGTCGAACTGCCGAACGATGAGATCAAGGGGCGCATCATCGGCCGCGAAGGCCGGAACATCCGTACGCTGGAGCAGTGCACGGGTATTGACCTCATTATCGACGACACGCCCGGCGCCGTGGTTCTCTCCGGGTTCGACTCCATTCGCCGCGAGGTGGCCCGGCGTGCGCTGGTGCAGCTGACTCAGGATGGCCGCATCCACCCCGGCCGCATTGAGGAAGTGGTCAACAAGTGCAAGAAAGAGGTGACCCTGGAGATCCAGAAAGCGGGCGAACAGGCGGTCATCGACGTGGGGATCGACAATATTCATCCGGACATGGTCCGCCTGCTCGGGCGGCTCAAATACCGCACCAGTTATACGCAGAACGTGCTCGAACACGTCAAGGAAGTGGCCTGGGTGTGCGGTGGCATCGCCGCCGAACTGGGGCTCGACGTGGCGCTTGCCAAGCGGTCCGGGCTGCTGCACGACATTGGCAAGGCCATTGACCACCAGACCGACGGGACGCACACGCAGCTCGGTGTGGATATCGCCAAACGCTACAACGAACACCAATACGTGATCAACTCCATCGCCTCGCATCACGACGACGTCGAGCCCGAGTCGATTTACGCGGTCCTGGTTTCGGCGGGAGACACCATCTCCGCCTCGCGCCCGGGCGCCCGGCGCGAGATGCTCGAGACGTACGTCAAGCGCATGGGCAAGCTGGAGGAGATCGGCGATTCGTTCCGCGGCGTGGAAAAGACCTACGCGGTCCAGGCGGGACGGGAGGTTCGCATCATCGTGGTGCCCGAGGGCATCACCGACGAGGAATCGGGCATGCTGGCCCGGGATGTCGCCAAGCGGATCGAAAAGGAAGTGACCTATCCCGGCGAAATCAAGATCACCGTGGTTCGGGAAAGGCGCTTCACCGAATTCGCACGCTGACCGGGGCGTTTTGGCCGGGGGGTGCGAGAAGTTTTAGCGGGCTGTTCAGTCCCGGGCGGGATCTCGCAGGGTATTTTGCATCCACCGCAAGAGCCGAAGGGCCGGCAGGCGGCGGCTTTTTTTCTAACCTTTAAAAAATCATCCGATGGAAGAAATAGGAAACCTTATTCAGCTGAGGCGCGACAAGCTCGACGAATTCCGAGAAAAGGGCATCGACCCGTATGTTGCCCGCTTCAAGGTCGATACCGATATTGGCCGGGTGCAGAAGGAATACGCCGAGTCCGACAAGGAAGCGCTGGAGGCGGCCAAACCGCGCTTCACCCTCGCCGGGCGCATCATGACGCGGCGCAGCCACGGCAAAACCACCTTTGTCAACATCAAGGACCGCAGCGGAGAGATTCAGGTTTACCTGCGCCAGAACGACATCGGCGAGGAAACCTATGCCCTGCTGGGCAGGCTCGATATTGGCGATTTCATTGGCGTCGGCGGCCACCTGTCCCGGACGCGGACCGGCGAGCTGACCCTGTTTGCGGAAACGGTCCGCCTGCTCAGCAAGTCCCTCCTGCCGATGCCGGAAAAGTGGCATGGCCTGAAGGACGTGGAGCTGCGCTACCGCCAGCGCTACGTGGACCTCATCGCCAACCCCGAGGTGAAGGACGTCTTCGTTTACCGCAGCCGAATTATCCAGGCCATCCGGGAATTCCTCAACCAGCGGGAATACCTGGAAGTGGAAACGCCGATGATGCAGTCGATCCCCGGCGGGGCCACCGCCAAGCCGTTCAAGACGCACCACAACGCCCTTAACATGGAGCTTTACCTGCGCATCGCGCCGGAGCTTTATCTCAAGCGGCTGGTGGTCGGCGGCATCGAGCGGGTGTACGAGATCAACCGCAATTTCCGCAACGAAGGCATCTCCACCGAGCATAATCCCGAATTCACCATGCTGGAGTTTTACACCGCCTACGCCGACTACACCGATTTGATGGCCCTCACCGAGGAGCTGTTCCGGTCGGTCTGCCAGACGGTGTTTCAGACCAGCGTGTTCACTTATTCGCACATCGTCGATGGCGAGGAAAAGCACGACACCATCGATTTCGCCCAGCCCTTCGCCCGGCTGCCGTTCAAGACCTCGCTGGTCGAGATTGGAGGCCTGGACATGGAAACGGTGGAGAACCCCGAGAAGGCCGTGGCCTTCGCCCTCAAGAACAAGGTGCCGCTGGATAAGAAAGACTCTCACGCCAAGGTGCTCGGAAAATTATTCGACTACTTTGTCGAGGACCGGCTGGTCCAGCCGACCTTCATTACCGATTACCCGCTGGCGCTATCGCCGCTATCCAGGAAAAAGGAAGACGACCCGACGCTGGTGGAACGGTTCGAGCTGTTCATTGGGCGCAAGGAGATCGCCAATGCCTACACCGAGCTCAACGACCCCATCGAGCAGAAGCAGCGGTTCGAGGAACAGGTCGACGAGCGAAAGGCCGGCGATGACGAGGCGCACTGGATGGATCTCGATTTCATCCGCGCTCTCGAATACGGCATGCCGCCCACCGCGGGCGAGGGCATCGGCATCGACCGCCTGACCATGCTCCTCACCAATTGCCAGTCGATTCGCGACGTGATTCTTTTCCCCCAGTTGAAAAAAGAGTCCTGAAGCGTCACAATAGAGAGCGGGCCCGCTCCGGGAACGGGGAGCCCGGCCTGGCAGGAGAGGGGCGTTCCGCCCCCGCTCCATCACCCACGATCCCGTACCCCTATGTCCTACGAACTATTCGTCAGCCTGCGGCACCTTCGCACCAAGCGATCGTCCAAATTCATTTCGCTCAACACGTGGATCTCCATTGGCGGCGTGGCCCTCGGCGTGATGGCGCTGATCGTCGTGATCGCCGTCATGTCGGGCTTCGGCAAGGACCTGCGCGACAAGATCCTGGGCACCAACAGCCACGTGGTGGTCAAGAGCCTGAACCGTTCGGGCATTGAAAACTATGAAAAGGTCGCCGAGGCCATCCGCCAGGTGAAGGGCGTCCGCACCGCGGCGCCGTTCATTATGAACCAGGTGATGCTGGTGCACGAAAGCAACGTTTCGGGCATCGTGGTTCGCGGCATCGATCCGGAGCGCGAGGCCGGCGGTTCCGACCTCGGCAAGAACCTGGTGGCCGGCGATCTGGAGGCCCTCAGCGCACCTGCGGCGGGCGATAAGGAAGCGGGGGCTCCCGTGGCCCGGCCCGGCATTATTCTTGGCAAGGAACTTGCCATGCGGCTTGGCGTCCGGCTCGGCAGCGCGGTGTCGATGATTTCCCCCGCGTCGCGGGTGACGCCGGTGGGGCTGATTCCCAAAATGAAGCTGTTCAGCGTGGTGGGTTTTTTCGAGTCGGGCATGTTCGAGTACGACGCTAACCTGGCCTTCATCTCCATCCCCGCGGCACAAAAATTCTTTTCCATGGAGAACCGGGTCACCGGTGTCGAAATCTGGGTGGACGCGATCGACGAGGCCTCCCGCATATCGAAAGAAATTCAGGACACCCTCGGCTTTCCCTATCACGCGAGGGACTGGATGAGCATGAACCGCAACCTGTTCAACGCCTTGCAGCTGGAGAAGGTGGTCATGTTCATCATCCTGATCCTCATCATCCTGGTGGCGGCGTTCAACATCATCAGCACCCTGTTCATGCTGGTCATGGAGAAAACCAAGGAAATCGCCATCCTGAAGGCCATGGGCGCAAGCGGCATCAGCATCATGAAGATTTTCAGCCTGCAGGGGCTGATCATCGGGCTGGTGGGAACTCTGCTGGGAGCCATCGGCGGGTTTCTCATCGTGCCGAACCTGAACGAGATCGTGGGTTTCATAGAGGACCGCTTCGGCATCACCGCATTTCCCAAGGACATCTATTACCTGGACAAACTGCCATCGGAGATTCAGTACATGGATTCGCTGCTCATCGTCATCTTCTCCATCGTGATCTGTTTCGTGGCGTCGCTGTACCCTGCGTGGCGGGCGTCCCGGCTCAAGCCGGTGGATGGGCTCCGGTATGAATGAGACATCGACTTTAAGCGCCACCAGCCTCATCCGGGGCATCGGCGTGCACAAGAGCTACAAGACTTCGCGCGAGACGCTGCATGTGCTGAAGGACGCCGACCTGGCGGTGGAAAAGGGCGAGGTGCTTGGCATCGTCGGCGCTTCGGGCGTGGGAAAGAGCACGCTGCTGCACGTGCTGGGCGGGCTGGACCGGCCGGATGCGGGGCAGGTCTTGTTCCGGGGGACGGATATCTACACCCAGGGCAACGCGTTTCTCGACCGGTTCCGCAACCGCAAGATCGGCTTCGTGTTCCAGTTCTTCAACCTCCTGCCCGATTTCACCGCCCTGGAAAACGCCATGTTTCCCGCCCTCATTGGCAACATGGATAAAAAACAGGCGAAGGAGAGGGCGCTGGCTCTGCTCGAACGCATGGGCCTGAAGGACCGCCTGACGCATAAGCCGGGCGAACTTTCCGGCGGCGAGAGCCAGCGTGTCGCCCTGGCGCGCAGCCTCATCAATCAACCGGACCTGCTGCTTGCCGACGAACCCACGGGCAACCTGGATGCGCGGGCGGGTGACGCGCTTCTCGACCTGATTCGGGAACTCAACGAAACGTACGGCCAGACTTTTGTCATCGTCACCCACAGTCAGCGCATCGCCAGCCGCATGGACCGCGTCCTTGAACTCGTCGGCGGCAAGGTGCAGCCCATAGATAAAGAATTGATCCTGTGAGGCCCGCGCCTCGCGCATTCTCGATGGAGGAAAGCAGACCATGAATCTGGAACAGGCCGCCCGGCACGTGGGCGGAGAATATAAAGGCGACGGTTCGCTTGAGCTCAGCGGGGCGCGTTCCATAGGAGAGGCCGAAGCGGGGCACATTACATTTATGGCGCACAAAAAATACCTGCCGTCGCTGAAGGCGTCGGGCGCCTCGGCGGTGATCGTTGGACAGGAAATCGAAACCGATAAGGCGCAGATCGTGGTTCGCAGCCCGGCACTGGCGTTCGCCCGCCTGCTGGGCGTATTCCATCCCGAAAAACGCCTTGCGCCCGGAGTCGACCCGAGGGCGGCGATCGGCCCGAACGTGACGCTGGGCAACAACGTTACCGTTTCCGCGCTGGTGTCCATCGGCGAAGGCACGGTGGTGGGCGATGAATCGGTGCTGCATCCGGGGGTCGTGGTCGGCGAGGGATGCCAGATTGGGCATCACGTGACGATTCATCCCAACGTCACCCTGTACGCGGGCACGGTGATAGGCAATCACGTCGTACTGCACGCCGGAGTGGTGGTGGGGGCCGATGGCTTTGGTTACACTCTCGATGAAAAGGGCCGCCATTACAAGGTTCCACAGGTGGGCCGGGTGGTGATCGACGATCACGTGGAAATCGGCGCCAATACCTGTATCGACCGCGCGGCGCTCGGCGTGACCCACGTTAAGGAAGGCGTCAAGATCGACAACCTGGTGCAGGTGGCGCATAACTGCACCCTCGGCGAACATTCGATTCTGGTGGCTCAGGTGGGCCTCGCGGGCAGCTGCAAGCTGGGGCACCATGTGGTGCTGGCGGGGCAGGTGGGCCTGGCGGACCATGTCACCATCGGCGATCAGGCGATTCTGTCCGCCCAGTCCGGAACGTTTCGCGACATCGAAGCGGGCGGAGTGTATGGGGGCTCACCGAGCGTGCCGCTTTCGACCTGGAAGAAATACGTGACCGTTCTGCCCAAACTTCCCGAGCTGGCCAAAAAGGTGAGGGACCTGGACGCGCGTTTGAACGCGATTGAAAATGAAACTCCGCCCAGTTAAAATGAGGGTACTGTAACACCCAACAGGTCTTTCGGAGTAACGCGGCATGATGTCTCGCTTGATCCGGGCCGTTTCAGGCCTCCCACTTCTTTTTGTTTTCCTGGTGGCGGCGCAACCGTCGCACATGCCCGAAGACGCGGTGCAAAAATACATCAAGGGCAAGTTGCGCCTCAACCCGCAAGCCCTCAGGATCAATGAGAAAAACCTGGGGGACGAGGGAATGGCCGTGCTCGCCCGTTCGCCGCTGCTGGAAAGCGTGGTCGCGCTGACGATTTACAAGAGCGGCGTGACGGACCTGGGCATCGAGGCCCTGGCCGGGTCCACCCACCTCAAGAACCTGAAGGTGCTCTCGCTGGAGAACAACGAGATCACCGATCGTGGAGCGGAAATCCTGGCGACCTCCAAAACCTTCGCCGCTCTTGAATCGCTCAATCTGTATCGAAACCGCATCACCGACCGGGGCGCCGTGAGCCTGGCCGAATCGCGCACGCTTGAGTCTCTGGCCGAGCTGAACCTGAACTACAACCAGGTTCACGACGAGGGGGCGATCCGGCTGGCCCGCTCCCCCCACCTGGCCGCGCTGGAAGTTCTCGAACTGTCCTACAACCCGCTGGGCAAGGATGGCGAGGAGGCCTGGCACCGCTTTCGGCTGATGCGGCGGTTGGCGGAACTGCACCAGCAGAACCAGCTCGCTGAAATGGGGAAGTTCATCTTTGGCGACCTCGGCGTTTACGTGCTGCTCGATTCGCCCTTCGCCGGAGAACTCGAATCGCTCGACCTGCAGGGCAACGATCTGAGCGACGACGCGGTGGCGGCACTCGCCCAGTCGGGCAAGCTTGACCGTCTGGAGGCTCTTAACCTGTCGAACAACAACATCACCGATGTGGGAGCCCAGGCTCTCGCCCGCTCCGGGCGGCTTTCCAAACTCAAAAAACTCGACCTGAATTACAACCGCATTGGCGACGCGGGGGCCATTGCCATCGCCGAATCTGAAACGCTGGCCAACCTGGAATCCCTGAAACTTGGGCAGAACGTGATCGGCAACGACGGTTCCCGCGCGCTGGCCGAATCGAAAACACTCACCCGGCTGGTTCACCCTATTTTCGGCTTTTATTGATTGAACGCCGGCGGATCGCCCGGCATGAAAAAGCTTGTCCGACAACTCATTCAACTCACTTGAGGTCACGCGGTGCAGATACTGGAATTTGAAAAGGAAATATTCGCGTTGGAAAACCAGATCAACGACCTGGTGTCGCTGTCGAGAATGTACGACAGCGTCGGGGACATCACGCACGAAATTGCCAAGCTGCAGAAAAAAGTCCGGCACATGAAGCGCGATGTTTTCTCCAGCCTGAAAGGCTGGCAGAAGACGATGGTGGCCCGGCATCCGGACCGCCCCTATTCGCTGGATTACATCCAGCTAGTGTTTAACGACTTCATCGAACTCAATGGGGATCGCCATGGCGGCTTTGGCCCGTCGGTGGTCGGCGGGCTTGCACGCTTCGGCGATCGCCCGGTCATGGTCATCGGTCATCAGAAGGGCCGGACCAACGAGGAAAAACTGCGGCGGAACTTTGGCATGTCCAAACCTGCGGGCTACCGCAAGGCGCTCCGGCTGATGAAGTTGGCGGAGAAATTTCGCCTGCCTATCTTCACCCTCATCGACACTCCCGGCGCTTATCCCGGTGTGGATGCCGAGGAGATGGGGCAGTCGGAAGCCATTGCCGCCAACATGTTCGCCATGATCGACATCAAGGTCCCCATCATAGTGACGGTGATCGGCGAAGGCGGGTCCGGCGGGGCGCTCGCCGTGGGCGTCGGCGACCGGGTGCTGATGCTGGAGCATTCGGTGTATTCGGTCATCTCGCCGGAAGGCTGCGCTTCCATTTTGTGGGGGGATAAGAAGAAGGTCGAAACCGCCGCCGAAGCCCTCTCCATGACCGCTCAAAACCTGCTGGAACTCAAGGTGATCGACGAAATCGTCCGCGAGCCGCTGGGCGGGGCGCACCGGAACCACAAGCGGGCGGCGATCCTGCTGCGCAAGGCGCTGCGGGCTAACCTCAACTCGTTGACGGCTTTGCCGATCGATGTACTGCTGGAAAAAAGGCACGCGAAGTTCCGCGCCATGGGAGTGTTTCAGGAGACCGTCGCCGGGTGAGGGCCGCTGCCGCCCCGGCTAGAGGTGGACCTGGTTTCTGAAAAGTTCGTTGTAGGCTGTATCGCCGGCGATGAGTTCCGCGTGGACACCGCTTTCGACGAGTCTTCCTTCCTTGAGCACCAGGATGCGATCGGCGTCCTTCAACGTCGAGAGACGGTGGGCGATCACCAGCGTGGTGCGGCCGCTCATCAGCGTGTTCAGGGCCTCCTGAATGCGGGACTCGGTCTCGGTATCCACGGTGGAGGTGGCTTCATCGAGGATGAGAATCGGCGGATCCTTGAGGAAGGTCCGGGCAATGGCAATACGGTGCTTTTCCCCACCTGAAAGTTTGACCCCCCGTTCGCCAATCAGCGTGTCGTACCCGTTGGGCATCTTGTCGATGAACTCCGCGGCGTGTGCCGCCTTCGCGGCGCGCACCACGCTTTCCCGATTTGCTTCGATGTTTCCGTAAAGAATATTTTCGGCCACTGTGCCATTGAACAGGAAAGGGTCCTGCGAGACCAGGCCGATCTGTTCGCGGAGGTAGGAAAGCTTCAGTCGGTCGACGGGGTGGTCGTCGAGGCGGATGACTCCCTGGCCGGGGTCATAAAAGCGCATGAGCAGCTTCACCAGGGTGGACTTGCCGCTGCCGGTGTGTCCGACCAGGGCGATTTCCTCCCCCGGTTCGATGACGAAGGAAATGTCCTGCACGGCCGGCTTTTTCCCCCGGTAAGAGAACGTAACCGACTCGAAGGTGATCCGGCCGCGGGCGTTGGTCGAAGGCAGGATCGCCTGGGGCGACTCCACCACCTCCGGCATCGCGTCGATGATTTCGAACAGGCGTTCGCCCGAGGCCAGGGCGTGCTGCAGCATGTGGTTGACCGAGTGGAGCTGGTTGATCGGCGTGTAAAAAAGCGCGAGATAGCCCAGAAAGGCGACAAGGGACCCCACGGTGATCTCCCCCGCCTCCACCAGGCCGATGCCGTAAAGGAGAATGAACACCGTGCCGAGCGAGCCGAGAAACATCATCGACGGCGAGTACACCGCCCACAGGCCCATCACCTTCAGGGTGCCGTCGCAGTAGTCGCCGCTTCTTTTCTCGAAGCGTTTTATCTCGTGCAATTGCCGGTTGAACGACTGGGTCTCGCGGATGCCGGAGATCGAATCCTGCAGGACGCCGTTCATTTTCGCCGCGCTCTCCCGCACCAGGTGGTATAGACTGTGGGCGCGAACGGTGTATTTCCACGCGCCCCAGGCCAGCAGCGGAATGGGCAGAAGCGCCACCAGCGCCAGTTTCCAGTGCAGGGCGAACAAGAGCAGGGTGATGCCGATGAGGGTGAGTACGGCGGTGACCACCTGCTCCACGCCATCGATGAAGATGCGCTCGACGTAGTTCACGTCGTCGTTGACTCGCGACATGATCTCGCCGGTGGAACGGTTCTCGAAATAGCTGAGCGACAGCCGCTGCAGGGCGCGGTAAACTTCCGAGCGCATGTCGAACACCACTTTCTGCTCGACGCGGTTGTTGACCACGATGCGCTTGTGGTTAAAGAAATTGCGCGCCAGGAAAACGAGGAGCAGCAGGAGCGTGACCCCATACAGCAGCGGCCCGCCGTTGCCATCCACCAGGCGGTCGACGATCACCTTCGTCAGCCAGGGGGGGACGAGGTCGAGCAGCGTGGTCAGAATGGCGAAGCCGAGGGTGAGCGCCACCTGGGCTTTGTAGGGTTTTAAATAGGCGAGAACGCGAAGCAGCGATTTCATGATGAACGCATAACCTGAAAAGGACGGGTGGCTGGGGAAATCCCATCGTTCATGGTATTTTCCGCGACGCGGGATGTCAAGTCCCCCGCGAGCTCACCCGCATGGGAGAAAATTTTATGGAGACCCGGAAACTGGGAGACAGCGACCTTGAAGTTTCGGCCATAGGTTTTGGCGGCTGGGGCATTGGCGGCGCGCCGTTCTGGAGTACCGAGGGCGACAACGCCTCGGTGAAAGCCATTCGTAAAGCGGTGGACCTGGGCATCAACTTTTTCGACACCGCTCCGGTGTACGGTTTTGGTCATTCCGAGGAGCTTTTGGGCAAAACACTCAAGCCGGTGCGCGACCGCGTGATCCTGGCCAGCAAATGCGGCCTGCGCTGGAGCCGCGAAGCGCTGGGGGCGATCAGCAAGAACGCGAGCCGCACCTCCATCGAAGAGGAGATCGAGGCCAGCTTGCGGCGTCTGGCCACCGACCGCATCGATCTATACATGGTGCACTGGCCCGACGTCCACACCCCGCAGCAGGAGACCCTGGAAACGCTGGTGGACATCCAGAGGAAAGGCAAGATCCGCCACATCGGCGTCAGCAATTACTCTATCGATCAGATGAAAGAAGCCTCCCGGTACGGCAAGTTCATCTCCCTGCAGCCGGAGTACAACCTGCTCAGCCGTTCCATCGAGGCCGAGGTGGTTCCCTGGTGCCTGGCCAACGGCGTCGGCATCGTCGCCTACAGCCCTCTGGCCTCAGGCGTGCTGACCGGGAAATACGACAAGGCCACCCGCTTTAAGGATTGGCGCAGCAAGGGCGTGATCGGCACGTTTCAGGGAGAGGCGTACGAGAGGAATATCGACAAGGTGGAGCGGCTCAAGGCCCTTGCCGACTCGGCGGGGCGCACGGCCGGACAGCTGGCCATCAACTGGGTGCTGCGTCAGCCGGGGGTGGCCACGGCCCTGGTGGGGGTGAAAAACGAGCGGCAGATCGAGGAAAACGTGAGCGCCGCAGGCTGGGCGCCGGCCCCTGAAATCGACGCCCGGTTAAACGAGGTGTTCGCGCGCGAATGAAGCGCGGATCACGGCGGCGGCTGCATCGTCGATAAATATAGCCGGACGAGGTCGTCGCCGAAATACAGGACCACCAGGGTCCCCAGGGCGAGAAAAGGGCCGAAGGGGATCATGCTTTTTCGCGTTCCCCCTTTCAGGGCCATGAGGGCGATGCCCACCACCGAGCCGGAAAGCGCGCCAATGAAAATGATGAGCAGGACCTTCTGCCAGCCCACAAGCGCCCCCGCCGCGGCAATGAACTTGATGTCTCCGCCGCCCATGCCGCCGCGCGACAGCACCGCGATCAGGTAGAACAGCCCTCCGCCGACGAAAAAGCCGATGAGCGAATCCCGCCATCCTTCCAGGTAAAAACCCGCCGCGAAACCAAAGACGATGCCGGGCAGGGTGATTTTGTCGGGAATGATGCGGTGCTGCAAATCGATGACGGTGACGATCACAAGAACCGTGCTCACCACAGCGGTGACGAGGAACTCCACGCTGAGGCCGAAGTGGAGATACGCCAGGGTGATGAGCAGGCCGATCGCCGATTCGACGGCCGGGTATATGGGCGAGATCTTTACGCCGCAGGAGCGGCATTTTCCCCCGAGCAGGAGGTAGCTGACGACCGGGATGTTGTCGTAGGGGCGAACGGGGCTGCCGCAGGCGGTGCAGTGCGACGCGGGAAACACCACCGACTCCTGCCTCGGCATGCGGTAGATGCAGACGTTGGAAAAACTGCCGACCAGCAGCCCAAAGACGACTACGAAGCCGGTGAGGATGGGATAAGGGATGACGTTGAGAAGTTCCATGCCGTTCAGTCGGGGTCGGGCGCCTGGGAAGCCGCCTCGGGGTTGGCCTCGTGGCCTGAGGATGTCGCGCTTTCCACGGGGAGTTCGCGCATCACTTTGAGGACCGTGTCGATGCTGAAGCCCCTCCGTTGCAGATAGTGGACCAGGCGGCGTTTTTTCTTGTCGCCGTCCACTCCGCCCAGGGCCGACAGTTTTTTTTGCCCCGCGCTAAGGGCGAGGTCCCACTCGTCGATCTCCGTGAACAGGGCGGCGAGCGCTCGTTCCACGGTGCTTTGATCGAGACCCCGCGCTTTGAGTTCCAGAGCCAGGCGGCGGCGGCCGATCTTTTTTCCCTCCAGCCGGCTGCGGCCCCAGGTGAGGGCAAACCGCTCGTCGTTCAAATAGCCCAGGCGGGCGAGTTTGTCCAGGGTCGACGCAATGGCCTCGGGCTGAAAGCCCTTTTTCTCCAGATGGTCGGCCACTTCCTTCACCGTCCGGTCACGGTAGGACAGGTAGCGCAGCGCGACGGGCCCGGCTTTGGCTTCTTTCACCCCTTGGCCGGGCGGCTCAGGCCGAGGCCGACTTGGGGGCCTTCTTGCCACGGCTGGCGCTCTCATCTTCCGGAGCCGTTTCGGCCGGATTTTCCTTGGACGCGGGGAGGCCGAGGCTTTCCCTCACCCGCTGGTCGATTTCGCGGGTCATGTCCGGATGTTCGCTGAGAAAGTTCCTGGCGTTCTCCCGGCCCTGGCCGATGCGCTGGTCGCCGTAGGAAAACCAGGTGCCGCTTTTGCTGATGATCTCCTGAGTTACCGCCTGGTCGAGCAGGTCGCCGAGCTTGGAGATCCCCTCGCCGTAGCGGATGTCGAACTCGCAATCGCGGAAGGGGGGGGCCACTTTGTTCTTCACCACCTTGACGCGGGTGCGGTTGCCGATGACCTTGTCGCCGTCCTTGAGGGCGGCGATGCGGCGGATGTCCATGCGGACCGAAGCGTAGAACTTGAGCGCGTTGCCGCCGGTGGTGGTTTCGGGGTTGCCGAACATGACGCCGATCTTCATGCGGATCTGGTTGATGAAGATGAGGCAGGTTTTGGATTTGCTGATCACGCCGGCGAGTTTGCGCATGGCCTGCGACATCAGGCGCGCCTGCAGGCCCATGTGCGAGTCGCCCATGTCGCCATCAAGCTCCGCCTTGGGCACCAGCGCGGCCACCGAGTCGATGACGATCACGTCCACCGCACCGGAGCGAACGAGGACCTCGGCGATCTCCAGTGTCTGCTCCCCCGTGTCGGGCTGGGAGAGAAGCAGGTCGTCGAGGTTGACGCCCAGCGCCTGCGCGTAATGCGGGTCGAGGGCGTGCTCGGCGTCGATGAACGCGGCCACCCCGCCCGCCTTCTGCGCCTCGGCGATGATGTGCAGGGTGAGGCTGGTTTTGCCGGAGGATTCCGGGCCATAGATCTCGATGATGCGGCCCCGGGGCACACCTCCCACACCCAGGGCGTGGTCGAGCGAGATGGAGCCGGTGGAGATGACCGGGATGCCCTTCAGGCCCTCGGCCTGGCCCAGTTTCATGATCGAACCCTTGCCGAACTGTTTTTCAATTTGCGAAAACGCCAGTTCGAGAGCTTTTTCCCTGTCTTCGGCTCCCATAATGCTATTCCTCCTTAGGATGGATCGGCCGGCGTGGCCGGCGAGTGAGTGGGTGAATGGCCTGTCAGCGTAAATTCCCCGAGCGTCGTGTAGCGCGCGCCCTGGCGGGAAAGTTCGCTCTCAATCAGTTGAAACGATGCCACCTCGAACGGGGCCGATAAATGCGGCTCCAGCGCCTCGGCCTGCTGCCTCAGCCGCCCCCTTCCCTTGGGGGATTTGATGCGCGCCAGGGTGAGATGCGGGACCTGCGGCCGGGCATCGCGCGGGAAGCCCATCGCGGCGGTTTCGTCCTCGATGCGGCGGATGAGGGGCAAAAGACCGTTTTCGGGGTCCTCCATGCCCACCCATAACACGCGCGGGTTACGCCAATGCGGGAACACGCCCACCCCGCAAAGCGACACTGAAAACCGGGGGGTTTCCGATGCGGATTTTACCATGCGCTCTTGGAGCTCGGGGATCTGCCCGGGACGGGTTTCACCCAAAAACTTGAGAGTCAGGTGGACATTGGCCGGTGGCACCCAGGAAGCTTCGAGATCCAGGCTTCGAAAGGCCTTCTGGAGACGGACCAGGTTTTCCCGGGCCGCGGACGGAATGTCGATCGCAAGAAATAACCTCAAGGCGGCTCTAGTTTAGCAAGGCGCTTTAAAGCTTGTCAAACTCTATCGGCGGGCCAAAAGGAAGGAAGGTTCGGGTTGGGCGTGGGGAAGGCAGGCGCCCGGGCCAGGCCGCCCAGGGAGAGGGGGAAGACGGCCTGGCTCGGTAGAAATCGCCTACATATTCGACGGCTTGGCGGCGCGCGGCTTGGCCGAAGTTCTGGCCGGCGGCTCGGCGAGGTTGCGGTTGATCTCCATGGCGCTTTCCACCCGGTGCAGTTCCGCGATGGTGTCGTCGATGCGCTGGTTAATGTTGCTCGCTTCCTTTCCCGCTTTGACCACCACGTCCTTGATGGAGAGGATGCCCTCGGGGGTCAGGTCGTGGTTCAGGTATTTCTGTACATCCTGCAATTCCAGCAGGAAGGGGTAGAACGCCTCGTCGGCGGCGTCCATTTTCACCAGGATTTTGTTGAAATCCTCCATCGCCTTAATGCGGCGCGCGGCGCTGCGGTCGCGAATGTCCGGGTTGGAGATGAGTTGCAGGTCCTTTTCCCAGGCCTTGAAGTACACGTCGCCGTTGGCTTTTGTTTCGCGCACACTGTTGTAGGCGGTTTTGGCCTGAGCTTCCATTTTCTGGAGTTCTTTAGCGTAACTGTTGTACTGCGGGCGCGGGTCCTCGCTTTTTTGCCGGATCAGGCTGTTGAGCGTTCCAAGCGTAATAGCGATCTGCGTTTTCATTTTTTCGAGCGCCGGTTTGGCTTCCGTCATGCTTGTCGTGGTGCGCGTGGCGCGCTCGTGCCCGGCGGTGGCGCAGGCGGCGAGCAGAACCAGCGCCATCAACAAGGCGGCGCGTGAGAGGAACGAAAATTTGTGCGGCATGGTAAAAATCCCCCTGTGGTAAAAATGGCCAAAATGTAAGATACAGAGTTGGGACCCCTCCTTCCTCTGTATTGAAGATAGAATATCGCAAAACCGAAGCCGCTCTAGTGAGCTGCGTCACACTTTAACTCTATTGATTATAAAGGGGTTTTGCTGGATCTGCAGGAAAATTTCAAGGAACGCGCGGTTTATCAGGGAGGTAGGGCCTGAGCAGGGCGCTTCGGCGCCCCTAAAAAAAATGCGAAAAAAATTAAAGGCAGCGGTGGCGCAGGCTTGCCGAGGGTTCATCGAGGCCGTTTTCCAGCCCTTGCGCGTGTTTGGCGAACCAGTTGCCAAAGGAGAACCCGGTCGCTTTTTTGCGGCGCGGCTGCCGCCCGGCGAGCCCCTGCAGCATCATGCGCTTCAGGACCTCGCGGCATTCCCCCTCGCTAATCTCGCCCGCCTGCAACTTTTCCTGAAGCCGCAGCACCTTCTCCGGCTCAAGAAATGCACGCAGCTTTCGCTTCGTCGTCATCGCTTTCCTCTATAAATTGCCCGCCCCATGCGGGTAGAAACCGCCCCCGCAGGAGCGCATAAAATTAAAGAAGCAAGCCCCATGCCAAACTAAATGACCGATTTTAAAGGGAATTTTTTGGAGGAGTGTCAAAAAAACTGCACTGTGAGGGGGGCAAACGCCGAAGTTTAGTACATTTTTAGAGTTCAGTTTCTGCAAACCATCGCCGTTTTAGGAAGCTGAATAGTTACGGGGCCCGTTGGCCGATTTCCCTGCCCGTGCAGGTGTACGGATTATCAAGGGTTCCGGTGCTGCTTGCGATCTACCCGTAGCTGTCGTAGAGGCAGGCTTGAATACCCTGTGGGTAGGGATATAAGGAGAGACCGATTGTGAAAGCCCGCTGGGGTAAATACTGTCACTGTACAAGTATACGAACCCTACACATATCTCACTTTCAGACCCTGAAGCAACATATCCAAATCAAAGTTTTTTACCTCTATATCGGTGAATATGATGTTTAAAATTTTTAATGATTTGGAAAGTATCCTCTTGGAACTCTGATTCAGGGCGCGGCCTTTGATTGTTAGCGACAGGGTTCATCGTTTCTATAATGTCTGCTTCAATCTGTCTTATACTCGAATCTTTTAAACTTGGAGTAGCTACCCATACAATATGGGTTGATCCGGACTTTTGAATTGCCCTCTTCCATTGAGGTTCATATGCGAGCCACTTT
>QJZQ01000232.1 GCA_003246675.1 Nitrospirota bacterium | reverse complement strand
TTCTGCAGGTGGAGGTGGGCGAGGTGGGACCCGATGAAACCGGCTCCTCCGGTGATGAGAATCTTCATTTCAGTTTTCGTTGAGTGTGAATCTGAGTGACTTGATAAGGGAACCCGAACCGCAAAAATATTTCACTGGGCTTGCGGGGCTATGGCACCGAACCGTCCCATGCGAAAACCCGGCTTTTTTCGCCAGGTCGAATCCTGCCGCGGGAGAACTGGAAATAATTTGAATTTTAAAGCCTTCGGCAATCATTGCGCGGGGATGTAGCAAGTGGAATATTCTGTTTAACCCCTATATATAGTGTGATCGCCGAGAGAACATACAATATATCAAGTCATTGTTCAAGCAAAAGCCGGTGGCAAAACCGCATGCAATGGTAGTGCATTGTAATTAAAGGCGCTGCTCGCTTAATTCGCGGAAGTGGAAACGGCGATTATCGGAAAGCGGATGACGGCCCGGTGAAGGGGATGGAAAGCAGATGAAAATCTGGCGAAAGGAACCGGTTCAGCCGGCGTAATGAAACATGCGTTCGAGGCAGCGGAGGGCGCCCGCCTGAACATCGGGGGAGAGTGTGATGATATTTTTTTCGCCGGGGTTTTCCAGGGTGTGCAGGATGTCGTCGAGCGAATTGGCTTTCATGTAGCGGCAGGTGGTGCAGGTGCCGACGAATTTTTTTTGCGGGAATTCCGACTGCAGGATGCCGGTGAGGCCGCACTCGGTGAGCAGGAAAAACGAATCCCTCTCCGAGGCTCGCACATGGTCGAGCATGCCGGTGGTGCTGCCCACGTAATCGGCCTTGGCCACCACGCCCGGCTGGCATTCCGGGTGGACGAGAACTTCCGTGCCGGGAAAATTGCGGCGCACCTGGTCGACGCTTCCGGGCTGGTATTCCTCGTGAACGTAGCAGGTGCCGTCGTACACCACCACGTCCTTTGCGATGCCTCGCGCGGCGAGGTGGTTGATGATGTTTTCGCCCATCAGCCGGTCCGGCAGGAAATAGATTTTGTCGTTCTCGATGCGCTCGATGATTTTATAGACGTTGGACGATGTCACGCACACGTCGCACTGGGCCTTCACCGCCGCGGTGGTGTTGATGTAGCAGACGAAGGTGTGATCCGGATACTGCTCCCTCAGCCTTGACACGTCGTCGGCGGTGATGCCGTCGGCGAGGGTGCAGCCGCCGTCCGGGTTGGGGTCGAGCACGGTTTTGCCGGGGTTCAGGATTTTCGCCGTTTCGGCCATGAAGCGCACCGCCGCGAAAACGATCACATCGGCGCTGGAGTCGCGCGCGATCTTCGAGAGCCCGAAGGAATCCCCCGTGTGATCCGCCACGCTGTAGAGGATCTGCGGCGCCACATAGTTGTGGGCGAGGAGGATGGCGTTTTTCTCGCGCTTGAGCGCTTCGATGCGGGCCACCACCGGCAGCAGGTCGCGGCAGCTCTCCTCGGTGAACCGGCACAGAGGGCTGCCGACCTGAATGTCCTTCAGTTTTTCATACAGCGCTTCGGCGGTGATCATGCCTAGCCTGGCGGCCAGTGCAGCGGCCGCCCTCCCAACAGGTGATAGTGAATGTGAAACACCGACTGGCCCGCCCCCTCGCCGCAGTTGAGTACGACGCGGAAACCGCTCCGGTCGAGGTTTCTCTCCTTTGCGAGGGTGCCGGCGGCGGAAAAAATCGCGCCGATCGTCTCGTGGTCGCCGGCCTCGATGTCCATCACCGTGGCCCGGTGCGCCTTGGGGATGATGAGCAGGTGCACGGGGGCCTGCGGATGGATGTCTTCGATGGCAAACACCCGGTCGTCCTCGTAAACCTTGACGGCGGGGATTTCCCCGCGGTTGATCTTGCAGAACAGACAGTTTTCCATGGCCCAGGGTTTTGCTTGCGGGACAACCGTTGATAAGCGTTTTTTCTTACTATATCAATTAAATCCGCCGGGGAGAAAAATTTTATCCCCGGCGCCGCGCCTCTTGATGCGCGCGGGTTATTGCGCGTTGTCTTCGGGGATCATGCCCATGGTTTCGAGGTAGGCGCGGATTTCCTTTTTGTACGACGTGAAAGGGTCGAGCATGAGAAAGGGCTCCTCGTTCCGGCCCAGGCGAAAGCCGATCCAGTCGATCAGGTAGCCGCCATGGCTTTGCATGAGGGCCCGGATGAGCTCGCCGCGGCCGTGCGCGCGGGTGCCCACGGGCGGGTGGGTTTTCGCCCTTTCGATGGCGGTGTCGTTGGTTTTGCGATGCGCGTCGCCGGTTTCCTCCAGCGCCCAGTACAGCCCGCGCTGTTTGTTGATGTTGTGGTATTCCAGGTCCTGGCTTTTCAGCCACGGGTCGTCCCACTGCAAATTTTCCTCTTTCTGGAACTCCTCCAGCATCCACAGTTTTCCCGCCCAGTCGACACGGCCGAGGAGCGCCTCGGGCCCCTTGGGCAGGTCGTTTAACACCGACTCCCAGCCCTTCATGATCCAGTCCGCCTCGGCGGTGAAGCCGGTGAGATGTTTTTTCACCGTTTCGAGAATTTCCCACTGCAATTCGAGGGCGGTGGTGGGCCGGCCGTCGCGCCGGGTGATCTCCCATTTGAAATCGGGATCGCGTGAAATCGAACGCATGGCTTCCACCGATTCGGCGAGAATCCAGTCGCTTGGGGCGATGCCCTGTTCCATCAGCTCCAGCATCAGGCCGGTGGTTCCCATTTTCATGGCGGTGGCGAATTCGCTCATATTGGAATCCCCCACCAGCAGGTGGATGCGGCGGTACTTGCTGGGGTCGGAAAGGGGTTCGTCGCGGGTGTTGACGATGGCCCGGTTGTACTGCACCCAGCGGTAAAATTCGTTCGGGATATGATCCGCCCGCTGCGAGATCTGGTAGCGGACGTTTTCCTCTTCCCGCGCGACCGGCTCGGATTCCCAGTCCCTGAAGGCGTGCGGAGCGCAGGCGCCGATGCGGCCCGCCCCGCAGAAAATCTGCCGGGTCACCAGAAACGCGGAAAGGATCTTCAGGCTGTCGCGCTCGTCGAAGGGGAAGGAGCGGCTGACCAGGTAGTTCTCGTGACAGCCGAACGTGGCGCTGGTTTCGAGGTCCACGTTGTTTTTGATGATGGCGATTTCTTCACTCCAGCCGAGGGCGTCCACCGCGTCCTGCACCAGCTGGTCGCCCGCGCGGTCGAAGGTGATGAGGTCGGTCAGCGTGGCGCACTCCGGCGAGGCGTACTCCAGGTGCCCCATGTCGAGGTACAGGCGGCCGCCGTTGGTCAGGAAACCGCCATTGCCCGGCGGCTCGTCGTTGGCGCGGTAGTGCAGATCGAGCACGCCCTTGTTGCTGGCGAAGACGTGATTCTTGATGCGGTTGGCCACCTCGACCGGGTCGAGGCGGAATTCGCTGTTGCGGATCAGCAGACCGTATTCGGTTTCGATGCCGTAGATGCGCTTCTTCATGCGCCCGCCAGCCGGGTTTTGAGAGCGCCGATTTCGCCGGGCGCAAGAGCCCGGTAAAGGGACTTGCGCGTCGTCTTGCGCGACAGCACCGCCGCTTCCAGGGGCCAGCGCTCGAAGGCCTCTTTCAGAGTGGGCGGGGCGTCCTCGTCCTTATCGCTTTCATGATTCGAAGATGTCTCTTCCTCCGTCGCCCGCAGGCCCCGCTCCCACAGCCTGCACGCCTCGTAGAGCGCCCGCTCGAGAGGATAGGTGGCGAAGGGCGTTGCATCGATTTCCTTTTCGATCCGGTTCATCACCTGCGTGTCTCCGGCGATCACGCATCCTTTAGTGAAGGACTCCCAGTAGCCATCGTAGTTCAGCCGGTAAAACAGAGTTTCGTCCCGTGGGCTGATTTCCGCCAGCAGGAGCTGAACGAGGTAGGGCGCGCGCATCACCTCCTCGAAATTCTGCTTGATGGCCGGGGCGATGCCGAATTGCAGCAACCGGCCGATGGTCACGTCCTCGGCGGAGCGGTTGAACCCTTCGAGGTGGGCCATGTCGAGCAGGGTCATGCGCAGGCGCTCGACATCGGCGGGGTGGCCGAGCGCGCCCATGGCGATGCGGTCGTACACCTCGAACACCTTGCCCGGCTGCGGCGCGAAGCCGAGAAGGAGCGCTCCTTCGTCGTAGGGAACGCCGATGACGGGCTGCCCCTTGCGCAGTTTTTCGCGGACATAACTGTGGCGGGTGGAAATGGCCTCCATCCAGCGGAACGGTTCTTCGAACATCTTGGTCAGCCTCGGGTTATGGATGTTTTGTACAGGACGGCGATTTCTTCGTCGGTGAGGAACCGGTAGCCCTGCCCGGTGATCACCGCGATGACGGGGAACAGGTTTTCCTCCGGACGCGCGCCGCCGGTGGCGGAATCGAACTGCGCCGCGGTGGCCAGCAGGCGAAGCGCCAGCGTCGCGGCTTCCTCCTCGCTGCGCGCTTCGAGCGCCTGGCTTCCCCACAGGTTTTCATGCTCGAGAATGCCGCGGATCATCGGCGAGCCCGAGCCCGTCGCCGTGTGCGTGAGCACTTTGAACTGGGCGCCCAGCAGGTCGTAAAAGGAAATCGACGGTTTGCCGGTGGCCAGGTCGAAGGTGGCGAAGATCGGGCTGACCGCCCCCACGCCCTGCAGCGCCATGCCGACGTTTTCCTTGAGCAGCTTCGACAGGGCGCGGATTTTGCCTTCCGTGCTCATCAGCTGCATCTGGCTGCGCCGGTAGTATTCGAAGTTGTGCGACAGGATGCGCGCCATCTCGAAGGCGGTGGCGGGCACGCCGGCGATGGCCATGAGGGAATAGTCGTCGATGGGAATCACCTTGTCGCAACGGTCGTACATGATGCTGTTGCCCGCCGTCGCCCGCCGGTCCCCCGCGACGATCACCCCACCGCGGTAGTGGAACGCGAGCACGGTGGTGGCCTCGGGCATTTTAAAACGCGAGTCGGGCTGGCCTGCCGGCACCGGGCTGTCGAGGCGGTAGCCCGAGCGCTTGAGCAGTTCGAAAAAGTCCCCCGGTTGGAGAGTGTCCCTGGATATCATTGGCCTGTCCGTTGCTTGTATTTTTCCGATTGCTTGGGGTCCACCCGCTTCATGCGCTTCAAGAGACCGTCCCTTCCGGGCCGCGACTGATCCGGCTGCGAGGGGCCGGGCTCCTGCCTCTCGGGCGAGGGGTTGGTTTTTTCTTCCCGTCTCAAAGGGTCGTTCATATCCATGGAAACTTCTCCTTGTTTGAATTGAGCGCGTCTTCAACGTCCCCTGGGGTCACCACGCCGGTGAGGTCGAGGGTGTCGCCGTTTTTGAATTCGACGCCCGTCCAGTGGATGGTTTTAATCTGCTCCTTTTGCCTGAGCACCGCCTGCCCGCGAATCGCGGCGCGTGTCTTCTCCGGCGGCCGGGTCATGGCGTGGGCGATCTCTTCTTCGGAAACCAGGCCGAGAACGCGGCCCTCCTCTTCCAGGCCCCGGTACAGGCCCCGCTCCGGGTCGAGGTTATGGTACTCGAGGTCGAGGCTCTGCATCCAGGGGTCGTCCCAGCCGATGTTTTCCTGCTGCATGAATTCGCCAAACAGCCGCTCCTTGATGGCCCAGTCGATGCGGTCGGCGAGTTTCTCGGGTGCGTGTTTCAGTTCGCCCAGGGTGCGCTCCCATTCGTGGATGCTCCAGTCCCACTCCTTGCACTGCCCCTCGTAATGCCGTTTCACCCGCTCGAGGTAATACTCCTGAATCTCGAGCGGTGTCACCGTTGTTCCCGTCTTCAGGCGCAGGGGGCGGCTCAGGCGATCCTTCGACACGCGCCGGGTGTCGCCCACCGGGTCGGCCAGCTCAAGCGGCGCGGGCAGGCGGTCCTCGGCCAGCAGGGTGAGGACGAGGCGCGTGGTGCCCACCTTGAGCGCCGTGGCGTAGGGCGACATGTTGGCGTCGCCGAGGATCAGGTGCAGACGGCGGTATTTGTCCGGCGTGGTGTGCGGTTCGTCACGCGTGTTGACGATGGGCCGCTGGGTCATGGTTTCGATGCTCATCACCGTCTCGATAAAGTCGGACCGTTGCGCGAGCTGCAGGCCGTGAAAGCGGCCGGCGCTCTTGTCTTCCGAGCCGACTTTTCCCGCGCCGGCGAAAAGCTGGCGGGTGACGAGGAAGGGCACCAGGCCGAAAACCCAGTGCTCGATGGGCTTGGAACGCGGGATGAGGTAGTTTTCGTGCGTGCCGTAGCTGTGGCCGCTGTAATCGGAATTGTTCTTGAAAACCTGCACCGCGTCTTTTCCCAGCTCGCGGTTTCTTGCGGCGGCGCATTCGGCGACGATCCTCTCGCCGGCCAGGTCGTGCGCCACCAGCTCGAACACGCTGTTGCACTCGGGCGTGGTGTACTCGGGGTGCGTGTGGTCGTTGTAGAAACGCGCGCCGTTTAACAGCACCCGGTCGCTCTTCATCTCGAGGTAGGTGTAGGGCCGCGCCCGGTCCTCGGCGCAGAACTCGTCTTCCTCCTCGTCCTGCGCGAGGTGGTTGACCCGGAAGCCGCGCAGATCGAGGTGCGAGTTTTCCCGCTGATAGGCCCAGCGGCCGAAGGTGCTTTCACGTTCGCAGCGCTTGAGCAGCATCATGGATTCCTCCACCGGGTCGGTGGTTTCCAGATCCTCGCGGATGATGCCGTATTCGGTTTCGATGCCGAGAATGGGAACGCTCATAGGATCGATCGGTTGTAAGTCGTCTCGGTGGCCTGGTCGGCCTCGCTTGGCCGGCGGATGCGGACCACGTGGCGCGAGTCCATGTCGAGCAGTTGCAGCCAGTCCGCCATGTTCGACTCACTGGGCAGCACGCTGCCCTCGGTGAATTCGGTTTCGAGAGCATCGGTCAGGTCCGTGACGCTGATGGCAAGCTTTTCCCCGGCGATGGCGCGCTCGATGGCTTTTTCCTTGGCGCGCTTGACGATGTTTTCGATGATGGCGCCGGAGATGAAATCCCGCCAGTACAGCCGCCGGAACTCGCCGCTCCGGAGCGTGAGCACCAGCACCTCCTGCGCGGCCGACCGGGCGAACAGCCGGTCGAGAAACGGCTCCGCCATGGGGTCGAATTCCGCGTGCTCCATGGGCAGGTTCTCCTTGAGATACACCCGGAGAATGGCTTTGCAATCCTCGCGATTGGGGCGGCCGACCTTGATCTTGCGGTCGATGCGCCCCGGCCGGAGGATGGCGGGGTCGATCATGTCGGGCCGGTTGGTGGCGAGGATGACCACCGTGTCGGAGAGGGACTGCACCCCGTCCATCTCGGCGCAGAACATCGGCACCAGCGTGTTGGAGATGTTGAGGCCGCGCGAACTGTGGCGGGTTCCCAAAATGGACTCGGCCTCGTCGATGAAAATGAACGGGACGTGTCCGCTTTCCTTGTACTTGCGCGCCTTCTTGAAAATTTCGCGGATCTGCCGTTCCGATTCCCCGAGCCACATATTGAGAATTTCCGGACCCTTGATATGAATGAAGCGGCCCTGGAAGGATTTGCCCTGCTTCTCCGAGAGCTCTCTCACCACTTCGGTGAGAATGGCCTTGCCGATCAGCGTCTTGCCGCAGCCGGGCGGGCCGTAAAAGAGAAAGCCCTTCGGCATCTGGTATTCCATTTGCGAGAGGATGGCCTGGTGGAGCAGCGGGTACTCGATCACCTTGCGCACCTCCTCGACCACTTTTTCCTGGCCGCCCACGTCCTGCCAGGTCACCGGGCGGTAGCTGTCGTCGATGATGGATTTGGCTTCCCGGTCGGCCAGTTTGCCGAGAATCACCCGCTGGTTGGGGTCGAGGAAAACCTCGTCGCCTTCCTTGAGGGCCTGGGCGTCGAGGGCGGCGTGCTGCACCGCGAGGATCTCCTGGTTTCCCGAACCCGCGAGCAGCCACTGGCCGCTGCTCAAGCGGCTGGTGATGCGGGCCATGGGCCCCTGTTCGGGCAGGGGCAGTTTGGCGATGACGACGAAACCTTCGTTGAGCGCGACCTGGTCGCCGGTTTGCAGGTTCTCTTCCTCGAGCACTTCGGGAGAGACGGCGGCGCGGTATTCGGTGCCGCCAACGGCGATGTGAAACAAATTCCCGTCCCCCGGCCAAAGCACGGTGCCGATGCGGTGGGCGGGCGATTTGAGTTTCTCGATGGTTTCTTCCAGCAGCCGGATCTTGAGGGCCAACTGTTCGGCCGACTGCTGCGCCTGGAACAGGGCGTCGCGCAGGCCGAAAATTTTATCCTGCAGGTCCGGCCGGTCGGCGGTTTCCTCCAGCACTTGCTCGATCAGTTCCAATAAATGCGCCTGGTCTCCCATGGGGGGCCTCAAAAAGTATAACGGCCAAGGGGCCCAGCCCGCGCGCATGGCGCCGCCACAGCCCCCAAGGCCTTGTTTAGCCTTAATTTATCTGCCGGAACGATACTCATATAAGCCTAAATAAATTTCACCGTCAAGTCAATTCACCCCACCCGCCGCCGGCCCGCCCGGCCGCTTTTCCCGCGGCGGTTTTTGCCGCGAAGGCCCTGTTTCGCGGGGAAAGCGAAAAGAAAAGCGGTTGTCAGACATCAAGGAAACATGATAAAAAACAACTTGTTCATTATGTGATGAATCAAAGGACCCCTTTCCTCCCGTTGTCAACGCTACCGGATTCTCTCGCTTACAAAGAAATTTAATGGGTACCTTGCGGAATAAAGCTGCCATCGACAAGTGCATCATAAGCTTCAGCCACGACCGACATCCCTCCCGGTCCGAGGCCGATCGCGTCGCCCTGGCCAAGGCCCGCCGGGAAATCGCCTCGGGAAAAAAGGGCATCAGCCATCTCATCCTGCGCGCCGCCGACGATGAGATCGACCGGCTGAAGTTTCTTTTTCTCATCGATGGCATCCCCCTCATGTGCTACTCCCTGGGCAACCTGCTGTTGTCCAGCCTGAGCGAGATCGTGGTGGTGGGCTCGCTGGAAGTGAAACGGGTGCTCGATGCCTTCATCGATGTGGTGGGGGCGCGAGGGAAAACCATCCATTTTATCGAGGAGGACGCCAAAAGCCCCAGCCTCCTCAACACCCTCGAGCGCGGCCGCGGCCCACTCTCGCTGGAAAAAAACGAACTGGTGCTGTTTCAGCCCGGCGATCTGCCGTTCCTGTACGACCTGGAAAAAGTATTGAAGGACGACAAGATCAAAAACCACAACCTGATCCTGTGGCTCAACTCGCGGCAGGCGATGTTTCCCCGTTTCGAGGAAGACCCGGACAGCGAGTTCGTGCAGAGAAACTACCACTACCGCGCCCTTTATAAGGACGGGCGGGAGCTGCACGACATCAAGGAGCCGAACGTCTACCCGCTCAACCTCCAGGCGTTGGATCCCGGCATCATGGAATCGCTTCATCTTAAGAGAAAAGATGGCCGCATCATGATGGCCGGTATCAGAAAGGCGCTTGGCGCACCGTTCCGCTTGCTGCGCCTGCTGCCGATCATGGTCTGTCACCTGCGCCACTTCAAGGCGGACCTCAAGCGGCTGCGTCCCGACGACCGCTACCAGTTCGGCGCGCACGATACGACTTTTCACAAGGGCGTCTCCATCCTCCTCGGCACCGCCATCACCACGCGGGTGCACGACGACCCGGCCTTCGTTTCCGATGTCGACGCGCTGGAAGACTGGGAGGATTTCGAAGCCCTCGCCAACCACGCCCGCCGGGCCGATAAGGAGCGCTCGCTTGCCGCCATCCATCCCTTTGGACGGGAGCTGATCCGCTTCCGGGAAGAAGGCATGCCCGCACTTAAGAAGGAGCTGCCCCTCTACCGGGATTTCCCCGCCTACCTGAACGGGATTTTCCGTTCACTGGAAATGGAGCACGTTCCGTTTGATTCCGCCGGCCGTTACATTTCCCCCGAATCCGAAAGCCCGCAGGTGATCAGGGCCTACCGGTGGTACGAGGAAAAATGCCGAAAGGTGGGGGGCGCAGCCCTCAGCTGACGTGGCCGGGAAACCCGGCCGGGGGAAGGCCGGGCCTCCGCGAGCCAGGCTTGAACTCGTACGCTAGAAGGATTAGAGTAGAATCGGTCGTATCCATTTTTCGGGAAGATGCTGATGTTCCTCAAGGGCTTCGCCGCCTCCATCGGCCGGTGGTTCAGCGCTAAAACGGCAGATGGGCGGGACGAATATTTGATCAGTCAAGATAGCCTGCTTGGGCGAACGCGCCTCAAGCGGTTTCTCCTGTTGTCTTTCGCGATCCATCTCGTGGTCATCATCGCCCAGGGGCTGGTGCCCGTGAAACCCGTGGCCACCAAGCCGCCCAAACCCATCCGCGTCAAATACATCGAACCTAAAAAACCCGAAACGGCGACGCCCCGCGGCACCCTGGTCGATGTGGCCGAGCCGAAAAAAACCGAAACGCCCCGCACGGCCGACCTGCTTTCGAGTTTCGACAGCCGCGCGCACTCGAACCTCAAGAAAAGCCGGGGCAAGGAATACCGCCGCCACAAGACGGTGGTCCCCAAGGCCGGGGGGCAGGCGGGAAAAGCCGAGGAAACAAAGCCCAATACCCCCAAGCCCACGGCCAAACCGAAAGCCCCGCAAACGCCGGAAAAGAGCGCGCTCGCCCTGCCGGTGACTGAAAAGGGAACCCGGCCGCTCAAGGACATCAAGGAAGCGGAGGAAACCCCGGCGCCCGAAACCAGCCGCGGCAACGGCGGGGCGTTGGCCATGCTCGATGGCTTCGATGCCGAGAAATACGCCTCCATCGACACCCAGACGAAAAATATGGAAGAGTCCGACGACGACGAGGCGGTCTCGCTCGATACCACCGAAACCAAATACGCTTCCTATTTTGCCCGCATCAAGCATCAAATCGAGAGGGTCTGGGTCTATCCCCTCGAGGCGGCGCAACGAGGCATCAAAGGCGAACTCACCCTGAAGTTCAAGATTTCCAAGGACGGCAACCTGCTGGGCGTGAGCCTCGTCGATGCGTCCGGCCACCAGATCCTCGATGACGCCGCCCTGACTGCGGTCAAGGAGGCGGCGCCTTACTATCCCTTCCCGGTCACCATCAAAAAGGAAAACCTTTCGATCGTGGCCACCTTCGTCTACAGCCCGGCCTACGGTCTCCTGTACCCCTGAGCCGCCGGGCGGGTTGAAGATATTCCCGTTCCGGCCAGGCCGAAGGCGGGGCAGGCCCACCCGCGCCTGTGGCGATCCGGCCCGCCTTGCCGCGATTAACGCGAGCCCCACCGGAAAACTTTCCCCTGTTCTTGTGTTGCCAAGCCCCTTCCTCCGGCGGCCAAGGGCGGGAATTTCAGTTGTTTTGGCCCTCAAAGTCCCCTCCATTGCACGAAAACCCGTAAAGCCGGCCTCGATAAAATTAATGTTACTTGTTGATTTTTATGGGGTTTTTGTTATTATTTAATTAACCATTAAAGTAACTGTTTGTCTTTGCGGCGGGCCAGGGTGAGCCGCTGCCGACCGATTTGAATAGTCAGTCAAACGACCCTAGTCAATGGAGCGAGAAATGATAGAGCGGAAAGCGATGGACCGGATGGTTGAAGAACTGAAAAGCAACCAGGCGCAAGGCCGGTCGGCCGTGTTGCTGGCGGGTTCCGGGTGTTCGGTGAAAGCGGGTATTCCCGATGCCCAGGGCATGGTCGCGGCCATCCAGAACCAGTTTCCCGAAGCCGCGAATAAGGCCGTGAAAAAGGCCTACCACTCCATGGTGGCGGAGCTGACCCTCGAGGAAAAAAGGCAGTTGGTTCGCAAATACACCGAGAAGTCCCGGATCAACTGGGCCTCCATCGCCATCGCGCTGTTGACTCAGAGCGGGGCCGTGAACCGGGTTCTCACCACCAGTTACGATGGTATCCTCCTGCGCGCACTGGCGATGGTGAACGAATATCCCGCGATCTACGATGCATCCGCAGCACCGCTGGCCTGGAAGAACGAACCGGCGGGGCCCTTGCTTGTGCACCTGCACGGCCAGGAAATGGGCGCGGTGGAACTCAACACCGAAAAAGGATATCGGACCCTGTACGATTCAGTGGGGGTGCTTTTCGAACAGGCGGCGGACCGGCCCTGGATCATCGTCGGCTACAAGGGTCTGCACGACCCGGTGTTCAAGAGGCTGGTGGAGGTGCCGCGTTTCGAGCGCGGTCTCTATTGGGTGGGGCTCGGGGAAAGCGAACCGCCCAAACACGTGGCGGACCATCTCATAAGGAAAGACAACGGGGCCACCTACATCGGCGGTCACGATGCCGAATCGTTCCTCGTGACGCTCGCGCAAAAGATGGGCGTCTTCCCGCCGGAGTTTGTCTCCAAACCCTATTCGCAGCTCGGCCGCGCGGTCAAGTCGGTGATGCCTTTCCCGCTCCCCGGCAACGCGGGGGATCTGAACGTGACCGATACCTTCGAGGATGATCTCAACATCAATATCCGCCGCTTCGAGGGCGGGGATACCGACGGCGAAACAGCCACGGAAGAGAGCCGCCTGAGCCGGGAGCAGATCCAGACCATCTTTCAGGCCCAGCAGCATCTATTGTCGGGCGACGCCGCCCGGGTTCTCGAATACCAGGAGGCCTACGACAAGGCCCCGTCCCCCCGCATGGGCGATCTGCTGTACTGGGCCTATGTCATGCAGGGCAACGAACTGAAGGACAAGCTGGCCGGGGCGAAGGGCAAGGAACGCGGCGATCTGCTCAAGCAGGCGGCGGAAAAATACCAGGCCGCAAGCGAGATCAAGCCCGATAAAGCCGAGACCCTGTTCCAGTGGGGCATGGTGCTCAGGGAATGGGCGAAGGAGGAGGCCCCGGCATCGGCGGAGAAATATCTCGGCCAGGCGGCGGAGAAACTGGAGGAGGCCATCAAGCTTCAGCCCGAATGGCACGAGGCCTGCGAGGCGCTGGGCCACACCTGTTTCGATCGCGGCGTGTTGCGGACGGATAAGCAATCCGAAACCCTGTTCAACCAGTCGATCGAGATGTTCCAGGCCGCTCTCGCCATCCGCGAAGACCTGCCGGAAGCCCTGAATGGTCTGGGCCAGTCCATGGTGCAACTCGCCCGCTGGAAGCACGGCGGCGAGGCGGTGCAGCTCTTCGACCAGGCGATGAAAAAATTTCAGGCGGCGCTCAATTACAAGCCCAATCATCATGAGGCACTCACCGCCTGGGCGGATGTGCTGACCCGGCTGGCGGAAAATATGGAAGCCGAGGAGGCCGACAGCCTGCTCGCCGAAGCGCAGGACAAATACAAGTCGGCCATCCGCATCAACTCCAAGAGCCACCCGGCCTACCTGGGCTGGGGGAAGGTGCTGTGGATGCGCGGCGCCATCCTGTCCAACCACACCTCCGAGAGCCTTTACGCCCAGGCCATCGAGAAGTTCCAGGCCGCGCTGTCGCACCAGCCCGAGCTGGCCGAAGCCCTGTGCGGCTGGGGCAACGTGCTGGTGGCCCTCGGCCAGAGCAAAGTCGGCCGCGAGGTGTCTCAGCTCATGACGCAGGCCATGGAAAAATTCCGCGCTGCGCTTTCCCTGGAGGCGGACAACGTGAGTGCGCTCAATTCCTGGGGGCATGCGCTGTGCAAACTCTCCGAGACCCGGGAAGGGGCCGAGGCGGTGGAAGTCCTTGGCCAGGCCACGGAAAAATACCAGGCCGTGCTGAAAATCTGCCCCGATCACGCCGAGGCCCTCAACAACTGGGGCAACGTGCACCTGTGCCTTGCCGACCGGGAGGGTAAGGGCAACCACCTGGAGCGGGCTGCGGAAAAATTCAAGGCCGCGTTGAAATCGCAGCCGGAATACGCCGAGGCCCTGATCAACCTCGGTACGGTGCTGTTTCGCCTCGCCCAGGATAAGAACCCGGAAGAGGCCAAAGATCTGTACAAGGAGGCGGAGGAAAAATACGAGGCGGCGCTTTCCATCCAGCCGAACTACCCCGAGGCCTACAACAACTGGGGCTGGATTCTCCTCGAGAAAGCCAGGAGGCTTTCGGGCAAGGATGCCGAAACGGCGTTCAAGCAGGCGGCGGATGTGTTCAGGCAGGCGGTGGATATCAACCCCGAAATGCACGAGGCCTACAACAACTGGGGCGTCTGCCTGATGGAGCAGGCGAAAACCAAGAAGGGAATCAACGTGCACCCCTTCCTGGTCAACGCCAAGAAGAAACTGCAAAGCGCCGAGAGCCTCGCTCCGGGCTGCGGCGCCTACTCTCTGGCGCGGGTGTCGGCGCTTTTGGCCAACGAAACCGGTTGCCGGGAATGGCTGGAGAAATGCAAGGCGCAGGGTTCGCTTCCGGAGCGCAACGTCTGGATGAACGAGAGCGATTTCATCAGCGTGCGCGAGTCCAAATGGTTCAAGACGCTGGTGCCCGAGGGTGAGCAGACCCCCGAAGGGCAGAAGGCGGAAGAGCCCCAGGAAGTGGTCCTGGAGCCGGAGGAGATCAGCATCTCCGAAATCGACCTGGAAATGGCGGGAGCGGATAAAAAAGCGCCCTGAGTTGGTCGCCGCCGGCCGCGGTTTCCTTCAGGAGGGCACCAGCCCCTTCGCCTTGCCCTGCGCCGAGTGATGCGTGAAAAAGCTCTGGACCTCTTCCAGGTCCGCCACCACCCGGCACTTCGGCAGTGCGGCGAGGAAATGTTTACCGTAACCCCGGGTGGCCATTCGCGTATCGAGGATCGAGACCACGCCGGTATCGGTTTTTTTGCGGATCAGCCGGCCGAAGCCCTGCTTCAACTGGATGATGGCGCGGGGAATCTGGTAATGGGAAAACGGGTCGATGGAGTTTTTCCGCAGGTTTTCCAGCCGCGCCTCCGTGATGGGGTCGCTTGGAACATCGAAGGGCAACTTGGTGATGATAACGCTGGAAAGCGCGTCGCCGGGAATGTCGATGCCCTGCCAGAATGAATTCGTGCCGAAGATCACCGATGGCGTTTCCTTGAACCGGCGAATCATCTCCCTCGGCGAAAGATCCCCCTGCCTGAGAAGCTGGTAATCCCTGTCAAGAAATTCAAGCTGCTCGTACACCCGGTGCATCACCGCGTAACTGGTGAACAGGATGAAGGTCTTCCCGCCGGCGGCGCGGACGAGCTCCTCGCAGCGCGCGGCGAGAGCGGCGGTGTAAACTTCGATCTTCTCGTTCGGTTCGGGGAGGTCGCGAGGCAGGTAGAGCAGGGCCTGCGACGGGTAGTCGAACGGCGAATCGAGGGTCTTTTCCTCGTGCGGCGTAAAGCCGATGCGCTCCTCGATGAACTTGAACCCCTGGTGCGTGGTCAGGGTGGCCGAGGTCAGGATCACCCGGTCGATCTTGCTGAACACCTGCTCCTTGAGTTCGGCCGCGACGTGGATCGGCACGCCGCGCAGCACGCCGCGCAGCAGCCGCCTTTTCTCGACGATCTCCAGCCAGTAAACGTAACCCTCCAGATTCTGATTGAGCAGGGCCGATAGGGCGTTGTTGAATTCGAAGCAGCGGTTGGCCGCCGCCTGCGCCTCCAGCCGGTCTTCCTCCGAGCGTGCGCTCGCTTCAATTTCCTTGAGCAGGTCGTGCAGTTCCTTGAGAGGAACATAGACCGTGTTGTCGAGAAGCGGCCGCGTGTGAAACCGGAGCACGCGGGAGGTGCGGCCGAACTCCTCGAACACCTGCTCGAAAAAACGGTCCACCCTCTGCCGCACCACCGTCACGGCCGTCTGCACCTCGGCCAGCCGTTCGTAGGAGATCCGCGAGAGCACGCCCTTTTTTGTTCGCGGGTGGTGGAGCCGGTCGAGAAAATAGTACAGGCTCGAATTCGACACCTCCAGGCCGAGAAACGATGTGGCGGCCTCCTCCAGGTTTTGCGCCTCATCGAACACCACCGCGTCGAAATTGGGCAGCACCGCCCCGCTGTTGGCCACGTTGGCGAAAAACAGGTGGTGGTTGACGATCAGCAGGTGCGCGCCGAACCAGCGCTTGCGCTCCTTGAAGTAGAAACAGGAAGCGTGGGTCTCGCAGTTTTTCCCCATGCACAGGTCCTTTTGCCGTCCCACATCCTCCCAGACGGCATGCAGGGGCTCGAAGGGCAGGTCGCTTCTCAGGCCGGTGACGGTCCGCCCCGCCCAGTCGAGGATGACCTCAAACTGCTTCTCCTCCAGCGAATCGGTGAACAGGCCCGCCTGGCGAGCGCGTTTGAGGCGCCGGAGCGACAGGTAGTTCTCGTGCCCCATGCAGATCGCGTAGCGGAAGGGCAGGTTCAGATGTTCCTTGAGGAACGGCAGATCATGGAGCAGGATCTGTTCCTGCAGGGCTTTGGTGTAGGTGGAGATCACCACCTTCTTGTTGTTGGCGACGGCCCACAGGATGGCGGGAATCAGGTACGCCAGGCTCTTGCCCGTGCCGGTTCCCGCTTCCACGATGAGGTGACGGCCCTCCCTGAGCGCCTGCTCCACCAGGCCCCCCATCTCGGTCTGCTGCGGGCGGTGCTCGAACCCCGGCATTTTCCCCGACAGGAAGCCCGACTCCCCGAAATAATTTTGTGTGTCCATGGGATCCATAGGCCCTCATGTTAAGTGGACAGCCGCGGCCGGTAAAGACATTTCTTCCCCGCGCCCCCATTTCCAGAAGTGCCAAAGCGGGGGAAGAACAAGCCGGCTTCATCCAGCCGGTTGACCTGGCCGGAGAAATTCCCTATATTAGTTGTAACTTATTGATTTTTCGGCGTTAATTTTTTCTGCCCGGGCGCCGCTCCTGCCGCGTCCGGTCTGTACCCTTTTCCCCCACCATTCCTCCGAGGAGGCCACCTATGAAAACCCTGACATTAAGCGTGCTCGCAGTTTTCCTGTTTGTCAGCGGCGCGTCCGCCGCCAGCTCGACGGACCAGCAGGAGTTGTTGCGCAAGGCGGGCATGGTTCTTGAGGAAATCAAGAACGCGCCCGATGAAGAAATCCCGAGTGAGCTCATGGCCCGGGCCAAAGCCATCATCATCTTTCCCACCATGATCAAGGGCGGTTTCGTGGTGGCGGCGCGTTACGGCAAGGGCGTGGCCGCGGTGCGCGACAGCAAGACGGGAAAATGGGGCTCGCCCGCCTTTCTTTACACCGCGGGCGGGAGCTTCGGCTTTCAGATCGGCGCACAGGCCGTCGACCTTGTGCTGCTGGTGATGACCCAGCGCGGCGTCGAAGGCCTGATGAAGGGCCAGTTTTCCTTAGGCGCCGATGCGGCCGTGGCGGCGGGCCCGGTGGGCCGGCATGCCGAGGCCGGGGCGGACATCCTCATGCAGGGCGAGATCTATTCGTACTCCAGGAGCAAGGGAGCCTTCGCCGGGGTATCCCTCAAGGGCAGCGTCATCAGTGCCGACAACGACGCCAATTGGGATTACTACAGCCGGCCGCTCAGCCCGGCGGATATCCTGATCCACAAAAAAGTGCAGAAAAATCCGCAGTCCGCCGTGCGTTTCTCCAGGGGGCTCAACCGGCTGGCGCCGCCCTGGCGGCCGACCCGCGGTTGAGGGCGGACCGAAAAAAATCCCTCAGCCGGTAATCTTTTCGCGGACCCTTGCGCTTACAAGGTCGAGGGTGATCACCACCACGGCGATGGCCAAAAGCGCCGTCGCCGCCTTGCGGTACTGCAGCAGGTTGATCCACTGCTGCAAAAGAAAGCCGATGCCGCCGCCGCCGACAAACCCGATAATGGTGGACATGCGCACGTTGATATCCCAGCGGTAGAAGCTGAGCGCCAGGAACTGCGGAATCACCTGCGGCAGGACGGCGTAGAGCACCACCTGCACAGGCCGCGCCCCGGTGGCGGTGATGGCTTCCACCGGGCCGGGGTCGATGCTTTCGATCTGCTCGGAGAACAGCTTGCCAAGAGCCGCGATGGAGTGAAGCCCGAGCGCCAGGGTGCCTGCGAAGGGGCCGATGCCCACCCACACCGCGAACAGAATGGCCAGGATCAGCGGCTCGATGGACCGCATCAGGTTGAACAGCGTTCGCACCGCATAATAAATCACCCTGCCCGGCGCGCGCCGGGTCATCAGGTTGCGCGCGCCCAGAAAGCTCAGCGGCACCGCCATGAGGATCGCCATCGTGGTGGCCATCAGCGCGAGAAACACCGTCTCCACCATTTTATCCATCGTCAGCCCGAGGGTTTCACTCATCCGGAACCCCCCGGTCTTCCATGTAAACACAGCCCGCACGGTTTGCCGCGCCCCGCGTGCCGTGCCGGGAACCTCGAAGCGGTGCTCGAAACGCCCCGCCTCATCGGTGACGATGTCCCCCAGCGGGAATTCCTGCCCGATCGAATTGACAAAGAACAACGCTCCCCCGGTGTGCGCTGGCAGCCCGGCGCCGGTCACCGTGACCGGGTCGCCGATATGGCCCGCGCTCCTCGACAGCGTGATCGCCGCGCCCGGCGTGCCGGCCCCGGACGCGGGGGGCGAAGGGGACCGGGGGTCGATGAGATTGAAACCGGCCTCCACCGTCTGCTGCGCGGTGTTCGGCGTCACCAGGTCGGGCCGGACCAGGTCCGCCAGCAAAGGCCGGATCAGATGAAAATCGCCAAGCAGGGCGCGCGGGTTGATTTCGGTGACCTTCCAGCCGTAGGCGTAAACCGCCAGCAGAACCAGGGCGATGAAGAAAAACCGCGTTCGGGCATAAAGCGGGCGGACGGCGGCCGGTGGGGCGGGCTCAGCGGCCATGGGTGAAAGCGGGCGGCGCGTCCCCCGAGCGGATGGCGCGTTCCCGGATTCTGCCGTGTCGGAAGGCGTGAAGGGTCATGGCGGAGAATATATTTTTTATAGGCGCAGGCCGCCGGCGGTGGCCCAGAGCAGGCCAAGCCCCGCGAGCAGCACGGCAGCGTTCAGTTTCACCGCCAGAGAATGCAGCGACTGAAAGCGCGCCTCAAGCGGTTTCTTGTCGGCGGCCTTGCGCGCGCTTTTCATTTGTTCCTTGAGGCCGCGCACCCGGGGGTTGATCGCAAGCCCGGTGTAGAAGGTGCCGGCGGCCATCACCCCCCATATCCCCAGCTTGAGCATTGAAAGCGCCGGCCAGTTAAGGAGCAGCGCAGCGAGGATCAGCCCCGCGCACACGTAACCGATGCCGTAGTAGCGCGGAAAAAGGACCTCGATCACCTCGCCCGCCTGGGAGCGGTCGAGAGTCTTGAAGAGTACGGGTGCGGTAAAAAAGGAAAAAAACAGGATCGAGCCGATCCAGAACACCAGGCCGAAGAGATAAATGAAATGGATGAAAGTGGTCATTGAGCTGAACGGGTTGAGCGGGCCGGAAGGCGCCGGGATCATGGTTGCGGCATTATAACCCGAGGTCCGGGCGGGGGGGCAATCAATTCGCCGGCAGGGCGCTGGCCATTTCATCGAGAATGCGCGCCGCCGTTTCCCGGGGGTCGGCTGCGTTGCGAATGGGCCTTCCGACGACGATCAGGTCGGCGCCAGCGGCCATGGCCTGCGCGGGGGTGATGACGCGGCTCTGGTCGTCCCCGCCGGTGCTCCAGGCGGGGCGAATGCCAGGCACCACCGCGAGGAAATCGTCTCCGAACTGTTCCTTCACCTCTTTGAGTTCCTGGCCTGAACACACCACCCCGGCCAGGCCCGTCCGGTGGGCCAGCGTCGCCCGCTTGAGCACCAGGTCCCGCACGCTCGTCCCCGCCGGGAAGCCGAGGCCGGGAAGGTCGCCCTCGCCCAGGCTGGTGAGCACCGTGACCGCGAGGACCCGAAGCCCCTGCGGGCTTATATCGCGCGCCACCTCAAGCATCGCCTCGCCGCCGGCCGCGTGCACGGTGATGTAGCGTGCGCCAAGCGAGAGGGCGGAACGCAGGGCTCCCCGCACCGTGGCGGGGATGTCGTGCAGTTTCAGGTCGAGAAAAACGTCCGCCGCGCTGTGATCGCGCACCGCCCGCACGATGTCCGGCCCTTCGCGGGTAAAGAGTTCGAGCCCCACTTTGAAACAGCCGATATGGCCTTCCAGTTGCCGGATGTAATCGACGGCCTCGGCCCGGCCGGGCACGTCGAGGGCAAAGGCCAGGCGCCGTTTAGGGTCGTTCGGGTTCGGGGTCACGAAATCAGGGTTCAGGCAGAGGGGCCAGGTCCGCGGTGGCGAGCGCCTTGCCCTCCAGGGCGGTGAGGTTGTCCTGAACCTCCGCCAGTTGCGGGTCGAGAGCGAGGGCGGCTTCGTACTCGGCCTTCGCTTCCTTATAGCGGCCCTGCTTGTGGTAGCAGGCGCCCAGGTTGCCGTGCGCCTCGGCGAAATCCGGCTGAATCTCGATGGCCTGCTTCAAGGGTTGCAGGGCTTCCAGGCAGCGATTGAGGTTGGCGTAGGCGGTGCCGAGGTTGTAAAGCGGTTCCGGCAGGCCCGGCGCCATGAGAATGGCTTTCCGGAGCGGTTGAATGGCCCACTCGTACTGCTCCAGGGCGAGGAATGATTCGCCGAGGTAACGGAGGTCGCGCGGGTTTTCCGAACCCAGGCGGATGGCTTCCTGTAAGGGCTGTACCGCCTCCTTCGGGTTTCCGAGCTGGTAATGCACCCAGCCCAGCAGGGACTGGTAATGGGCTTCGTGGGGTAGTCTTTTGACAATCGCTTCGAGGGGCTCGAGCATTTTCTGGTGCAGGCCCAGCTGTTCGTAGGAATGCACCAGGTTGATCCGGGGTTCCAGCATGGTGGGTTCGAGGCCGAGCGCTTGTTTCGAGTAATCGATCGCGTCGTCAAACATGCGCAGGCTGGAATACACCAGGCCCAGGTAGTTGTAAGACGCCGCGTCATCGGGTTTCAGGCGGATCGCTTCCTTGAGCGGCGGCACGGCGGCCTCGTATTCACCAATCGCGGCATAGACGACGCCCAGGTTGTACTGGGCCTTGTAATCATCGGGGCTCTTTTCGGCGGTGCTTTTAAACTCCCGGACCTGCGAAGGGGTGAGGCCAATCCCTATATTGAAACGGAGGCGGCCTTCGGAAGGCTGGGGGAGATCCTCCTCGATGAGGAGCGGCTCTTCAATTTCGCCGGGCCAGGGCAGAGGCGCTTCTTCCTCCTCCTCGATCAGCCGCGTGTGCTCCAGGTCGTCGGCAGCGCTCGCCACTTCGGGAGTGTGATAAGGAACGTCGAAACCGCCGTTCGACCCGGTGTAGGCCCCAGCGGTTACGGGGGCTAGAAGACAGAGCAAGGCTAGGCGCACTATCGTGGGGGACATATTTCACTCCTCCAAGTCAAAGTATCCCATGCGTGAATACTAGGACGTTTGCGAGCGTTTGTAAAGCGGTGAGAAGCGTCTTTTCCCGCGGTGCGGCGGCCCTCGCCATCGGCTTGCCGATATTTTCCCCGCAGGCGCAGGGCGCTTGGCGGGTTGTCCGCTTTGCGGGGCGTCGGTCAAGCGTGCCCGTTCAGGCATTCGATTTGCCGAAGCACCCTGGCCGAAGCGCCCCAGATGCGATGCTCGTGAAAATGATACACCGTCATATCCCGTTCGGTGGGGAAGCGCGCATCGAGTTCGCCTGTGCGAAAAAGCGGCGCGAGGGGAATTTCGAAAATTTTGCTGACTTCCTCGCTGGCCGGCTCCAGGCGAGGGCATGCCGGCAAGGCCGCCACATAAGGCCAGACGAGGTAGCCGGTTCGCGTCGCCACCGGCGTCAGGCACCCGATCACCGCCGCCTGCGCCACCCGCAGGCCGATCTCCTCCTCGGTTTCCCGTAGCGCGGTGGCCAGGAGGTCCACATCCTGCGCCTCGGGAACGCCGCCGGGAAAGGCCACCTCGCCGGCATGGGCATTGAGGTGGAGCGCGCGCAGTATCATCAGCACCTGCGCCAGGCCCTCGCGGGGGAACAGGATCACGAGCACCGCGGCCCGCTTGGGGTGCGGCGTCCGGGCCTGTCCGGCCAGGGAGAACGCGCTTCGGATTTTAAGGGAGAGGGGGTCCAGGTTCATCGTTTCGGAAGGGCCTCGTTTAACCGTTTGATTTCAGCCTGAATAAGGCGCCGCGGAAGGGCAGCCCTCAGCGCCCGCCCCAGACGGCTTGATATTCCTCCGGGTCGAACCCCACCGTCACCGCGTCTTTTCCCACCGCCACGGGCCGCTTGACCAGCCGGCCGTTGGAAGCGAGCAGGGCGAGCGCGTCACCCTCGCTCATGCCGGGCAGCTTGTCCTTTATTTTCAACTCCTTGTACTGAACGCCGCTGGTATTGAAGAGCTTTTTAAGACCCTTGGCCGCAAGCGCGCGCTTGAGCACCGCGAGCGGCGGCGGGGTCTCGGTAATGTCGAATTCCTCGTAAGCGATGTTGTGCTCGTCGAGAAATTTTTTGGCTTTCCGGCAGGTGCCGCATTTGCTATAAGAGTAGAGTTTCATCTGGTTTTCACCTCCCTCAACCGGGTTCGTTTATCTGGATGGATTTTAACCCGTCCGGCGGTTTTTTGCCGACACAAAACCTCAGACTGCATTGAATTTCCTGTATTGCCGGTGAAAGGGGGCGTCCCCATAACCCCCAATATATAGTACATAGCTATTTCTCCTATACAAGAAGTGGTATATTTCCGCTTTACATCCGGGGTCCATTCATTAATAATGGGCGCAAATCAGACGCGGGAAACCATTCGTTACAAAATCACTCAAAGTGAGTTCCGAACATGTTTTTGAAAAGCCTCGAACTTGAAGGGTTTAAATCGTTCGTCGATTCGACGAAGCTCAACTTCAACAATGGCTTCACCGCCATCGTGGGGCCGAACGGCTGCGGCAAGAGCAACGTTTCCGACGCCATTCGCTGGGTCATCGGCGAGCAGAGCTCCAAATCCCTGCGCGGAACCCGAATCACCGATCTGATCTTCAACGGCAGCGGGTCGAGAAAGCCCGTGAACCGCACCGAAATCTCCCTGACGCTGACCAACGTCCCGCCGGGGTTGCGCATTGCCAACATCCCCAACCTGGCCGAGGAGGTGAAGGTCACCCGCTGCTATCATCGTTCCGGCGAAAGCGAATTCTACATCAACCAGGTGCCCTGCCGGTTGAAGGACATCACCGATTTCCTGCTGGATATCGGCATCAGCCCCAAGGTTCTCACCGTCATCGAGCAGGGGCACATCCAGGACATCATCACCGCCAAACCCGAGGAACGCCGGGTGCTCATCGAAGAAGCGGCGGGCATCCTGAAATTCAAGCAGCGCAGGAACGAGGCGCTGCGCAAGCTCGACGCCTCCGGGCAAAACCTCGAGCGCATCAGCGATATCGTCCAGGAGCTCGGCCGGCAGGCCGAATCCCTCAAGCGCCAGGCGGCCAAGGCCGAACGCTACAAAACCTATCAGGGGGAGATCAAGGGCCTTTCGCTCAAACTTTTTTCCCGGAAAATCAAGCGGTTCACCGCCGAGTTGAAGGAAAGCGATGAAGCGTTCCGCAAGCATACGGAACTGAAGGATGAGTGGGCCGCGCAGGCCGCGACGCTGGAAAACAAGATCGCCGACCTCAAGATCGACCTCGAAGAACGCGCCAGCAAACTCAATGAAACCAGGGACCGCATCAACGCGCTTGCCGGTTCCATCGGCAAGGACGAACACAGCATCGAGCTCAAGGCGTCGCAGTCGTCGCAGGCCGCAGCCGATATTGAAGGGGCCGTGGCCGAAGTGTCGCGCATGAAAGCGGAAATTGAACGGCTCGCCGCCGAAGCGGAGGCGGAACGCGTCCGGCTGACGCAGGTTTCCGAGGACATCAATGTCGAGGAGGATCGGCTGCGGGGCCTCGGCGAGGGCTGGGGAAAAGAGAAGGAGACCCAGCGGGCTCTGGAGGAGGAGGCCAAAAGCGGCGAGCAGAAAGTCATGTCGCTCTATCAGCGGGTGGCGAAGAAGAAGAATGAACTCACCGCCATCGACACCCGCCGCCAGAACCTCAGGGAACGCGAAGAGAAAGCCCAGCTGGAAATCGGCACCACCCGCTCCCAGGCCGAAGCGGGTCGGCAGTCGCTCGAAGAACTGGTGCAGACGCAGGAAAGCGAATCGCGGAAGCTCGACGCTCTGCGCGTGGAAGTGGACGGCCTGCGCCAGAGGGCGGCCCGGAGCCGGGAAGAACTGCGGGTGTTGCGCGACGAGCACGGCGCCCTCAAGGAGGAGTACATCACCCGCGCCTCCCTGTTGTCTTCCCTCAAGGAGCTCCGGAGCAAGTTCGAAGGCTTTCAGGACGGCGTCAAATCCCTCATGTCCGGCAGCGCCAACGGCGGCCGCCCCTCGGGCCTGCGCGAAGTTCTGGTGGACGTGCTCAAAGCGCCCGCCGAATATGAAACGGCGCTCGCGGCGGTGCTCGGCGAGAAACTTCAGAGCGTCATCGTCGACGACTACACCGACGGTGTCCAGGCCATCGAATACCTGAAAAGCCACCAGTCCGGCCGCGGTTCCTTCATCCCGCTCCGGCTCCGCCCGGCGGCGGCCCCGCCGGTGCACATGAATGGCAATGCCGATGTGGTCGGCAGGATTCTCGAATTCGTCGACTGTAAAGAGGAATATCGATCGATCATCGAAGTGCTGCTCGACAACGTGGTGCTGGTGAAGGATTTGCCCGCGGCGCTGGCGCTGAGGGAGAACCCCGGATTTATGGGCACCGTGGTCACGCTCGGCGGAGAAATGATCGATACCCAGGGCTGGGTCACCGGCGGCACCGCCTCGAGCGGCGCCTCCAGCCTGCTTTCCCGCAACCGGCAGATCGAAAAGTTGACCGGCGAGGTGGAACTGGCGAAAGAGAAAATGGAAGCCGCCCAGCGCGCCATCGAGGAGGGGCAGACGGCCGAGGCCGCCCTGGCGGAGGAAATCCAGAAAGCCGAGGCGGTTCTCAAGGACAGGGAAATCGCCCGTGCCCACGGCCGCAAGGATCTCGAACAGTTGCAGAAGGATGTGCACCGCCTGGAGGAAAAAAGCTCGGCCCTGGAATACGAATGCACATCGGCGGGCCATGAGCTGGCCGAGCTCGAGAACCGGGCCGCGGGCCTGACCCATGAAATGAGCGCCGAAGAGGAAGAAAAGGCCCGCATGGAGGAAAAGCTCGAGGAGGACCGGACGCGGCTTGCAGCCCTCAGAAACGAGATGGAGGCGAAGGCTTCCGAGATCAGCGCCGTCAAGGTTCTCATCGCGTCCTTGAAGGGACGCCGGGAAAATACCCTCACCGAGATCAAACGCATCGACCTGCACAGGGAAAACCTGGAGGCGAGAATTCAGAAACGCGAGCAGGACCAGAAGGGGAACCGCGAGCGCATCGCCGCCCTGGGCGAGGAGATCCGGGGGCTTGAAAAACGCCTCATCGAACAGGTCCGCGAAAAGGACGCGCTGACCGAGCGGCGCGTGAAGGGCGAGGAGGCCCTGCGGGAAAAGGAAGAAGGCCTGAAGGAGATGGAAAAAGAGGTCAAGGAACTCGCCCGGCAGATTCAGGAAGTCACGGAAAGAATATCCGGTATCGAGGTGGGGCGCTCGGAAACGAAGATCCAGATCGCCCATCTCGAGGAACGGGCGTTCGACGACTTCAACGTGGGACGCGATGAAATCCTCGCTCAGGAGGAAGAAGAGATCGACGAAAAGGCGGTCGACGAGCAAGTCCGCGAACTGAGAGGCAAGGTAGCCAAAATGGGCGAGGTCAACCTGGCGGCCTTGTCCGACTTTGAAGAAGTCAATAAACGCTACACGTTCCTCAAGAAGCAGCAGGAAGATCTGGCCGAATCCATCGTCATGCTGCACGAAACCATCGAACGCATCGACCGCACCACCCAGCAGCGCTTTTTCGACACCTTCGAGGAGGTGAACAGCAATTTTCAGGAGATCTTTGCCCGCCTGTTCCAGGGCGGCAAGGCCCGCCTGAGCCTGACCGACCAGGAAAACCCCCTGGAGGCGGGCGTGGAGATCACCGCGAACCCCGCTGGCAAGGCGATGCAGAACCTCACCCTGCTCTCCGGCGGCGAGAAATCGATGACCGCCATCGCCCTGATGTTCGCGGTATTCAAGGTTCGCCCCAGCCCCTTCTGCCTGCTCGACGAGGTGGACGCGCCGCTCGACGAGGCCAACGTGATCCGCTTTCAGGAAATGCTCAAGGAGATGGCGATCAACACCCAGTTCATCATCATCACCCATAATCAGAAGACCATGTCCTTCGCCGATGTTCTCTACGGCATCACCATGGAGGAGAAGGGCGTCTCCAAGGCCGTTTCCGTCCATTTAAACTAGACGCGCTTTCCCGCCCGCCCCGCATCCTTTCCTTTTCTTGCGGGACTCTTTACGGATTTTCCCCCCGGCCTCGGGAAAAGTCCGCCCGGACGCTTTTCCCTCTCTTGCTTAAAACTTTTTAATGCCCTGTTAATTCATCTTTAATTTTCCGGTTCTATTCTTTCCTTATGAGACCGCGGGCGGCCAGGAAGGCCGGCGGCCCGCCGATCCCGCTTTATCGCATCGGGCAGCCTCGACGATCAGCCGGTTGTCCGGAAAACTTTGGAGGAAAGCAATGATTAAGAAATGGTTGAAAACAGCATCCGCGTTTGCCCTGGCCGCGCTACTCGTCGCGCCCGTATTTTTAGGAACGGGTGCCGGGCTGTCGCCCGACGGGGCCTTTGCATCCGGCGAGGAGAAAGCGTTCCCGGGCAGCACCAACTTCATCGTCGAAATCGCCAGGAACCAGACGAAGGCGGTGGTGCATGTCAGCGTTCAGGCGAAGATAGAAAACGCCCAGCATTTCCAGACGCCTGGCCGTCCCTTCCCGTTTGCGCCGAATGAGGACCCGCGTTTTGGCGCTCCCGGACCCCGGCCGCAAAACAGCATGGGCACCGGGTTCGTTATCGATCCGGAAGGTCTCATCCTGACCAATCATCACGTCGTGGCCGGGGCGGATAAAATCAAAGTGCGATTTCAGGACGACCGGGAATACAGCGCCGTGCTGGTGGGTTCCGACGCCAAGACCGACCTCGCCCTCATCCGCATCGAGGATGAGAAAGGCGTACCGAAGGACCTGCCCTTCCTCGCCCTGGGTGATTCGGACAAGCTGGAAGTCGGGGAATGGGTGGTGGCCATCGGCAACCCGTTCGGCCTCAACCACACCGTGACCGCCGGCATCGTGAGCGCCAAGCACAGGAACATCGGCTCCGGCCCTTACGACGAATACATTCAGACCGACGCGTCCATCAACCCGGGAAACAGCGGGGGTCCGCTCATCAACTCCAAGGGCAAGGTGGTGGGCATCAACACCGCGATCTTTTCCGGTAACGCGGGCGGCAACATCGGCATCGGTTTCGCCGTTCCGGTGAATCTGGCCAGGGACATCCTGGGCGAACTCAAGACGAATGGAAAGGTGACCCGGGGCTGGCTGGGCGTCATGGTGCAGAAACTGACGCCCGACCTTGCCGAGGCGTTCCAACTGAATGACACCCAGGGCGCCCTGGTGGGCAACGTGATTGCCGGTTCCCCCGCCGACAAGGGCGGGATCGAGCGTGGAGACGTGATCGTCGGCTTCGCGGGCAAGGACGTGGCCAATATGGAAGCGCTGCCCAAGCTGGTGGCCGCCATCCACCCCGGCGATGAAGTGAAAGTGGATGTGATCCGCAAAGGGGAAAAGAAGCGGCTGAACATCGTCATCGCCGTATTGGAAGAAAAGGAAACCTGATCGACCGCATGAAACGTGGCGTGAGCGGGGGCCCGGTTGCGGGCCCCCGTTTTTTTTGCCGCGCTTCCTAGGAAAATATCAGGGGATATTCCTCCACCAGATCGGTGTAATCCTCCAGCCAGCAGGCTTCCGGGTTTCTTTTGTAAATCATCAGCCGGGAGCTGTCGACCATCCGGTTGGCGCGGTGATATTTGAGAAAGATGCGGTCCTCGGTGAGGCCGATGATCTCGATTTTTCCCGTGTGATGGGACATGACAAACCGGGCCCGTTTCCCC
>QJZQ01000162.1 GCA_003246675.1 Nitrospirota bacterium | reverse complement strand
CATCGGCGTGGCGTTCGACGGCACCGGCTATGGGACGGACGGCGCGGTGTGGGGCGGCGAGTTCCTGCTTGCGGACCTGGGCGGTTTCACGCGCGCGGCGCATCTCGCCTACACCCCCTTGCCGGGGGGCGGTGCGGCCATCCGCGAACCCTGGCGCTATGCCGCCGCCTGCCTGCACCGGGCTTACGGCGAGGGGATGGAGAATCTCGATATCGATTTCGTTAAACGGCTCGGCCCCGGGCGCCTGCGGTCCGTCCGGCAATTGATCGAAAAAGACCTGCGATGCCCGCCCACTTCCAGCATGGGGCGGCTGTTCGACGCGGTGGCCTCGCTCACCGGCGTGCGCGACGCCATCACTTATGAGGGCCAGGCGGCGGTGGAACTGGAAAACAGGGCGGACACGGCCACCTGGGAGAGCTACCCCTGGCCGTTTGATACGGGCGTGTTCCCCTGGTGCATCGATATTCGCGGCTTGATTCGATCGGTGGTGGAGGATATGTTGAGAGGCGCGGCCCCGTCCCGCATCGCCGCCCTTTTTCATAACAGCGTGGCGGAGATGACTCTCGCGGTCTGCCGGGAGCTTCGCGAGCGCACCGGTCTTACGGACGTGGCGCTTTCGGGCGGGGTGCTGCAAAACATGTTTCTGCTTTCGCGCCTGGTGGCGGGGCTCAGGCACGAGGGGTTTCTCGTGCACCTGCCGGAGCGGGTGCCGATGAACGACGGGGGCATCGCCTTCGGCCAGGCCGCCGTCGCCTGCGCCCGCATGGACAAAACGTTATGACGCTATTCGAATCTTCCCCGCTGTATTACGCCACCGTCGTGGAGCTGGGCACAGACCACGGCCTGAGGTTTGCGCGGGTGAGCGCGGGCGGCGCCATCGGCCGCGCCTCCATCGAGGTTTTGCCGGACGCCGCCATCGGCGACCAGGTGCTGGTGCACGCCGGAGTGGTGCTCGCCCGGGTGGCCAAGCCCGGCGCTGAGCGCCCGGAGGTGGCGTGATGTGCCTTTCGGTGCCGGGAAAAGTGCTCGACATTTCGAGCGAGGAGGGTTTCCGCATGGGGCGGGTGGATTTTGGCGGCATCGTCAAGAAGGTCTGCCTGGAATACCTGCCCGACATCCAGGTGGGCGACTACGCCCTGGTGCACGTCGGCTTCGCCATCTCCCGCGTCCTGCCTGAAGAAGCGGAGAAGACACTCAAGCTCTTCAGGGAACTCGACGGCATGGAAGAACGGGAGGAGCGGTGAAATACATCGATGAATTCCGCGACGAGAAAATCGCCCGCGCCCTGATCCGGCAAATCGCCGGCCGCCTGACGCGCGAATGGGTGGTGATGGAGGTCTGCGGCGGGCAGACGCACACCATCGTGAAATATGGCCTCGACCAGATGCTGCCCGAGGGCGTCCGGGTGGTGCACGGCCCGGGCTGCCCCGTCTGCGTGACGCCGCTTGAGAAGATCGACCAGGCGATCGCCATCGCCGGACTTGACGACGTGATCTTCTGCTCCTTCGGCGACATGATGCGGGTGCCCGGCAGCGCGTCCGACCTGCACCAGGTGAAAGCCGCGGGCGGCGACGTGCGCATCGTCTACTCGCCGCTCGACGCGCTTAGGCTGGCGCGGGAGAACCCGGCGAAAAAGGTGGTGTTCTTCGCCGTGGGCTTCGAGACGACGGCGCCCGCCAACGCGCTGGCCGTCTGGCAGGCGGCGCGCGAGGGCCTCGGCAATTTTTTCATGCTGGTTTCGCACGTGCGGGTGCCTCCCGCCCTCACCGCCGTGCTGGAGGCGCCGGGCAACCGGGTGCAGGGCTTCCTGGCGGCGGGCCACGTCTGCGCGGTGATGGGCACGCGCGAATACGAACCTCTCGCCGAACAATACCGCGTTCCCATCGTGCCGACAGGCTTCGAACCGCTCGACATCCTCGACGGCATCGACCGTCTGGTGCGGCTGTTGGAAGCGGGCGAGGCGCGGGTGGAAAACCAGTACACCCGCGTGGTGAGCCGGGACGGCAACCTCGCGGCGCAGGAGCGGATTTTCAGCGTCTTCGAGATCTGCGACCAGAAATGGCGCGGCATCGGCGAAATTCCGGCGAGCGGCTTCCGCCTGAAAAAGGATTTCGTCCGGCACGACGCGGCGGTGGCGTTCGACGTTCGGGACATCGCTCCCTGCGAATCCGCATTGTGCATGAGCGGCGACGTCCTGAAGGGTCTCAAGACTCCCGGCGACTGCCCCGCTTTCGCCAGCGAGTGCACTCCGGAGAACCCGCTGGGGGCCACCATGGTTTCCGCGGAGGGCGCCTGCGCCGCTTTTTACCACTACGGCCGGCACGAGAAGGCGGGCGACACAATCCGGCGGAAGGACTGAAACGATGACCGCCAACACAAATCCCGGTGCGGGCGCCTGCCCGCTTCCCCACCCGGCCACGGAGACGGTGTTGCTTGGGCATGGCAGCGGCGGCCGGTTGAGCGAACAGTTGCTGCGTGAGGTATTCCTGCCCGCGTTCAACAACCCTTATCTTGACCAGCTGAATGACCAGGCCACCGTTCCGCTGGCAGGAGAGGCGCTGGCCTTCACCACCGACAGCTATGTGGTGAACCCCCTCTTCTTTCCCGGCGGCGACATCGGCAGCCTGGCGGTCCACGGCACGGTGAACGACCTGGCGGTGGGCGGCGCCCGGCCGCTCTATCTGAGCGCCGCCTTCATCCTGGAAGAAGGCCTTCCGATGGCGCACCTCAGGAAGATCGTCGCTTCGATGCAGGCGGCCTGCCAGGCGTCGGGCGTGGTGCTCGTCACCGGCGACACCAAGGTGGTGGAGCGGGGCAAGGGCGACGGCGTCTTCATCACCACCTCGGGCGTCGGGGCGATGGAACTTAGCCGCACCCTTTCGGTGGACCGGGCGCGGCCAGGCGACAGGATTATCCTCAGCGGCCCCATCGGCGACCACGGCATCACCATCCTTTCGGTGCGCGAGGGCATCGAGTTCGAAACCGGGCTCGAAAGCGACAGCGCGCCGCTCGTCTCGCCGATCCGCAAAATGCTTGCGGCCTGCGGCGGCGTGCGCTGCATGCGCGACCCTACGCGCGGCGGCGTCTCGAGCACGCTCAATGAAATCGCCCGGGCCAGCGGCGTGGGCATTGAGATCGCCGAGGCGCGCATCCCGATCCGCGACCAGGTGCGGGGCGCCTGCGAACTGCTCGGCCTCGACCCGCTGTACGTGGCCAACGAGGGCAAGTTCATCGCCGTGGTCGCGGCGGAGGATGCCGACAAGGCTCTCGAGGCGCTCAGGCAAGACCCGCTCGGCCGCTCGGCCGCACTCATCGGCGAGGTGGTGGAGGAGCACGCGGGGCGGGTGGTGCTTCGGTCGCGCATTGGCGGCCGCCGCGTGGTGCAGATGCTCGCCGGTGAACAGTTGCCGAGAATCTGCTAGAATAAAAGGAAATCGAGGGCCACAACATGCACGAGCTCGGGATCACCGAAAACATCGTCGCCATCGTTCGCGGCCACGCCCGCGGCCAGCCGGTGACGCGTGTGGCGGTGGAGATCGGGCGTTTGGCGGCCGTGGCGCCGGAGGCGCTGCGCTTCTGCTTCGACGTGTGCACCCGGGGGACCGAGCTGGAAAACGCGCGCCTGGAGATCATCGACGTGCCAGGCCTTCGCACCTGCCGGGACTGCGGCCGGGAAACGGAAGCCGACGATCTGCTGGCTCCCTGCCCCTGCGGATCGTGGAACACCCGCACCACCCGGGGAACCGACCTTCGGGTCAAGGAAATGGAGATCGCCTGATGTGCGCGACCTGCGGCTGCGGCCAGGAAAATCACTCTCACGATCATGAGCACGACCCCCTTCATGCTCACCCGCATGCTCACCCGCATGTGCATCCCCATGAGCACGAGCACGATCACCCGGGCGATACCGGTGCGGCGGGCCGCGTCGTCTCGCTGGAGCACGATATTCTGGAAAAAAACCAGCTTCTGGCCGAGCGCAACCGCGGCTGGTTCGAGGGCCGGGGCATCCTCGCCATCAACCTGATGAGCGCGCCGGGCTCCGGCAAAACCGCCCTCCTCTGCCGCACCCTGCGCGAACTGAAGGCCCCCATCGCGGTGATCGAGGGCGACCAGGCCACCCGCCTCGACGCCGACCGCCTGAAGGAAAGCGGCGCGAAGGTGACGCAGATCAACACCGGCCCCGGCTGCCACCTCGACGCCGAAATGGTCGCCCGCGGCCTCAAGGAACTTGCGCCGCCGCTGCAATCCATCGTGATGATCGAAAACGTCGGCAACCTCATCTGCCCCGCCCTGTTCGACCTGGGAGAGCGGGCGCGCGTGGTTCTCCTTTCAGTCACCGAAGGCGAGGACAAACCCCTCAAGTACCCGCACATGTTCCGCGCCGCCGACCTGTTGATCCTGAACAAGATCGACCTTCTGCCCCATCTCGATTTCGACATCGACCGGGCGGAGGAAAACGCCCGGCGGGTGAACCCGCAGATTCGCGTGATTCGCCTTTCCGCCACCCGAGGAACGGGGTTCGACGCATGGCAGGAATGGCTACTTGACCGCCTTGCGGCGATAATGCCCGAAGGGGCTTGACGGCGGGGCCTGCCCGGTGCACAATTCGTCTGAGAGGTCCGCACCCCAACTAACGGGATCGTCGAGCGCATGAAGAGAAAATGGCTGATCTGGAACGGGCTCACCATCGTCACCATCTTCTTGCTGACGATGACCTGGGAATTCCTGCTGGAAGACCTGATGGCCGGCTGGTTGTTTCCCCTGCGGGAAATAGAAAGCAACCGTGAGCGCTGGGAATACGTCATCACCTCGGTGCTGTTTGTCATCCTGGCCTCGATCGTCCCCACCGTTCTCGCGTTCAGAACCATCGAGCGGCGCGAACAGATGGCCGAGGACCTGAGAAAATCCCGCGAGCAGCTGACGCAGGCGGAAAAAATGGCGGCGGTGGGTAAACTCTCCGCATCCATCGCGCACGAGATCAACAACCCGCTTTACGGCATCCGCAACGTGCTGGAAAAAGTCCGCGATGAAGTGGCCGTCGGCGATAAACACAAGAATTTCCTTGGCCTGGCAATTCAGGAGTGCAACCGCATCCACCGCCTCATCCAGAGTTTGAACGACTTTCACCGGCCCTCCAGCCAGGAGCTCGAATGGCTGGACCTGAACGACACCCTGGACGACCTGTTGCTTCTGATGGGCGAGAACTTGAATCACAAGGGCATCCGCCTCATACGGGATTACAGCCCGGACCTGCCGAACATCCGCTGCGTCCCGGACCAGATCAAGCAGGTGGTGCTCAACCTGCTCAACAATGCCCAAGAAGCCATCGCAAATGGCAGCGGCGAGATCGTCCTCCGAACGCGCGGCGAGCACGGGCGGGTATGGATCGACCTGGAGGATAACGGGCTTGGCATCCCCCCTGAAAACCTGAAGCGGATTTTCGAACCCTTTTTCACCACCAAGTCCGAGGTCAAGGGCATTGGCCTGGGGCTCTCGGTCAGCTACGGCATCATCCAGGCGCACGGCGGCACGATAGAGATTGAAAGCAAGCCGGGCCAGGGAACCCGGTTCCGCGTGACCCTCCCCGCGCAGAGTGACAGGCTGGAGGTGTAAAAGACCACTTGGGAGGCGGGCCTGGTTTCAACGGCCTGCAGAGGGGATTCCCTCGAACTTGACGGGCTTGACAACTCCCGCGCGAAGGCACAAATTATTATTGAGAGATGGGTGTAGGGCCCGAGTGCTTAGATGCAGAGGGATGGTTCTCAGGAGGGAAGCTTGGAACAAATCCTCTGGCACTCGGGTTTTTTTTTGCCCTTTTTCGCTAATAGAAACGGTTCCCGTTCTCGTTTTGCCTTCACAGCAAACCGGCCCCCTTCCTTGCAGAAACCCACCCGCAGGCATAAATTACAGTTGGGTGCTTGGGGAGGAGCGCCGATAAAAAGGAAAGCGCTTTTAAAGAGAATCGATAGCTTTCCTGGAAAGGGGGTGAGGTCATGCTGCTCGACACAATGGGAACGATGGTAGTTGTTTTTCTTCTTGGCATCCTCTTCCTGGAGATGTTTGAGGGTAAGGAGCTGCTCAGGTAATCTTAAAGAAGGGGAATTTTCACGTGACTCACCTATCAACCCCCTGTAGGGGAGGACGGCAAAAGCCCATCCTCTCCTTTTTTATTGGAGGAATTTCACGAGCGATTTAATAAAAGTTTGGCGGGCCTGTCAGGTTCTCCCCCTCACCCCGACTTATGGGGGATCTATCAAATTATAGAAATCTGAATATCAACGCCCCTTTTACGGACCGCCATGTATAAAAACCCTGCCCTTCGCGCATTTACAAAAATTTTCCAGCGATTCATTCTCATTGCCCTTGTTGCCGCGTGGCCGGTATCCGCCCATGCCGGGCCCGAGGAACGTTTCCTCGACGAAGTGCGCGCCGCCGTCGGCTCGGGAAACGACGAGGCCCTGTGGAGCCTGTTCAACCTCGATGGCATGGAAGAGGACATGAAAAAGCCCCTTGAAGAACACATGATTAAGGGGCTGCGCTCGGCCAAACTTCTGGATGTAGAATTAACTCCCATGCCGGAGGACTTTCGCACCGAACGTGTGGTGAACGGAGTCCGCCATTACCCCAACATGAAGCCGCTGGGGCTCGTCATCATTTCCTATAAGAAAGACAAAAACAGCCGCAGCACAACCCGCATCCCCTACGAGGAAAGGGGCGGCCGGCTGTATTTCGTCGGCGCGCTCAAGGAAAACCTGGCTGGCGACCTGCCGCCGAGCAAATAGATCCAGGCCATCGTCATCGGCATGGGGCACCCGGCGGTGACCTTCGAGGGGGTTCATGATCTATCGGCAAGGGGGAAACTTGCCCCCCGTCGTCGCAGGCCCTGCCGCCCCCCGGAGATTCCTTTAGTGCGGTTTCGGCCCTTCGGAGATGCGGTCCATCAACGCGAAAAACACCCCGCTCAGCACGAAAGCCATGTGCATGACCACCTTCCACAGGAACATGTCGACGTTGGCTTCGGTCGGCTCCTGCGGAACCTCCATGAATACCTGCAGAAGATCGATGGCTGAGATGGCGACGATAGCGCCGATGACCTTGAGCTTGAGGCCGCCGAAATCGATTTTCCCCATCCAGTCCGGCCTGTCGGCGTGCGCCGCTCCGTCCAGCTTGGAAACAAAAATCTCGTAGCCCGAAAAAATAATCATCAAAAGCAGCGAGCCGACCAGCGCCATGTCCACCAAGGACAGGATGCCGATGATGACCTCGCTTTCCGAAGTGGTGATGGCGTGCAGAGTGAGATGGATCAGCTCCTGAAGGAATTTAACGAGAAGCAGAAGGATGCTCGCCACCAGCCCCAGATAAAACGGCACCAGCAGCCAGCGGCTCTTGAAGATAACAGCTTCCAGAAATTGTTCAATTTTGCCCGGCATGATTTCTCCCGTTGATAAAAAAATGAAACCATTCTAGCCGGGATTTTTCGTCGGTTCATCAAAAACCTTAAAATTCATTCAAACCGGGATAGGCAGCGGTTAACGTGACAAGCGGGGAAAAGGAAAGGTGATCCACCTCCTATTGGCACTTTAGGGGGTGGAGGAGCTACGCTCAGGGGGGTTATATGCCTCCACGGTCGAGGCCAGTGACGCGCCCCAGGCAAACGCCGGCAATGCGGCAGCGAAAAAAAACGGCGGCCCTTTTAAAGGGCCGCCGCCGTATCTCGCGCATCACCTGTTCGATAGCCTGAGGCAGATGAAGACCGCACCCAATGCGGTTTCCCGGGACAGGCGGGCATTGCTGATCAATGCCCTCGCTTTACCTAACTCGTCTTAATGCCACAAAACCCCACCGATGACCCCGGACGCCACACGAACACCCCGGCCCACCCGCAGCGTTCTCAACGGCAAAGCGATTGGTTGAGACGCATTA
>QJZQ01000099.1 GCA_003246675.1 Nitrospirota bacterium | reverse complement strand
GGCCTCGACGCACTGCTCTCCACGGCGCAGATGCCCGGCGGCGTGCCGGTGGCCTGCATGGGAATCGGCAAATCCGGCGCTCGCAACGCGGGTCTCCTGGCCGTGCAGATCCTGGCGCTGGAGGACAAGAAGCTGCATTCCCGGCTGATTCAGTACAAGAAATACCAGGCCAAGGAAGTGGAAATCAAAAGCAAGAAGATCAACGCCACTCATGCCGCAAATCCTTAAGGTCGACCCTCGCGATGAAGGGGACCTTGCGCGCGCGGTAGCTACAATCCGGGCCGTTCTCGACAAGAGTGGAGTGATCGCGTTTCCCACCGACACGTTTTACGGCCTGGGCGCCGACCCGTCCGACGAGGAGGCCCTGTCCCGGATATTCCTTGCCAAGGGCCGGCCCGAGGGCAAACCCCTCCTGGTCCTGGTGACATCGACCAGGCAGGCCCGGACGCTGGCCGAAACCCTGCCCCCGGTGGCGGAAAAACTCATTCCGGCCTTCTGGCCCGGCCCCCTGACCCTGGTGTTCAAGGCCAGGGAGAGCCTGCCTGAGCGATTGACGGCGGGCACGGGGACCATCGGCCTCCGGCAACCCGGGAACGACTTCACGCTGCGCCTGCTCCAGGCGCTTGGGCGGCCGCTGACGGCCACCAGCGCCAACCCGAGCGGCCAGCCAAGCCCGGTGACCGCCGAGCAGGCCGCCACGCTTCTGGGCGATGGGGTGGACCTCATCGTCGATGCCGGCCCCACGCCGGGCGGCCGGGAATCCACCCTTCTCGATGTCACCGTAAGCCCCCCGCGGCTCTTGCGCGAGGGCGCGGTCTCCCGAAAACGCATCGAGGACGCTCTGGGCTTTTCTCTCGCCGCGGCGGGGAGCGCCGCATGATTTACGGGCTGGGGGTGGACCTGGTCGAAATCGCCCGCATCGAGCGGACGCTGGAAAAATACGGCACGCATTTCGAGAGTAAATATTTCACGAAGGGTGAAGCCGCCTACTGCCGCTCGCGCCCAGATCCGGGAAGGCACTTCGCCGCCCGCTTCGCGGTCAAGGAAGCCGTGCTCAAATGCCTGGGCCTTGGGCTGGGCCAGGGCCTGGCCTTGAAAGATATCGAAGTGGTGCATGCCGAGGATGGAAAACCCCTTTGCCGGCTTTCGGGCGGGGGCCGGGAGATATTCGGCCGGCTCGGGCTGTCGGCCATTCACATTTCAATATCGCACGAAAAAAAATACGCCGTGGCGCAAGCCATCGCCGAACAATAAAATAAGATGCTTCCCTGCCCACCGGCGGCGCCGGCCCCGGACCGCTCCGGGGCTTCATCGAGAATGAAACTGAATGGCTAGAAAGACCACCCCCTTCACCCGGCTCGGCCAGCTTCTGGAATACGCTCTGGTTCGCGCCCTGGCCTGCGGCTTCGCCTTCTTATCCGCAAGGCAGGTGCAGTGGCTCGGCCGAACGCTCGGCGACGTGGCGTACCGCCTGGCCGCTAAGAGACGGCGAACCGCCCTCATCAACCTCGACATCGCCTTTGGCGGCTCCAAATCGCCGCGGGAGAAACACGCCATCGTGCGCAACTGCTTCCGCCAGCTCACCGTCTCGGCGCTCGAATGCCTGTGGGTGAGCCACGACCCGGCCCGCCGCGTGCCTCAATTGATTGAGGGCACCGACGGTCTGGAAGAGCTTGAGCGTTGCCTGGCGCGGGGCAAGGGCGTGTTTTTCCTCACCGCGCATTACGGCAACTGGGAAGTCATGGGGCTGAATCATGGGCTGCTGGGGCTTGCGCGGCTTCACTCTATCGCGAGGAAACTGGACAATCCCAGGGTCCAGCCGCTCGCGATGTCGTTTCGGACGGCCACGGGCAACAACATCTTTCTCCGTGACGATCCGCCGCTCAAAATCGTGCGCGCCATCCAGAACAACGAGTGCGTGGTGGTCATGATGGATCAGAACACCGCCGTCCGCGCCGTGTTCGTGGATTTTTTCGGCCGGGCCGCCGCGACGCCCCGTTCGATCGCCCTGCTCAGCCATCGCATGGACGCTCCCATCCTGCCCATGTTCTGCCATCCCACCGGCCGGGGCACCTACCGCATTCAATACGGTCCGGAACTGATCCTTGAAAAAACAGGAAACCGGGACGCCGACATCCTGAGCGGCACCCAGACGTGCTGCCGCTTCGTCGAGGGGGTGATCCGCGAGCGGCCGGACTACTGGATGTGGGGCCACCGGCGCTGGAAAACGCGGCCGCGGGGCGAGCCCGGCATTTATTGAGCGCTACATTTCTTCGGCGATGAGGGCTTTGAGGCGGGTCCGCAGACGGTAAACGGCCTTGGAGTGGATTTGTGACACGCGCGATTCGGTGATGCCGAGAACCTCGCCGATTTCCTTCATGGTGAGTTCCTCGTAGTAATACAGGGAGATCATCAGGCGCTCCTTCTCCGGCAACTGGTCGATGCCCCGGGCGATGGCTTCCTTCAGTTCTTCCAGCCGCATTTGCACATGCGGGTCGGCATCGCGTTTCCCCGCCAGGCATTCCAGCAGGTTTTGCGGCTCGCCGGATTCCTTGGTGATGCCCATGTCTTCCAGGCTGAGTACCGGCATGTTGCGGGTTTGATAGAGGGCGGCGTAGAAGCCCTCCAGATCAAGACCCATTTCAGCGGCGATTTCGTCGTCCTCCGGCGGACGGCCGAGATCCCCTCTGAGTTTCTGCGTCACCGCGTCCAGCGTCGCCGCTTTTTGCCGGACCGAGCGGGGAACCCAGTCGAGAGACCGCAGTTCATCGAGAATGGCGCCGCGCACGCGGAATTCCGCATAGGTCTTGAAGCGGGCGCCGCGCGAGGGATCGTATTTCTGAATGGCGTCAAACAGCCCCAGCACGCCGACGCTGATCAGGTCGTCGACTTCGATATGCGGCGGCAGGCGCATGGCGATCCGGCCGGCGACATACTTAACCATCGGCGCGTATTCGTGGATGATGGCCTCGCGGTTCTCCACCGAAATATCGAGTTTATCCTCCACGGGGTTGTGTTTCTCTTGCATGAGGGCTTCCTGGGGCTGTTTCAGGCGGTTTCATCCACATCGCCGCCCTTCCGAGACGGCGGAGGCGTGACCGGGTCGAGTCTTTTGGGCAGGAGCCAGGACACAAGGCTCCATGACAGTCCCCCAAATAATAGTGCGGCCTCCAGCCCGCGGACGAACGCGGTGGTGAGGCGGGCGCCTGCGGCGGCGCTGCCGAAGGCAAGCACTGCAAAAGCCGCGAGAGCGCAGGACAGGGAAAGTTTTTTTATGGTGATGGGATTCATCGAACCTGAAGGGCGCTTTTCCAGAAAAACGGCCGGTCGCCCTCACCGGCGGTGGGCCGTTTTTCCTGGACGATTTTATCCGCCAGCAGGTCCACGCACTGGCTGACTTTGGAATAAGGGTACAGTTCCATGAAGGCCTTCTGCTGCCGAACGGCCCGCGACACATTGGGGTCGTATTGAATGAAGCCCAGGTACTCCAGTGAAACGTCTGTCAGAAAACGGTCGGTCACCGCGGCCAGGTTGTTGAAGATGGATTTCGCCTCGCGCTCCGAATCAACGGAGTTGATGACGACGCGGAAATATTTCTGCGCGTGCTTCTGGTTGAGCACCTTGATGAGAGCATACACATCGGTGAGCGACGTGGGCTCGGTGGTGGCGACAAGAATGATTTCGTGCGCGGCGCTGCAAAAATAGGTGACGTTCTGCGAGATGCCGGCGCCGGTATCGAATATCAGGAAATCGTATTTCTGGCTGACCCGGTCGAGTTCATCCATCAACAGCATTTTCTTCTCGGTTTCGAGCTGGGTCAGCTCCTGCAGGCCGTCGCCGGCGGGAAGGATGCGCAGGTTCGCCGGGCCCCGCACGATGATGTCCTCGATGTTCTTTTCTCCGGAAAGGACATGCCCGATGTGAAACCGGGGCGCAAGCCCGAGGAGGATATCGATGTTGTTCAGGCCCAGGTCGGCATCGACCACCAGGACGTTCTGGCCTCTCTTGGAAAGCCCGTAGGCCAGATTGGCCACCAAGTTGGTCTTGCCAACGCCGCCCTTACCGCTGGATACCGCCAAAACCCTGAGCGATGAAGTAGTCATAGGAACGAGTGCTATGGGATGAGGGTTCAGGACGCGCGCGAGCATCACGCATCGTCGGATAATCTAGCTCGATTTGGATTAAAAATCAAACGAATAACCTTGCTTCGCCGGCATGCGCCCTGCCCCGGCAACAAACGGCATCCACACCGCGCCCTGATTTAAGGCCGGCGGGAGGGATGGCCCCGGCGGATTCGGCGCCGCCGGGGTCCTCTCGGCCCGGGGTCCCCCTTCCCCACCATCAAGGGGGATTCCCGAACCGAGTTTTTCATGCTCCCGCCTGTGTTGCTATTTTCTCAATCGCTCGCGGGGGTAATAGAAAAACCCCTCACGCGCTGTTCAGACTCACCACCTTGAGCGTCTTGATCTGCACCGAAGGCAGCACCTCGCTGTGCGACAGCACCACCAGGTCGGGCATGAAACGTTCGGTGAACCGCCGCAGGTGCATGCGGATGCCGGGCGGCGCGAGCAGCACCGGCGATGTCTCCAGCTTCGGCCCCAGAGCCTCGATGGCCTCCTTCAGGCGCGCGAGCAACCGTTCGGCGACGGTGGGTTCGAGCGCCAGGTAAGAGGACAGGTCGCTCTTCTGTATGGAGCCCTCAATCACGCCTTCCACCGCCCGGTCGAGCGTCAGCACCGCGAGCGTGCCGTCGGCGCTCTGATACTGCCGGGTGATGGGCCGCGCCAGCGCATGACGCACGTACTCCGTCAGCAGATCGGTGTCCTGCGTCAGGGCGGCGTAGTCGGCGAGCTGCTCGAGAATGGTCCTCAGATCGCGGATGGAAATCTGCTCCCTCAACAGGTTCTTAAGGACCTTCTGCACCTTGCCCAGCGGGAGGAGGTTGGGGATCAACTCCTCGACCACCTTGGGGTTGGATTCCTTGAATTTGTCGATCAGGGACTGCGCCTCCTGGCGGCCCAGGAGTTCAGCCGCGTGGCGCTTGACGGTTTCCTTGATATGGGTGGTGATCACCGTGGCCGGGTCGACGACGGTGTATCCCGCGACCTGCGCCTCCTGCTTGCCCGCCGGCAGAATCCACAAGGCCGGCAGGCCGAAGGTGGGTTCCCGGGTGGCGAGGCCGTCGACCTCGCGGCTGGCGGTTCCGGGGTTCATGGCCATCAGCCGCCCCATCATCACCGACCCGCGCGCGACCTCCACCCCCTTGATGACGATGGCGTACTCGCTGGGCTTGAGTTGCAGGTTATCGCGAATGTGCAGGGGAGGCACGATGAACCCCATCTCCAGCGCGAACTGACGGCGAATGGATTTGATGCGCTCCAGCAGTTCACCCCGCCGGTCGGCATCGACGAGAGGAATGAGTTCGTACCCCACTTCCAGCTCCATGATGTCCAGCGGCAGGATGGATTCCACGCGCTCGGGCACGGGCGCGCGCGCCTTGTCCTCGCGTTGCTTGAGTTCGCGCGTCTCGAGAACCCGGAGGTCGCGCATGCGCAGGTAGGCGATGATGCCGGAAACCGCGGCCAGGCTGAAAAACGGCACATGCGGCAGGCCGGGGATCATGCCGAAGAAAAACAACGCCGCCGAGGCGATCACGAAGGCGTAGGGCTGGTTGAGCAGCTGCCCCATGAGCTCGTACGGCAGGTTTTTATCGGACACGGCGCGGGTGACCACGAGACCGGCGGCGGTGGAGACCACCAGCGCGGGCAATTGCGACACCAGGCCGTCGCCGATGGTGAGCAGGGTGTAGATCTGCGCCGCGTCGGCCACCTCCATTCCCTTCTGCAGCACGCCGATGCCGAAGCCACCGAGAATGTTCACGATGGTGATCAGGATGCCGGCGATGGCGTCTCCTCTCACGAAGCGGATGGCGCCGTCCATGGAGCCGTAAAAATCGGCCTCGCGCTCCAGGGTCTGCCGGCGTTTGCGCGCGTCCTGCTCGCTGATGATGCCGGCGTTGAGGTCTGCATCGATGCTCATCTGCTTGCCGGGAATGGCGTCGAGGGTAAACCGCGCCGCCACTTCCGAGGTGCGGACGGAGCCCTTGGTGATGACGATGAAGTTAATCATCACGAGGATGATGAAGATAACCGTTCCCACCACATAGTTGCCGCCCACCACGAACGAACCGAAGGACTTGATGACCTGGCCGGCGGCATCCGGACCCTCCTGGCCGTGCAGGAGGATGATGCGCGTCGAGGCCACGTTGAGCGAAAGCCGAAGCAGGGTCACGATGAGCAGCAGGGATGGGAAGACGGAAAATTCGAGAGGCGCCTTGAGAAACACCGAGACCAGCAGAATGATGATGGAAAACGTCAGGCTGAACGACAGCAGAAGGTCGAGCATGAAGGTGGGAATCGGCATCACCATCACGACCAGGATGGTGATCACCCCCAGGGCGACGCTGACTTCCTGAGACCGCTCGCTGAGGTTGGCTAACGCGCCGGGTTGAGCCATGCTTTCCACCTTTTATTCAAAAAAATGACGGTTGGCCGGGTAACGCTATCTCCGAACAACATATTGTATTTTAACGATTTAAAATTATCTCCGGGAGAAATGCCCAAGCGTCTTCAGGCGGCCGAAGCCTTCCTTGCGGTAAAATGCAATCCCTATACCGTTGACTTGCCTTTCAGGCGGTAAACGTAGGCGAGGATTTCCGCCACCGCCTTGTACAGGCTTTCGGGAATCAGCTGCCCGATGTCCACGGTCTTGAAGAGCACCCGGGCGAGGGGCTTGTTTTCCATGACCGGCACACCGCTTTTCCTGGCCAGGTCGCGGATTTTTTCGGCAATGAGCCCGGCGCCCTTGGCCACCACCACGGGAGCCTGGGATTTTTCCCGGTCGTAACGGATGGCGACGGCGATCTCGGTGGGGTTGGTGACCACGACATCGGCCCCCGGCACGGCATCCATCATGCGCCGCCTCGCCATCTCCGCCTGCACGGTGCGAATACGCTGCTTGATTTCCGGATGCCCTTCGGTCTCTTTGCGTTCCTGCCTCACCTCCTGCTTGGTCATGCGGATGTTTTCGAGATAGGTGTACCGCTGAAATGCGTAGTCGAGCATCGACAAGGCGATCATGACCAGAAGCACTTTTAATATAATCTCAAGCGAGACATCCCCCATGAACACGAGAATCTGCCCCACTCCAAAATCCATCAGCGGCGGAATCTCCTGCCACCGCCCACGGATGGTCTGGTAGGCGATGAAGGCCACGATGAACACTTTGAAGAGCGACTTGACGAGTTCGGCCATGGAGTTCTTCGAAAATATTCTGCCGAAGCCCTTGAGCGGGTCGAGCTTATCGAACCGGGGTTTCAAAGGGTGAATTGAAAATTTCAGGCCACGGGTCTGCACCACGTTAGCGGCGACGCCGCCAACCATGATGATGACCAGAAGGGGGGCCAGGATAAGAAAGGCGCTCTGAGTGGTCGAGACAAACACCCGGTAGACCCCGTCAATATCGAGAGTCACGGTATGAGCCTCCGCGAAAATATTGTGCCAGGCCACCATCATGTTCTTTGTGCCCTGCCCGCCCATCATCGACAAAGCCACCAGAGCAGAAAGGAGCACGAACGAGGAACTCACTTCCTTGCTGTGGGCAAAGTTACCTTTTTCCTCGGTATCGGTGACGCGCTTGCTGGTGGCCTCTTCGGTTTTCTGGTCCTTGTTTTCTTCGGCCATGGTGTTTTTTCTTCAGCCTGCGGCCGCTTTCGGCCTGAGGACGAGGGTTAGAAAGTGCCCATCAGAATTTTGAGCCGCGAAGGCAGTTCCGCCCACTGCGCCTTCAGGATCATGCTGAAGAAGGGCATGGACATCGCGATCATGAGCAGGCCTACGCCGATCTGCAGGGGGAAGCCGACGATGAACACGTTCATCTGCGGCACCGTGCGCGCCACCAGCCCCAGGCCCACGCTGAGAAAGAAAAGCACCGCCATCACCGGCGCGGCGATTTTCACGGCGACGATGAACGTGGCGGAGAAGATCTTCATGATGAATTCGGGAGTGAGGCTTGAGAAATCGATCCGGCTGGGGTTGATGAGCGTGAAGCTGTCCACCAGCGCGCCGATGAGAATGTGGTGCCCGTTGAGCGCAAGAAAAAACAGGACCGCGATGATGTTGTGGAATTGTGCGGTGATGGACACCTGCGACTGGGTTTGCGGATCGATGACGTTGACCACGCCAAACCCCATCTGAAAATCCACCACGGTACCGGCAAGCTGCACGGCGGCGAAAATAAGCTGCACCGCATAGGCGATGGCCAGACCGATGGTGAGTTCGCTGAACACCGCGATCACCAGGTCGAACAGGCCGCTCGACCGGTGGAACGCACCGGCCGGCACCAGCGGATACAGGGCGACGCTGAACACCAGTGCCAGCGCGACTTTGAGACGGGCGGGCACCTGCGCGCTGCCGAAAAACGGGGCGAAGAACAGGACGGCGGCAACGCGAAAAAAAATGAACAGCGCGCTTTCCAATCCGGCCAGGTTGACGTTGAACAGATCCATCACTGGATGTATTCGGGAAAGTTGGTCAGAATCTTCGAGGTGAAGGTGAGCAGCACCTGGAGAAGCCACGGGAAAAACAAGAGGAGCGCCAGAAACACCGCGAGGATTTTCGGGATGAAGGTGAGCGTCAACTCCTGAATGGAGGTGACGGCCTGGAAAATCGAAACCACCAGACCGGTCACCAGCCCGAAGCCGAGCATGGGAGCCGATACGAGGAGCGTGACCTTCATGCTCTCCATGGCGAAATCTATGATGAACGCCTCGGTCATCGCCTCTTCCTCTTCAGCTGAAGCTTTTCATGAGGGAACCCACCGTCAGGTACCAGCCGTCGACCATGACAAACAACATCAGCTTGAACGGCAGCGAGATTAAAATGGGCGGCAGCATCAACATGCCCATCGACAGCAGGATGCTCGCTACGACCATATCGAGAATCAGGAACGGAATATAAATCAGGAAGCCAATCTGAAACGCCGTCTTAAGTTCACTGATGATGAACGCGGGGATCAGCGCCTGCATCCCGACTTCGCCGACCGCCTCGGGTTTCCTGCCGTCATCCATGTTGACGAACAGCGCCAGGTCCTTCTCCCGGGTTTGCCGGAGCATAAATTTTCTGAGAGGCACCTCCGCCTTTTTAAGGGCGTCCCACTGCGATATTTCCTCGCTCAGGTAGGGCTTGAGGGCGTTGTCGTTGATTTCAGTCCAGACGGGCGCCATCACGAACAGAGTCAGAAACAGGCCAAGCCCGATCAGTATCTGCGTTGGCGGCGTCTGCTGCGTGCCCATCGCCTGACGCAGGAACGCCAGAACGATGATGATGCGCGAAAACGAGGTCATCATGATAAGGATGGACGGCGCAAGAGCGAGGACCGTGAGCAGCAGGAGCACCTGCAAAGCACTCGACATCTGTGCGGGCCCTTCGATATCTTCGATGCCCACCTGCACGGTGGGCATCGGGATGGCAAAGCTCTCCACCGCCGCAAATACGAACAGCAGGGCCACTGTCCAGGCGATCATCCATTTTGAGACATTGCTTTTCATTCCGGCCTGATCTTTTCCAGTTTTCGGCGAATCTGGTCGGTGACGTCGCGAACGTATTGCTCCTTGGGGGAAACGGATGCCCGCAGGATATCGTCAAAATCGCTGTCCCCCTCCCCCACCATGTGGCCGTTGCCATTCGCCGTTTCCTTCGCCTTATGGCCGTTGCCGTTCGCCGCTTCCTTGGCCGCATGACCGTTGCCGGTTTCTACGCGGCGGGCGGGCGGCGCACCGCTGGTGATGCGCTCAATTTTTTCCGCATCGTCGATGCGCGAGAGAAGCGATATATGATCGTTGGCGATGCCGAGAACCAACACCTCTCCCGCCACTTCGACCAGGGCGATGCTTTTTTTGGGGCCGAGGAAGCTGGTGCCGAGCACCCGGACCCAGCGGTCGTATCGGCCGAACGGCGTGCCCTTCAGGACAAACTTCTTGAAGCCGTAAAACAGAACAAACATCAGGCCCAGAACCAGCGCCAGCATGGTGAGCATCTTCAAGCTGGACGGCAGGATCTCCAGGGACTCGCTCTTAACGGCGGGCTCGGAAAAACGGACGGGAGGCTTTTTTTCTTTCACTTCCGCCTGCGGCAACGCGGCAGCCGCCGGTTTCTCTTCGGCTGCCGGGGGGGCGGCCGGGAGGGCCGCCTGCGCATTCACTTCCTCGCGGGCTTTTTCCAGGAAGGAGCTGAGCGGGTCGGCCAAGGGCGTCTTGTCCACTTTCAACTCCACCACGCGCCCTTGCTTTACAATCGTCACGGGGCGGCTCTCCCCCGGTTCAACCCCAAGCGGCAACTCCACTCTCAGGGTCCTCTCGTCGAGCCGGGTCACAAGCACCCTGCGGATCACTTCATCCCCCGTCGGGTAATACAGCCGGTCGAGCCGGGCTTCGGCGTCCGGGATGTCTATCTGCACCGATCCGCCGGCGAACACCGGATGCAGATCGCCGAGAATGGGCTTGGCGAATTCCAGCCGCACAGCGAGTTCGCTCTCATGAGAGTCAAAGGATACCTCTTTCAACGGGTTCTTCAACCCGTCCTGGGCATGGGCGCCGGCGGCGGCGGAAAACCCCCATGCAACCAAAATAGTCAACATTATCAAAGCTCTGAAAATTTTCATGCGGCCTCCGGGGCAGGCAGGGGTTTACGAGACTGTCAAAATAACCGACACCTGACGCTCAAACGGTTCAAGTGCAAGGCCTGTACCAGAAAGGGGGTGATGAGGAGGCGGCGCTATGCCCCGAAGGGGGTGCTTAAGGGGGTGCTCATGGAGAATCGATCCACAGCGTCTCGATGAGCCCAGGGGGCTCAGGAAAATGAAATATTTTCAGGCGGGATGAAAGGGTGAAACGGGGGTTATCCCAGGGAGTTGACCCGGTCGAGGGGGGAGACGATGTCGGTGAGCCGCACGCCGAACTTGTCGTTGACGACCACCACCTCGCCGCGCGCGACGAGCTTGTTGTTGACGAGCACTTCGAGAGGCTCGCCGACGAACTTGTTGAGTTCGATCACGGAACCCTGGCCGAGTTGCAATAGATCGTTGATGAGCATTTTGGAGCGGCCCAGCTCCACCGTCACCCGAAGGGGAATGTCGAGGATGAGGTCCAGGCTTCTTGAATCGAGATTTGCCCCGGCAGGCTTTTCTCCCGCCTTTCCCGCCGGTTCAGGTGCAGTGGCGGGCTCGCTCGCGCCTCCGGTTTTTTGGATGTCTTCTTCCATGTATTATCCTTGCCGTTTAATCACTTCTTCGATTTGAATAGCCTTCTTGCCCCGCGAAATGCCGGGATAACCCTTCACTTTAGGAATCCCTTCGATCCGCAAAATCAGCGGGTCGGTGACATCGTTGCCGAGGGTCAGGGTGTCGCCCACTTTCAACCGCAGGAGCTGGCCGGGAGTGAGGTCCGTGGAGCCAAGCTCTACCACCGCTTCGACTTCCGCTTCCATCAATTCGGCCTTGAGGCGGCGCATCCAGATCCTGTCCACCTCCAGCTCCTCGCTTTGGAACTGCGCCCTGAGCTTCGGCATGATGGGCTCAATGGACGAAAACGGAATACAGATCGCGAACGAACCGTTGACGGAATCGACATCGATATCGAACTGGATGGCCAGGACCACATCGGTGGGCGGTACAATGGCAGCGAACTGGGGGTTGACCTCGGAACGGACATACGTCGGAGCGACGGTGTGCACCGGCTTCCATGCTTTTTCCAGATCATCCAGGGCGGCCTCGACGACTTTCTTGATCATGCGAATTTCGATGGCGCTGAAATCCCGCCCCGTGATCTTGGCCTCGCTATGGCCGGTTCCGCCGAACACGGTATCGACGACGGTGAATACCAATCGGCTGTCCACCACCACCAGGCTGTGGCCGCGGAACGGTTCGAGCCGAAAAATATGCAAGCTCGAGGGCACCGGCAGCGAACGCAGAAAATCCCCGAATTTCACGGTATCCGTGGACCGAATGGTCACATCCACCGGCTTCCTGAGAAAGGTGGAGAAGGTGGTGCGGAACAAGCGGGAAAACATCTGGTTGATGATATCCAGCGTGGGCAACCGGCCACGGATGACCTTGTCCTGACTTGTCAGGTCGTAAGATACCACCCCGGAATCTTCTTCCGGCTGGTCGGTCTCGGTGGGAATGTCGCCCTCCCCCACTCCCCTAAGTAGGGCGTCCACCTCTCCCTGTGACAGGACTTCGCTCATGAGTTTTCCAGATGCACGGGCATAAAAGGGGCTGCGGGAAAACCCGCATCGCCCGGTATTATATCATTGAATAACGAATTCGGTAAAATATGCATCGCGAACGTGGCCCAGCAGTAAAAACCGGTTCACCCGCATGGTGATTTCATCCTTGAGACGGAACTTCCCCTCCACCGAGTAGACGTCATCGAAGGTTTTGCTGCTCAGCAGAACCAGGATGGAGTCGGTGATCTTCTGAAGTTTTTCATCCAGTTCAGCGCGCACATCGGGCGCACTGAGCTCGAAGGCGACGGAAACCTTGAGCACCTGGCGGCCCCGGCTCTCGGCAAGGTTAACCAGCAACGGATCGAGCGCATACATAACACCCGGCACGGGGCCAGGCACTTCTTGCTCCTCGGCTTTGCCAGACACCAGGCCGGAAATCTCCGAGGCAAGATCTCCCTGGAGATAAAGCGTGTAGGCGTAATAACCTCCGCCTCCAAGGCCCGCGGCCACCAGCAGAAATAAAAGAAGCCTGGGCAGGGACGATTTTTTCTTTACCGGGCTCGTGTCGATCCCCCCCTCCTCAAGCGTTGCGTCCTGATTCTGTGCCATGATCGATTCTCCTCCGGTCTTTGCGGCGAGGCGATGCCTCGATGGATTGGGTCGTCCCAGGCTGCATCACCCCGAAAACCCTCCGCCAAACGGTAACCGAAACGAGGGGGCCCGCGAGTCAAATGACAGCCCGAAACATGGGTGAGGCCGACCCTGCTATTTAGCGGGGCGGCCCTATCATCTGATCGGCAGGAACAGGTTACAGATTAATCAAGAGCAAGGAGTGTGCCAAGCCGCGCCCTTGGGCCCCTCCCGCGGAAATTCCCATAACCTCTATTAAACAACGGGGTTCCCGCCCACTCTGCAATTTGCGATGGAGAGCCTTTCGATTCATGGTCATTAATTTGACGAAATTTTCCGCGACCGGGGCAACGATTCCGGCAAATTCCTCCCTTCTCCGCGCCCTCCGGCGAAGAGGGTTCCTGTTCATTTATAACGCATATCTTCTGGCCGTTGCCTTTTTAAAAGGCAGGCGTTGCCGAAAAGATTTTATGCTCCGCTTCCGCCGTCACCACAAAACCCCATTTAATTCAGCAAGTTAACCTCATTCCCGCAATTTATTCAAAGCACCTGGGCCTTGGTACGGGAATTGAAAATCACAGGTGATGAAGCATTTTTCTTTTGCACCTGCGGAGGCAACCCTGGCTACCGCAGAAGGAGCCCGGCTAAAGAGACCGAGTAATTATTTTGACGGCCGGCGAGAGCAGGTTCAAGAGATAAAGTTTGCACCTCTAGACAGGAGAAAGAGCTTTATGAAATTTGCGATGCCAGTCATCTTAACGGCTCTAACCATTTCACTCCTTATCGTCCCCGCTTCCTGGGCCGAAGCCCAGGAAACCGCTGCGATCAATTTTGCGGATACGGCGTGGATCATGGTTTCATCCGCCCTGGTCATGCTCATGCTGCCGGGCCTGGCCCTTTTTTATGGTGGAATGGTAAAGAGAAAGAACGTCCTCGGAACGCTCATGCACAGCTTCGTTCCCCTGGGGGTGATCACCGTGCAGTGGGTGCTCTTCGGATACTCTTTGTCCTTCGGGTCTGACATCGGCCAGTTTATCGGCGGCCTGGACAAGGTCTTCCTGAGAGGCATCACTTTCGAGACGCTGAGCGGAACCATTCCCGAGTACCTGTTCGCCATGTTCCAGTTGATGTTCGCCATCATCACCGTGGCGCTCATCAGCGGCGGCATCGCCGAACGGGTGCGCTTTAAGGCCTATGTGCTCTTCATTCTGATATGGTCGACGGTGGTTTACGACCCCATCTGCCACTGGGTCTGGGGGGGCGGCTGGCTGGGCGAACTGGGAGCACTGGATTTCGCCGGCGGCACGGTGGTGCACATCTCCTCCGGTGCGGCAGCCCTCGCGGCGGCCCTGGTGCTGAAGAAGAGGCACGGGTTCCCTGGCCGGCTGATGATCCCGCACAGCCTGCCGCTGACGCTTCTGGGCGCGGGTCTGCTCTGGTTCGGCTGGTTCGGCTTCAATGCGGGAAGCGCCCTGGCGGCCAATGCAACGGCGGTGCTCGCCTTCACCAACACACAGATCGCCACCGGCGCGGGCCTGCTCGGCTGGCTTGGAGCGGAGTGCGTTAAGGGCAACAGGCCGAGCGCTCTCGGGGCGGCCTCGGGGATCGTCGCCGGGCTGGTCGCCATCACCCCCGCCGCGGGGTTCGTGGAGCCCATGTGGGCGCTGGTGATCGGCGCGGTGGCGGGCGTTCTGTGTTACGGGGCGGTCATCATGAAGATCCGCCTCGGTTATGACGATTCGCTGGACGTGCTCGGCATTCACGGCATCGGCGGCGCCTGGGGGGCTCTTGCGACCGGCCTGTTCGTCACCATCGGCGGGACGGGGCTGCTCGCGGGCAACCTCAAGCAGGTGGGCGTGCAGATCCTGGGCATCGGCGCCGCGGCCTTGTATTCCTTTGTGATGACTTACGGAATCGTCGTGGCCATTGAAAAAACCATCGGCTTCAGGGTGAATGCCGAGGCGGAGGAAATGGGCCTCGATACCAGCGAGCATGGAGAAACCGGATACAACATGGTCTGATGGCTCATGGCTGCAAAAAGCCGGTTGACGTTTTTGGAAATATCGGCAAACTCAGGACATTTGATAATCAGTTCGGAGCGTTTCCGGCCGATAGATAACTATCAAAAGAACCTCCATCCCTAGCTTCTTAAACGACTGAACGAGGATAGACGCGATGACAAATTTTAAAAGAACCTCCCCAGCCCTGTTACTTTTCTTTCTCCTGCTTGCGGGCCCGGCGCACGGAGCCACCCTCGAAGTGCTGGAGGGCGTGGAACTGCACGGCTTTGCCTCCACCTCCTACAGCTACAACTTCAACGATCCCAACCCGGCCACCAACGAGAACCGCATATTCGACCGGGACCACAACAGCTTCAAGTTCGACGTGGGGGAGCTGGTGCTGCTCAAGGACGCGGGCGAGCCTGGGGCCATCGGCTTTAGAACCGACATCACTTATGGCCATAGCGTGCCCGCGGTCACCAAGGGCGACCCGGATGCCGACTTCGACATTCAGCAGGGGTATGTGAGTTACAACGCGCCGATTGGAAACGGCCTTACAATCGATGCGGGAAAGTTCATCACGCACATCGGCGCGGAAGTCATCGAAGGGTACGATGGGTGGAACTACAACTTCTCCCGTTCCTTCATGTTCGGCCTGGCCATCCCCTTCACCCATACCGGAGCACGGGCCACCTACACCCTGAACGAGCAGGTCCGCCTGATGGGCATGATCGCCAACGGCTGGGACAACAACTCGGACAATAACGATGGCAAAACCATCGGCCTGCAGGTCGCCTACGCCCCGGCCGACACCATCACGCTGCTGTTCAACTGGGCGGGAGGGCCAGAGCGGAATGGCTCCAGCGACTGGCGCAACATCTTCGACGTGGTCCTGGACCTGAGCCTGACCAACAGCACCTCGATGCAGTTCAACTTTGACTACGGGGTGGATGAAAATGGCGCCGGGGCCGGAAATGACGCGACATGGTGGGGGCTGGCAGGCATCCTGCGGCACGATTACAACGACTGGTTCTCGATGAACCTGCGCGGCGAATACTTCAGCGATGACGACGGCACCCGCGCCAACGTCGCCAGCGGCCAGAACCTCTGGGAAATCACCGTGACACCCGAATTTCGCGTCAACCAGAACATGCTGGTGCGCCTGGAATACCGCCACGACGGTTCCGATTCCGGCAACGCCTTCCTGAATAACGATGGGACACGTTCAAGCACTCAGGACACGGTGGCGGTAAACGCCCTGTTCTACTTCTAATCCTCCGGGAGGTGCCCGGCCCTCCGGGCGCAGCCTGTCTTGCCGAACCCGGCCCGTTTCGACGGGCCGGGTTTTTCTATAGGCAAAGACTCACGTCGGATTTGCGGTTTATTCCCGGGAGCAGACTGGTTACAATGGGCCATGAAATCCCAAAAACCGGCGAGCCCGTGCTGACCGCGATTCAAAACACCATCATCACCCTGATGTTCCTGAACGGGGTGTTGTTTCTAGGCCTTAACTTCATCGCCTATTCCATGGTATTCCCCGGCCCCAAAGGGTCCAAGCGCTGGGGCTACGTGTTCCTCGCCGCCGCGGCCCTGGCCTTCATCGCCGAGCAGGAACACCGCATGCTGCTCACCCTCGATTTTCCTTATGACCAGGGCGCAAAAATCCTGTTATTCGGCTTTGCCTTCCCCGTATTCGTCGCCTCACTCGGCTACTACCGGACCCGCCGCAGCCACCTGGAAAAGACATCGTCCTCTCCCCGGGAAAAAAATGAAACCGATTGATTTGAGAAGCGACACCGTCACGCACCCCACCGCCGCCATGCGCCAGGCCCTGGCAGAGGCCGAGGTGGGCGACGACGTATTCGGGGAAGACCCTACCGTCCTGCGCCTGGAACGCCAGGCGGCGGATATAATGGGCAAAGAGGCGGGCTTGCTGGTGCCCAGCGGAACCATGGGCAACCTGATCTGCCTGCTCACGCACTGTCAGCGCGGGGATGGAGTGCTCCTCGGAGATCGATCACATATTTTCAACCATGAAGTGGGCGGCCTTTCCGCTCTGGGCGGGCTGGTGCCCCATATCCTTGGGAACGCGGATGACGGCACCCTGCCCATCGACGCCCTGGAAAGAGCCATTCATCCAGACGATATCCACTGCGCACCCATGCGCCTCATCTGCCTGGAAAACACCCACAACTTCTGCCACGGCGCTCCCCTGTCTGCGGACTACATGAACACGGTGGGAGCCCTCGCCAAAGACCACGGGCTCAAACTTCATCTCGATGGCGCACGCCTGTTTAATGCGGCGACGGCCCTCGATGTAACCCCCGACGAGCTGGCCCAAACGGCAGATTCTGTCATGTTCTGCCTGTCCAAAGGCTTATCGGCGCCTGTGGGCTCCCTGGTGTGCGCTACAGAAGAATTCATCCGAAGGGCGCGCAAATGGCGAAAAATGCTGGGGGGCGGCATGCGGCAGGCCGGCCATCTCGCAGCCGCCGGTCTCATCGCACTGAAAGAGCCGATGAGTCAACTAAAGATGGATCACGAAAACGCCCTGCATCTCGCGCTCGGCCTTGAAAAAACCCCTGGCATTGAGCTCGACCTTCATCGCGTAAAGACCAATATTCTTTTTTTCCGGCTGGAGCATTCCCGTATTTCACCCAGGACGTTTCTCGACAGCCTAGCTCAAAGGAATATAAAAATTCTATTGACCGGCCCCGCAGAATTCCGCGCCGTGGTCCACCGGGAAATCACCCGGCAGGATATTGACATGGTAACCGATGCCATCCTTCAATTGGTGACCGGGTAGTTTAATCCCAGCGCGCAGGACTTTCAATTTGACACCCCGATAATGTTTCATTAGAATGGGGAGTTATCGCATGCTCACCCTTAAAGGACTCCTATAATGGAACTGGAAACTCCCGAAATTCTGGACCTCTCCCGTCAGGCTCTGGATGTGGTCAAAAGCCGCTACCTTCTTTGCATCCTCGTATCGCAAAGAATTCACCAACTGGAAAAGGGTGCGCAGGCGACCATTGACGTAGATGCCGAGGATTACACCTCACCCCGTTCCTATTTCCCGCTGGCTCTGAAAGAAATCATCGAAGGCAGCATGGATCTTGAGCAGGTCGCGGAAGAAGACCAGTAATCTACCCTTCGACCCATCAGGCCGGCCTTTTGGCCGGCCTTTTTTTTTGCCCTCATTTTGCGTGCCTCCCCGCGATAATCCCGCTTATCAATTAATTTGCTCCCATCACAACCTTGCGCACTTTATATAAATATATATTCCAGTCTGCGGATTATCCCCGATCGTTTTAAGCAAAAAAAAAGCCCGCCTTGCGGCGGGCTTTTCTAATAAAGCAGGTGAATACTATTTGGGGATAATGTCGCGCTTGACTTTACCCTCATCGTACATCTTCCGGGTCCGCTTGGTCATCCAAACGAGCCAGCCCTGGAAGGTGAAGAAAACAACGGCCATGATAGGCGGCATGTAGTAAAGAGACTGCGGCAGAGCCGGCTTCAAGATGGTGTAGTACCAGGTTGAAATAGCCATGTGCTCGTCCTTCTCTTTATCCTGGCCCGCCCACTGCATGAAGCTGACAGGAATGAATTGCTCACTGGGAATCTGCACGTCGGTTTCCTTGTTCTCCGTTTGCAGGCTGCGCTTGATAAGAACCTTCACGCGGCCCTGCTTGAAAATGGAGTCCACCACTTGTACGGTGGGTGCGGTTTCCTTATCCTTGAGCGCATCGAAACCGTTCCCATTATACTCATGAACCTTCACATCGAGCTGATAACCATCGGGTTTCGGCGGAGCGGTGGGGTTGTAGTCCTTGGCAAGAAAATTTGCCTGCCATACGTCCACCGGTTTTTTGGAGTCGCCAAAGATAAAGTAAGGCTTCTCCGCGCCGAACAGATCCTGCAAATGCGCCGGCCACTGCATCGCCACCGCATCGGGATACTCCGGATTGGTGGAGAGGAAGCGCAGGTGATATTCCAGGAGATAATAAACGGCGTTATCCTCGGCACTCCATCTGGAAGCTACCCACAGGTTATCTACTTTAGGGTCGAAGTTCCGCTTACCGCGCGTGATCTGGCCCGCCATAGCGATGTAGTTCCAGCGCGGATTATCCTTGGTTTCCTCCGAACGAGGAATGAACTTCGGATCGTGATCCGTGGACTGCCACATGGGATCGTCGATCGTTTCAGCCACCTTGCCCTCGGTGTACTCCGAACTGATCAAAAAGTCGGGAACCGGCTTGTTGGTCAGCTTGTCGATGTTCTTTCTCGGGCAAAGCGAGTTGACGAATGCAGCCAGCTTCCAGCGATCTTCAACCGTGATCTGATCCTTAAAGTTGGGCATCGGCGTACCGTTCAAACCGGTCGATACGGTGCGGACGATGTTGAAAGGATTGTAGGGATCCCGGCGGCTGCCGCGGAAGTTCCAGCACTGCTGCCAGTCGGCGGCCACGATGGGGAAGCCCCAGTCGTCTTTCATGGTCGGGTTACCATCGCCGCGACCTTCGCCACCGTGACACTCAAAACACTTGTTCTTCAGGAACACTTCCTTGCCCTGATCAATGGCTTCCTGCGGTATGCCAAGGTGATGAGGGCCGGTGGTGTTCCAGGGGTTGCTGCCAAAATCCTGGATGGCAACTTCTTCATCCGCGTCGTTGAAATCCCGGTCCTGAACCAGGGTTTTAACGAATTGGACTACCGCGATGATTTCATCCTCTTTCAGGAACTCACCCCAGGCGGGCATTGCCGAACCGGGAAGGCCATTTTTGACCGTATCGATGAGGTCCTGCTCGCGGGGCAATTCACCGGAATCCGTGAAACGGATCTTGAATGTTCCCTGAATGAAGTTACGCGGGCGGGTGAATAACCGATCGGCCGCGGGGCCGTCGCCACCACCCTCAACGCCGTGACACCAGACACAGCGCTTGTAATAAACCTGTTTACCCTTATCCAGCAGTTCCGTCTTGACCGGGTCAGCCGGAACCGCGAATGCATTGCTGCTCATGCCGAACATCAGCGCCATGGCGCCTGGCAAAAGCCACTTGATCGCTTTTCTAGTTTGAGTATTGAACATGGCTCCCCACTTTATATTTGAATAGTTAAAGTATTTTGATTCCATTTTAATTTGAGCCTTTCCGTCTTATTAATGCGCTCCAGCGGGTTTACCTTCTTTTTCCCACTGACCGACGTAGGACTCTTCGGTATCAAACGTTCTGGGATGCCATCCGGTATACCAGTACTCGAAAAGGATGACCTTCCATATTTCCTCGGTATTCAAATGCTCCTCCCAGGGAGGCATTGCCGAAGACCACGGAGTGGACTCGTTGGGGAGCCCGGGCCCGCCCTTGGATACGCGCCAGAACAGGAAGGACTCCCTGAGCATGGCGATGGTTCCAGGATCGATGAAGTTGGCCGGCGTGGGGTTGAACACGTGCGAGAACATTCCCAGTCCGTTCAGCTGGTCACCGTGGCAGTAATGGCAATTCTGAAAAAATACCGTACCGCCTTCCGTCACGTTTTTCATGTACGGATATTTGTCCGCATCAAGAAAAGGAAACTTGTCCTGGTAATTGTCCTGCTCGTCAATCCGGAAGGGATTGCGGGCCGTCTCCAAAACGTAGCTCTTGCCGTGAACCTTGGTGGTTGCCGGCGGCGCCGGATGAACCGTCCGCAGCTCGACGGGTTCCTCAAACTTGGGATAGATCGCCGTGTAAGTGCCAAAGCCGACCAGGAAGGGCAGCAAGGCGAAGATTACCAGGCGCGCCAGTTTGTATTCACCGACGATTACTTTAACGATGGGCTTCCTGAACTCCCGGAACGTTTCAGCATCCTGGGAAATGTACAGGAAGGTACCGATGGACCAGAGCATCATGTAGGTGATGAACAGGGTCCAGGGAACCGGGGGAAACAGTACAAACTTGTAAAAGTAGAATCCCAAACACCAGACCATCAGTGCATTCAGCGAAATCGGCGGTTTAAGCCGCAGCGTGAGATTCACGATGATCAGGTACGCTGCCATCAACAGAAAGCAGACGTAGCGGTTAAGGAACAGGGTGGGCTCCTTGGGCATAAAAATCGGGAATATCCCGTAATGAAACACCAGCAGCCCCCCGACAAACAGGATAAAGCTGATAAAAGTCTTATTCATTGTTCTCTCCTATTTATCCTAATTATCCCTGTGGCGGGGCTTCTGTTTGACTGATAAAATCCACCAACTTGTCCAGGGCCTTCACAGACAGCTGCTGCGAGAAGGTCGTGGGCATCAGGCCGTCGGGGAACGGTTCCCCCGCTTCTTCGTTGAACACCACGAAGGCGCTAGGATCAAGAATAGACTCCTTCACGTAGTCCTTGGTGTTCTTGGCACTGCCCTTGTAGTTGGGGTCCTTGATGCGATTGGGCGCGTTGGTCTTTTCATGCAGGACCGGGCCCAGGGTTCCCATCGCCCCTTCCACGCCGGGAATGGTGTGGCAGAGCGGGCAACCCAACGTGTTGATGATCTGATCGACCGGCTCCTCGCCCGTTACGAAAACAGGTTTATCACCTTCGTCTTCGGCAGGTGCGGCTTCGGCCTGGCCCTCATCTCCGGTGGGCAGGGGAACGGTCACCGCGGCGAATTCGCCAGGGGTGTCCTTCGACTGCAACCACGCGATTACCGCGTTCAGCTCGATCTTATTGAGACCGATCGGCGGCTTGTTGATGGCCGGCATCGGGCTCTTGGTGTCGCCGTCCTTACCGTAACCCTCAACAACGTAACAGGAGGGGCACATGAGCGATTCGCGCAGGTAATCCTCACCGTTCAGAGTCGCATCACCGCCGCGGGCGTAGGCCGGGTCAATCTTGTCGGGAGCACCCTTCACCACGCCGCTGGCCGGCTCGGTTTCGCCGATCTTAACCGGCAGATTCACATAGCGGTCTTCCTTGATACGGGTGTGGCTGCGTTCCTCAACCCCAAAGAGGTTGGGGCAGCGGCCGATGTTGTCGCCCGGATCGAAGGTGTGACAGAGGGGGCACTGACCCTTACCGATAGACTTCTGACCGGCCACCTGCTTGGCGCCGTACACGATAACGCGGCCCATCTCCACGAATTCTTCCATGGTGAGGTCCCCGCCGATGACCACGCCACCCTTCGGCGGCGGATCGGAGCGCTGCTGCGGCAACCAGTTGGTGTAGCCGGCCAGCAGGGTCGAAACCGTGGTCCAGAAGAAAAAGGCCCGGATCAACGGCGGCGACTGGTTCTCGATCTTCTGGCTCTTGAAGAAGAGCCCCCACACCAGCAGGAGCACCAGAGTGGTGAGCAGCTGATTTTTGAAGAAGAAACCGATCTGCTCTTGCTGGTTGAGGCCGAACATGTGGCTGGTCTGCCAAAAGCTCACGAGAAAAAACGCGCCGAATATCCCGCCCCATAACGTGGTGTTCACATCCTCCCGCGCCCGGCAATGCTGGATCACGTTGCCGAAGGCAAAGCCGGCAAATAACGTGAACATCATTGTCAGGAACGTCCATAGTATGTCCTGCTGTTCTGGTAGCATTCCTTACTCTCCTCTCCGTAGATATTCTAAAAAAATATCTGGTAATCCAAATATCAGATTATTGTTGTTGTTGCGCCGGAACGGGTACGGCTGCCGGTGCTTTTTCCGTGGTTTTCTTGGCGGCCAGGCTGGCAACCCAGAACACGACCACGAACTGCACCCAAACGAACAGCGTGTTGAAGGTCAGGATCTTCCCGGCCTCGCCGATGGTCAGGGTGTAAGCGTCCACCGAGTTGTCTCGAACCACTTCGGTCACGTGCCAGAACAGGCGCACGGCGGAGCGGATGTAACCCATGAGACCCATCAGCCAGGTGAAGGAGATCGCCAGCAGGAAGATGGCGTAAGTTCCGACCTTGGACTGGGTGCCCCACTGGATGTCGCCGTAGGACTCGGAGTCCTTGAACATCGAGATGTTGATTGCGGTTCCGGCGAACAGGGTGGTGAGCGTCGAAGACACCTGGGGAACGGAGAGACCCACGCGCTGGTTAGCGGGCAGGAAGTAACCGTAGACTCCGAGGAAGATGATGTTGATGGACGCGCCTACGAAGATGGCGGCGATCCAGCAGTTGCCCACCGTCGCCCACGGCACGTTGATCTTCTTATTCGCCCTCTGGTAAAGCAGGAAGCAGAGGATGGTACAGGTGATCATCATGTTGACCGCGGTGTTCTTGGCGGACATAACGCCGAAGTGACCGACGATCGGATGCTGAGCGCCGCCCATGGCTTTCAGCTCAGCGGGCGTCATGACGATGGTGTGCGGGGTCATCCAGGTGGTGAAAGCCACGATCAGCAGAAGCACCATGTACTTGCAGTACTTCATGTATCGGTGCGACCCCTTGACCCGGGACATACTGTTATGCAGGTAAGAGTTGGCTCCGAAGAACAGAAGCCCGATCATTACGGCCTGAATGATGAACAGCCAAGCCATGATGCCGCCCATCAGGGTGATGCCCATCTGCTGGCGGAAAGCATACACTTCCTTCATCAGCCAGTAACCGGCGAACGGCAGCGGGATCAGACCAAAGATGGCGATGAACATCGCCACATAACAAACCCAGTCGTAATGCGCTCTCTCTTCTTCGGTCTTCGCGGTGAGGTAGTGATACGCAGCGTAAGCGCCAACGATACCGCCACCGAAAACGATGTTGCCGAGAATCCGGTGCACGCCGACGGGGTTCCACAGGGTGGAGTGAATCGAGTGCCAGATGTTACCCAGGAAGCGGCCCTGCTCGTCGATTCCGCCAGGAGCCTGCATGAACGTGGCCCAGGAGTTGGCGAGATACATAAGGACGGTTCCGATGAGGTTCAGAAGCACGGACAGGCTGCAGTGAACCCACTTCAGGAACGGGTCATTCTTCATTTTGTCCCAGCCGTAGTAGTAAACGTAGAGGACGCCACTCTCGGCCAGGAACATCAGAGCATAAACATGCATAACCGGGCGGAAGATGCCGGCCATGTATTTAAAGAAACCCGGGAACAATGTGATGAAGGTAAAAAGCAGGATACCGCCGAGGATCGCGGTCCAGGAATACGCGGTGAGGCTGACCTTCATGAGGTCGTAGGCCAGACGGTCGTATTTCTCGGACATGATGGGGTCGCTCTCTTTCGTCCGGATACCGATGAACTCGATGAGCATGCAGAAGATCGGTACGGCGAGAACGAAGCTGCCAAAATAGAGGTGCTGCTGGTTGGCGATCCAGATTATGATGCGGCTGGGGGCAAACTCGTAGTTGTTGTAATCCCCCTCGCCCAGATCGGGAGCCGGCGGGCCACTTACAGGGCCTTTCAGCGGGTTGCCTTCCCAGTCCTTATAGAAGACGTCCTGCCCCCATTCAATCTCAGGCTCTGCCTCCCCTTCCACCGCCTCTTCCGCCATTACTTCCTTGGCGAAAGCTTCCTCGGCGAAGGCCTGCCCCGCGTAGGCTTCCTTGGCGTAGGCATCGCTGGAAAGCCCGGGCAGGAAATACAGGGCGAAAGCCAGTACTAGCCCCAGTGAAAACAACCCGTTTTTTCTAGTGTCGTTCCCCAACATGTTGATCCTCCTTTTTGGGCCGGAGGGCCCGGAATAATTTCGGGAAATCTATAAAAACGATAATCGGAATCCGTATCCTGAATTAGACCTTTTTTATTACTATTCACCAGGCGCCCGCCTGGGGCGCAATTTTTATTGTTCAGTCCTCTTAAACGGGCCGCATTTTCCGCGCTCCCGGCCTTTGCAACGGGGCACAAAAGAAACCCGTCCGGGAACAACTGCCACGGACGAAAACTCACTTTTTCTGGCCGCGCCTCCTGCGGCAATTTCCCCCGCTGTCCTCCCAAGCCTTTTATTTATAAGGCTTTTTTGCTTCGCTTCCCGATGGCAAAACTTGGTCCTGGGGCCATTAGGAATGGAGACTTTTATCATAGGGGAAATTTCTTGTCAAGTTAAATCGATTTCTCCCGGACCTTGTAAATCCATCTATTAAAGGCCTCTTGCAGGCCTTGTCATTCTCGCAATTTTACCGCCTGGGCATGGGCCTGAAGATGTTCCATTTCCGCAAGAATTTTCACCTGCCCCCCTATTTTCCGCAATTTTTCCTGGCTGTAGCCGATCACGCTGGTTTTCTTAATAAAATCATAGACTCCGAGGGGCGAGGAGAACCTCGCGGTGCCGCTGGTGGGCAGCACGTGGTTCGGCCCGGCGAAATAATCTCCCACCGCTTCGGGCGTGTAATGGCCTAAAAACACCGCGCCTGCGTTATAAATCTGGTTCAACCAGCGCTCGGGCTCCCTGATAGCGAGCTCCAGGTGTTCCGGCGCCACCCGGTTGGCCAGCGCCACCGCCGCCTCCAGGGTTTCGACCACAAGCAGACGGCAGCGATTCCGGAGGCAGGCCTCGATAATGGTCTTTCGCGGCAAAAGGTCCTTCTGCCGCTCAAGTTCGAGCAGCACCTCGCCGGCCAGGGTCTCGGAATCGGTGACCAGAATGGGCACCGCTTCTTCATCGTGCTCGGCCTGCGACAGGAGGTCGGCGGCGACAAAGTCCGCCCGGGCGCTTTCGTCGGCGACGATCAGGATCTCGCTCGGGCCGGCGATCATGTCGATATCCACCTCTCCGAATACCAGGCGTTTGGCGAGCGCCACGAAGATATTGCCCGGACCGACAATCTTGTCCACGCGCGGCACGGTGGCGGTGCCAAAGGCCAGCGCCGCGACCGCCTGCGCCCCGCCGACTTTATAGATTTCGCTGACGCCGGCGATATCGGCCGCCACCAGCACGGCGGGGCTCATCTGCCCTCCGGGAGCCGGGCTCACCATGACGACTCTCTCCACCCCGGCCACCCGCGCCGGCACGGCGTTCATGAGCACCGACGAGGGGTAGGCGGCCTTGCCGCCGGGCACATAGATGCCCACGGTGGACAACGGCCGGACCAGCTGGCCGAGCAGCGCGCCATCTTCTTCGTATTGCCAGGAGGACTGCATCTGCCGTTCATGAAAAGCGCGGATATTCTCGGCCGCGCTCTTAAGCGCGGCGGTCTGTTCTATGGAGACGGCCTTATAAGCGGCTTCGATCTCGGCCGGCGTGACGGCGAGACCTTCGGCGGTAAAAGCGTTGCCGTCGAATTTTTCGGTGTAGCGGATCAGGGCGCTGTCGCCTTCGGCGCGCACGTCGGCCAGGATGGCCCGAACGGTCTCATCCTGCTCTGACAGATCCAGGTTCGACCGGTTGACCAGGCGGTCCACCACTTCCGCAAACCCGGGGTCCTTGTGGTTGATGATTTTCAGCATCGATATTCTCGCGTGTGGGGAGGAAGCTCTTTCATCCGGCTTCATCCCTTAAAAGTTGTTCAATCTGCTTTAAATACTTTTGTGTCGCGGGCGCTTCCACCGTCCCGGCCCGCGCCAGGGCGTCCAGATGGGTCTTCAGGAACCGGAGCTCCTCGGGCCGGTCCACATCGTACCAGACGGGAAGCAGGTGAAGGCCGATGTTGCGGGCATTCACCCGGTCCAGCGTCTCGGCCAGCACATCTCCGGTGCCCCAGGGCACGCCGTCGAACACTTCGGCCAGGCGCCCGGCCATGCCGATGAGGTAATAGCCGCCGTCGGTGCTCGGGCCGAGGGTCAGGCCGGCCTCCGCCCTGAACGCCTGTTCTATATAATCGCGGGGAAGCGACGGGCTGTCGGAGCCTATGAGCACCACCTTTTCATATCCTGCCGCAAAATACCTCTTGAAGGCGTACCGCATTCTCTCCCCGAGGTCCCGGCCCTCCTGCGGGCCGATGCGGCTGAGGCGCGGGTCGCCCTCCCAGGAGCTGAAATAACCCGACCGGGGAGCCGGCGCCACTTCGACAAAACGATCGACGCCTTCCACCGAACAGATTTTCTGCAGGCTGTCGGCGAGAAACGCGCGATAGAGGTCGAGGACGGTCGCGGTATCGAGGAACGGTTCGAGGCGCGTCTTGACTTTTCCGGGAACGGGGTCTTTCGCGAACAGGACCAGGGCGCCACGTTGCCGCAAGTTGATTCCTTTCAGGGGTGACAATTGGTTTGACTCACTCGGCTGGAACACCTAAAATTCGATGATCAGGCCGTTCAATTCTCTCGCAAGGAGCCCCCCCATCCTTTCCGATCTGGACAAATCGCTATTCTACTGGATCAACTCGCATTTTCAATCCCCATTGTTCGGAAAGTTCATGGTTTTCGTCTCCGATAAACATAACTTTCTGTCCGTGGGGGTTCTGGCGGCCGTCCTCGTGCTCCTGGTCTTTAAAAAACGCGGCCTCGCCTATCTGCTGATATGCGCCGCGGTGGTCGGCTTCAACGATTTCTTCAGCCATAACATCCTCAAGGAAATTTTCCATCGGCCCCGGCCCTGCGCGGTTTTGCCCGACGTCGTCACCCACGTCCGCTGCTCCGCCACGAGCTTTTCGTTTCCCTCGAACCACGCGAGCAATATCTTCACGGCAGCCACGATGACGAGCCTCTGTTTCAGGAATTCGACGCTTTGCGCGCTGGCGTTCGCCGCCCTGGTGGGCTACTCCCGTGTCTACCTCGGGGTCCATTACCCCTTCGACGTACTGGCCGGGGCGGTCTGGGGCGTGCTCATGGGCTGCATCGGTTATCTGCTCTACCGGAAAGTTATTCCAGCCCCCCGCCACCGAAGCGCACTGACAACTCCATGAACACGCCGAAAATCCTTATTGTCAAGCTGAGCGCCCTGGGCGACGTGGTGCACACCTGGCCCGCCGTAAGAAGCCTGCGGCAGACCTTTCCCCAGGCCTTCATCGCCTGGGCGGTGGAAGAGCGCTTTCAGGACCTGGTCGCCATGAATCCCGACGTGGACGAGGTGATCCCGCTGGCCACCAAACGCTGGCGCAAGCAGCCTGGCCTCGCGAGCCTGGGCGAACTGCGCGAGACTCTGCGGCGAATCCGCCAGCATCGTTTCGA
>QJZQ01000200.1 GCA_003246675.1 Nitrospirota bacterium | reverse complement strand
GGTGGGCCGGGTGGAGCTTTTGGCCGCGTCGCTGTCGATGACGACGGTGGCGAGGGGGCTTGCGATGAAGACCTTGTTGTTTTTATCGTCCTCGGCCAGGTACCAGAACTCGCCCGAGTCTTCGTCCGCCTGGGTGCCGAGCAGGGTGAGCTTGTCGCCCTTGCTGGCGGTGCCGACGATGTCGAAACGGGCACCGGGGCCCGCGCGCAGCGGCACCCGGTTGCCGGAGATGAGCACGCGCTTGAGCTGCACGGGTTTGGCCAGCGCGTCCAGGCTTTTGGCGTCGATCAGGTCGCTGCCGCCGGCCTGTGGGGCATTGGTCTCTACGGACAAGTCGGGGCGTTTGGGCAGGCGCATCTGCTCCACCGGGTCGCCGCTGTGATCGAAGGCCACCGTGCTCTTGTTCTTCGGTTCGCACGCGAACAGAAAGACCAGGGCGAGCAGCATCAAAATGTATGCGGGCCGGTTCATGTGTTTTTCACGTCCTTAGGGTCCATATCGCGAATGAAGCCGAGGACGAGGAGGCTCGTCTTCAGGCTTTCCTCGCCGGTCTTGTTCACTCTGCGGGCCACCAGGTTTTCCACCACCAGAAATTTCTTGTGATTTTCGATGCGGTGGAGCAAATCCGACAGGTTCTTGAGATTGGAGACAATGGTGATCTCCACGGGAACCGCCAGCAGACCCCCAAGGGGTTTGGTTTTTTCGATGCGGGCGCGGTCGATGTTTACGTTGGCTTGTTTGGCCAGTTGCTCGAGAATTTTTTGCAGGCTGGCGGCGGCCAGCCCGGCCTGAGTTTCGTCCAGGAAACGATCGTTCAGTTGGGCGGCGAAAACCTGGTTGCTTCCGGATTTTGCATCATAATATGATTTCTGATTCAAAATCTCATAATATTTTTTGATGAACTGGATCTTGCTCTCGATGGTTCCGTTTATCCTGGCCTGGCTGGCCATGAAGGGCTGGATCACGAACTGGATGAGCACGTAGGCGGTCACCGCGATGGCGCCGGCCATCAGGAAGCGCTTGTCGCGCTGGGAGAGCTTGTCGATCATGGCTGCTCCTTGATGCGCGTGCGGATGGTGAATTTCTCCTTGCCGCGTTCGCTGATGATGGTGCCGAGAAACTCGGTTTCCCTGAACCGGGGCGACTTTTCAAGCACCGGCACCAGCTTGGAGGCGGCGGCGGAGTAGCCTTTGACTTCCAGCGTGTCTTTGTCGATTTCGATGTGGGTCAGCCAGGTATCCCTGGGCAGGGTGCGGCTGAGCTCCTGAAGTACGGGAAGTTTCAAGGGATGCGCCCGGTCGATGGAAGCGAGGCGGTCGTAATACGTTTTCAGGTTATCGTATTCGAGATCGATTTTTTCGAGTTCACCGGCTTGCGATTTGATCTCCCGTAACTGTTCTTCGAGGTTGTCGAGGGTGCGGTTTTTAATGATCCATTGGCCTAAATTCCCCCCGGCCACGAGCAGCACAACCGCGGCGGCGAGCCCAAGGGTGGTTTTCAGGCTGGCTTTCCTGCGCTTGGGAATAAGCTCCTGCGGCAGCAGGTTGACTTCGATCACCTCGCGTTTAAGGCCCCTCATTGCCAGGCCGAGGGCGGTGCCCATGAACGAGGCCGCGAATTTTTTGCCGGGCACCGGCCGCGTGCCTTTGGGAACCGTCACGCGCGTGGTGGGCACCTCGCTGCGTTTTTCCAGCTGGCCCGCCAGCGCGGGCGCCAGGGGGCCGGCTCCGGCCAGGTGAATTTGCTCCACCGCCACGGCGTCGTCCAGGCTTCGGCAGGAGGCCAGGGCATTCCGGGTTTCCTCGATGATCACTTCACCCAGCCCCATGGCGAGGCTCTCGCTCGCGTCCTGCGCCAGATCGGTCTTGAAATAGGCCTCGCGGATGTCGGGGTCGCCAAGCAGGATATGATGGGAAAACGCCAGCCGGCCATGACGCACCAGGGCAACATCGAGGGTTTCGGGGCCCTGATCGATGATGGCGGTGAGACCCAGGGGGCGCTCGCCCGCCTCCGCCACCAGGTTGAGGTTCGCGAAGGTGGATACATCGAGGGCTGAGGGCTTGAGGCTTACCTGACGCAGCAGGCCCAGGTAATAGTCGACGGTTTCTTTCTTGATGGCTGCCGCGGTGATGTGCTGCTGTTTTTCGCCTGATGTGTGGATGTGGCATGCGTGGTGGAGGTTATCCAGGCCGGACGAAAAATGCCGCTCCATCTCGAAGGGAACCATGGCGCGTGCCGACTTGTGGTCCGGCGCGGGCAGTTCAAAGGCAAGCAGGGTGTAGTGTTTTCGCGGCAGGCTGACGATCTGGCTTTCCGGATAAGTCCCGAGAGCGATGAGCGCCTTGTTCATTCGTTCGAGAAAAACCTTTTCCGCTTTCTCGTTTCCCGGGGTGAGCGGCAGGATGCGGAAAAATTTGCCGCCCAGGATGTCGATGGAGCGGACGGTTTTTCCGAGCAGCACCAGAGCCACCGACTCCTCGCGGATGTCGATGCCCAGGGATTTTTCAATGTAGATCGTTTTCATAGTCGATCCAGTTGTCGTTCCAGTAGTGGGTGACCAGAGCCGGCTCTTCCGCATTGCCGGTTTTTTGCACCACCGCCTCCAGCGTGTGCCGCGTAAGGCTTCCGCTCACCTGGCCCGTGGACACGATGCGGAAAAACGTGGAGAGGGTGGAGTTGTGGTAGCCGAACTCCGCCCGGTTTTCCATGATTTCCTCCACCTGCGCGGCGTCGAACAATACCGCCAGCACATCCGGGGGGGCGGTGTTGGGGTTCACGGGCCCCACGTTGTAGGCGGTGAAAAATCTCCGGAACCCGCTCTCCGCCTGCTGAGAGCCCCCGGAGCCGTAAAATAGGGTTTCGGTCATGCCGCGCACCTTCAGTAACTCCTCCAGAACCTGAATGGGGCCGTTTTTCGCCGGGTAGGGCGGGTTAAGCCGGCTGTAATATTCGTTCTCCGCCCCGTTGATGCGGTGGTTATCGTCCGTATCGATCCAGTCGAGAATGGAATCGGCTATGATATCGATATCTTCCTCGTTTTCAACCCCGGACATTTGCAGGGCCCGGATGAGTACCTCGCGCGAGGCTTTGTTGATGGGCACTTTGCGGTTTTCGTCGATGATCGTGTAGGTCACCGTGCCGCTGCCGAGTTCGATGCCGGAGCGCACCGGCAAGGGCGGCGGGGTTTCTTCGCCGCGGGTCTTTGCCCCCGCCGGGGACAGGTTCTGTACGCCGGGCTCGGCCAGTTCGGTGCCGAAAATGACCCCGAGCTCCGGGTGGTCGCCATGAAACTCGGCGGGTTGCAGGATCTCCGCCCGGGCCAGCGCCCACCCGGCCTTGGCGAGGTGGTAGCTCTCGATATCTTCCTTGAAGTTGCGCGTGGCGTTCACCTCGGTTTTCATTGAGATAGCGAATTCCGTTCCCAATGCGATCAGGAGAACGAGCGCCCAGATGACCACCAGCATGGCCATGCCTGTCTGGTCTTTATCGGGTCGGAGCATTGGCATCGCTTTCCTCCACCTCCGGCGGTAAGGGAACTGCAAATTTCATTCCTGTCTTGAGCGACAGAATAAGAGGGAAGGAGCGGAGGATCTTTGGCTCCTTTTCGTCCTTCCCGGGGGACTCGGAGAGACCCACATACACTTCGATGCCTCTCGGCAGGGTGATGGGCTTGTCTTCGGGTGCGGCCCTCCCCGGCTGGGGGGTGGCGACGGGTTTTGCCACCCCTGGCGCGTGAAATACAATGCTGTCCACCCACTCGCCGATCACGGGCTCGGAGAGGTCGTCCGGTCCGGTTTTCTGTTCCGCAATGGCTTTGTTATCAACCCGATAGTAGCGAAACTCCAGGTAAGACACGCCTTCGGCCAGCAGGTGATGGCTTGCCTTTGGGGAGCGGGGCGAGGGGCGCGAGAAGGGGTTTTCGTTTTCCAGGTCGCGCTCCATCATGAGCAGGCCGTGTTGCCCGGTTTGTGGATGCTTGCCGATATAAAAGCGCACTTCGTGCGGCCAGGGCCGGTGCCCGGTGCCGGTGAGGGTGCCGGCGAAGGTGATGAAGCGGATGAAGTCCTTGCCGCCTTCAAAAGCCAGCACGCCCGCCGGTTTTTTGACGCCCGCGAGGGCCGCGCTTTCGGGATTTTCCTCGGGAACGATCATCACGGGGTAGGTGGATTTTATCTTCTGCGCCAGTTGGCTGGCGATGACGCGCAGGCGCTGCCTTGCGTCGAGCCTGCTTTCTCCCGCTTCCTGCGCCGCGATGCCAAGGCGCAAGCCCCCCATCGCCGCCGCCACGATCATGCCGACGATGGCCATGGCGAGGATGAGTTCGAGCAGGGTGAAGCCGCCTTTGTTCTTCAGGGGGGTCATCGCTTCCCCTTGGCGGGCGGGGTGTTGGTGGAGACCGGGCTTTCCTGGCCTGCGGCGTCCGGCAGGTTGGAGGTGCCGCCACGGAAAGTTTTATCCAGCTCGATGTCGTCGAGAGGCAGAGTCTGCCCCTCCCGCCACAGGGTGACCATGTCCAGGCTCCGCTCTTCACGCAGATCGTGCCACGATACCGTCAGGCGGACTTCCATCAGGCCGTCGCCGGGCAGGTTGTACCGGGTGGCCTCGAAGGGTTTGATCTCCAGCGCCCAGCGGTAATTTTCGTTTTCGACAAAGGTGCCGCTCGTATCGATGGGATGAAAGTCGACCAGTTCCAGCTCCTCCAGGCGGGAATCGGCCAGGGCCGCGGCCTGCAGGTACTGCTCGGATATTTCGGTGGATTTGAGGCCGCCGGAAAAAAGGCCGAGCACCGCCGCCAGCCCCGCGGTGAGGATGGTCATCGCCAGGATGACCTCGAGCAGGGTGAAGCCGCTCTCACCGTTCCGGCTGTGCGATGCGGGGAGTTCCGGTGACGGGGTCGATGTGGATCTCATAAGTCAGCTTCTCTTTTCTGCTGGCGTTCGTCTCCATGCGAATCGAGCCGCCGCTGGCGTTGCCCAGGGGAAAGAAGCGGATGAGGAACCCGCCCTCGGTTTGCGATTCGTTATGGTTGCTGAATTCGCTGAAATGGACCGGCTGCCCGAGCTGCCGCTGTTTTTGGGGAGCCTCGGTTCCCGGGGGTCCCGAGAGCCAGTATGTGTTTTGTGACAGGTCGCCGTGAAACGTCAGCAGGCGTTTCTGCGCGATGGCCTCGCTTCTTGCGGCCCGCAGGGAGGAGGCGATCTTTCGCACCTCCGCGCCTGCCTGCACGCGGTCCAGCGCCTGGGTGACGTAAGGCACGGTGAGCGCCGCGAACAGCCCGATCAGGATAAGAACGAGCGTCAGCTCAAGCAGGGTGAACCCGTCTTCGCCTGTCTCAACACGCCGATGATTTTTCAAAGTTTTTCCAAATGCGGACGATTGCCGGATTCCGCCGGGTGATCCCGTCTTTGCTTTTCTCAATGCGACGACGATTTTTCAAAACTGGCCCAGCTGACGATATCCTGATCGTTGCCTTCGCCGCCTTCGGCGTTGTCGGCCCCGTAGGCCATCAGGTCGTAATCGCCGTGTTCGCCCGGCGAGCGGTAGACGTATTCGTTGCCCCACGGGTCCTTCGGAATGTTCTTCTTAAGGTAGGGCCGGATGGCCTCGAGCCCTTCGTCCGTCGTCGGGTATTTATGCTTTTCCAGGCGGTACAGGTCCAGCGCCTGGCCGAAAAGTTCGATTTGCGCCTGCGCGTCCTGCTGGCGTGCGGTATCGACGTGGCCGAACAGCTTCGGGCCGACGAGGGAAGCGAGGATGCCGATGATCACCATCACCACGATGATCTCGATGAGCGAGAAACCTCGATGGTTTTTAAGGGGCCTTGTGAAAATGGATGAGCGGTCGTTCATGGGTTCCTTTTCCTGGGTGCCGTGAGGGTTGCTAAAAATTGATTTCGTTGATGCTGAATATCGCCAGCAGCATGGAGATCACGATGAAGCCGATCACCATTGCCATGAAAGTGATGAGGATGGGCTCGATCAGCGAAATCACCTGCTTGATCGCCCGCGCTACCTCTTTGTCGTAAGTGTGGGACACGCGCAGCAGCATTTCCTCCATTTTCCCGGATGCTTCGCCCACGGTGATCATGTGCACCGCCATCGCGGGGAACACCCCCGTCTGCTTGAGCGGCCCTGAAAGCCCCTTGCCTCCCTTGAGGCCGTGGTGCAGGGGCTCCATCGCCGCCAGGATGACGCGGTTGCTCAGGATGGTGCGCACGATGTTGAGCGCGGGCAGCACGGGCACGCCGCTTTTGAGCAGGGTGGCCATCGTGAGGCTGAAACGGGAGACTTCCACCTTGCGGATCAGGTCGCCGATGAGCGGCACCTTGAGCAGAAAGGTATCCCAGTTGGTTTTTCCCTTGTCGCTCCTGAGGTATAGCGCGAAGGCTCCCGCCAGGGCGATAAACAGCAGGAGGAGCAGCCAGCCGTACTGCATGACGAGTTCGCTCATTCCCAGCATGACACGGGAGATGAAGGGGAGGGCCTGGCCCGCCTCGTCGAACAGGGTGGAAAATTTGGGGATGACCACGGCGAACATGAAGAGCACCGCGGCGACGCTGAAAAAGACCAGAAAGCAGGGGTACATCATGGCGGAGCGGATGTTCTGCTTGAGGTCCTCGGCTTTTTCCATAAAGTCGGCCAGGCGATCGAGGGAGTCCCCCAGCAGGCCGCCGTTTTCCCCGGCGCGGATCATGTTGACGTAAAGTTTGGAGAACACCCTGGGGTGCTCGGCGAGGGCTTCGGCAAAAGAGCTGCCGGCGTGCACGCGCTGGTGGATGCCGGTGAGCATCTTGCGCGTGGATTCCTTATCCGATAGCCGGGAGACGCTGGCCAGGCTTTCGTCGAGCGTGAGGCCGGAGTTCACCAGGGTGCCGAGTTGCTGCGTCAGGATCAGGAGTTCTTTCTGCGACGTGCGCTTGAAGTAATCGGCGGCGGGCAGTTTGAGGTCGAGGGAAAACCCGCTGGAGATCTTCTGCTCCGAAACCTCGACGGGATAAAAGTTGAGCTGGCGCACGTTCTCGGCGGCGGCGCGGGCGTCCGGAGCTTCGAGGCTGCCCTCGACGAACTTTCCCTTCTGGTCCGTGGCTTTGTAGTAATAAACCGTCATGGCGTCTTATCGCACCGCGTTGCCCGGGGGGTCAACCGCGGTCGCTCAGGGTGACTCGTAAAATCTCCTCGACGGTGGTGGTGCCCGCCACAACCTTTTCCCAGCCGTCCTCGCGCAGGGTCCGCATGCCTTTTTCCCGTGCGGCATCGCGGATGATGTGGGCCGAGGTCTTGGAGAGAATGAGCTGGCGGATGTCGTCGTCCACCACCAGCAGTTCGAAAATGCCCGCCCGGCCGCGGAAACCGGTCTGGCTGCAGCTCTTGCAGCCGGCCCCCTGGTACACCGTGATATCGTGGTGGCCGAGCAGCCCGAGTTCTTCCCCCAGTTGCGGGTTGAGCTGGGTGGGCTCCTTGCAGTCGGCGCAGATCACGCGCACCAGGCGCTGGGCCAGCACCCCGAGCAGCGCCGAGGAGATGAGAAAGTTCTCGATTCCCATGTCCAGAAGCCGCGTGATGGCGCCGGCGGCGTCGTTGGTGTGAACGGTGCTGAACACCAGATGACCGGTGAGAGCCGACTGAATGGCGATGTCCGCGGTTTCCGAGTCGCGGATTTCGCCCACCATGATCACGTCCGGGTCCTGCCGGACGATGGAACGCAGGCCGCTGGCGAAGGTCAGCCCGATCTGCGATTTGACGTGGATCTGGTTGACGCCGCGCATCTGGTATTCGACGGGGTCTTCGATGGTGATGATTTTCTTGTCGGTCGTGTTGATTTTGGCCAGGGCGGCGTACAGGGTGGTGGTCTTGCCGCTGCCGGTGGGGCCGGTGACCAGCAGCATGCCGTAGGGCTTGTGGATCAGCGCCTCGAGCTGCGAGAGCGGTTTCACGGGAAAGCCCAGGTGCTCCAGGTTCACCGACAGGTTGCCGCGGTCGAGAATACGCATGACCACGCTTTCACCGAACAGGGTGGGCAGGGTGGAGACGCGTATGTCGATGTCCTTGCCAAGAATCTTGAGTTTGATCCGCCCGTCCTGCGGCAGCCGCCTCTCGGAAATGTCGAGCTTGGCCATGATCTTGATGCGGGTGACGATGGCCGAGTTGAGGCGTTTGGGCGGCGCTTCGAATTCGTGCAGCATGCCGTCGATGCGGTAACGCAGGTGCAGGTCGTCGGCGAAGGGTTCGAAGTGGATGTCGCTGGCGCGCATCTCGATGGCCTGGGAGATGATGTGGTTCACCAGTTTGATGACCGGCGCCTCGGAGGCCATGTCGCGGATGTGCTCCATGTCCTCCATGTCGGCATCGGCGACCTGGTAGTCGTCCTGCTGAATGTTGCCCACCATGCGGCCCATGGCCGAGCCGCCGGCGCCGTAAAAGGTTTCCAGGGCTTCGAGAATGTCCTGCTCGCTGGAAAGAACGATGTCGATGTTCTTGCCCTGGGTGGTTTTCAGGTTCTCGAGGGTGGCCAGGTCGAAAGGGTCGAAGACCGCCAGGGTGAGGGTCTGGTTTTCCTGTTTCAGCGGGAAAATGACTTTTTCCTTGAGGAAGATTCCGGAGATGTTCAACCCCTCCACCGGCAGCTGGTCCTTCGGAAAGTCTGCGAGCTTCAGGCAAGGCAGGCGCAGCTCCTCGCTCAGGGTGTCGAGCAGGGTCTGAACATGCAGGTAGCCGTGGTCGATCAGGGTTTTCCCCAGGTAAGCGCCTTTATGCAGGTGGCTCGCCTTGATCTCTTCCATGGCCTTGGGCGTGATCTTCTTGTGCCTGAGAAGAATCCTTTCGACCGGATCGACTTTCTTGAGCATCATTTCACGTCCTATTTCGTGCTCGCCCGGGTGCGGCTTTCCCGGCTGGGTTTGCCGTTCTTATTCCCCTGTGAGGCGTTGGTTTTGGCGGCTTTTTGGTTTATGGTCTTGGGTTTCTCCGCCCTGGTGCCGGCGGGAAACACCAGTTGCTCGGTGGGAAATTTCTCGAGCTTGAGGTTCAGCACCTCGCCTTTGGCGTTGCCGAGGGTGATGCCGGTTTTTTCGATGCGGGTGACTTTATATTCGCCGATGCGCGCGCCCACGCCGTAACCTTTGTGGGTCAGAGGTTTTTGCATGACCTGGGCGCCGGGCTGGGCCACCGGGTAGCTGCCCTCGAGAAGGGCGAGTTGTACGCCGTTCATGAGGATCACGCCGCGCAGGGTCAGGTTGGGCGGGGGTATTTCGGGCTGGCTCGCGGCGGCGGTTTCATTGTTCTGCGTTGCTGTTTGTACGATGAGGGGCTTACGCTCTTCCCGGAACAGGTTGCTCTGCGTTGTCACGTTGATGGCGCTTGGGCTGTAGGGTTTGCGAGCCACCGGCATGGCCGGGGGGTCTCTCGGCGGCGGCGTGACCGCCGCTCCATCCACGCGGTCCGGGTAGGCGGGATGAGTCCACAGGCTCATGTTCCAGAACCCGAGTCCGGCGAGGGCGAGCAGAAGAGATATGTTTGCGGCCACTAAGAGCTTGTTCACAAGTGCGATATAATTTATCGGAACGGTAATTTGCCCAACCTAGTGAAATATTGGGGCCTTGTCAAGGCTTGACCGCCCTGTGCGCCTCCCGCGGGGCAACCTGGGGGCCCTGAGGCAAAAAAATACCAATTATTTTCCAATCATACTCCTTGCGCGCGGGAAAATCATCTGGTTATCCAAAGCCCTCGCAGGCTTGACTTTTATTTTTGCCGGGGGTAGATTTAAGCCTGATTTTACAAGGCCTTCCGGCTGTGCTGCCGAGAGGCGTCTTAATTCTTCGGAGGGAAAACGTGAGCGCTCAGGGGCTATTGGGAGAGGTGAAGAAGCAAATCCCGTTTCGGGTGTATGGCAAGGGGCCGGTGATCGACCTGTTTCGGGAGCTTGGCCATTTTGTCGACAAGAAAACTCCGCTTCAGGTGACCGACGTCTTCCGGTCCGACGAGTCGGGGGAGATCGTCTGCGAAATCGAACTCGAGGGCAGAGGCAAGATCACCGCGGCGCTCACCAACCTCAAACTCGATATCACGCACCCGCTTTTCCGCAAGGTGAAGGACTACCGGGGCGAAGTGGTGGCCGAGCTTGCCGCCGGCGAAAACGCCGACATCAACCGGCCCGGTTTCCGCGTCGGCGACCTCTACAAGCGCGGCCGCTAGCGGCCGCTTCAGGCGTTCTCGGAGTTGATGAATTTTTTCAGGAAGGGGAACATGGCGCCACGTTTGGTGATCATTTCCTCGCGTGATTTTTTCACCACCTCTTCGTCGATGAGGGCGATGCCGCGCTCCTCGGCGAACCGCTCGATGCCCTTGACCACCATGCCCCGGGCGAACGAGGGGATGCGGTCGAGCCGGCTTCTCGCCTCCGGGGTCCACTGCGTGCGGTATTCCACTTCCAGCCCCAGGGTGTCCTCGATCTTCAGGGTGATTTCCTTGCCGCCGTGCTGGCCGGGCTCGTAATCGCACGAGGTGTCGGGGGCCATGTAGTTCCCCGTGTCGGCGAAGGCGCGGGCGCGGCAGCCGGAGCACATGGCGGAAAATTCGCAGGTGCCGCACTTGCCTTCCAGGTTCTTGCGGTCGCGCAGCTGAAGCATCAGCGGGGCGTTCTCCCACAGGTCCTTGAACGTCCGCTCCTTCAGGCTGCCGACCGATTCTTCGATGAAGGGGCAGGGGGTGAGGTTGCCTTCCGGTGAAATGCGGCTGTAGTGAGTGGCCGCCGGGCAGCCGCCGGAATAGGTGCGGGTGTACACCGAATCGGGATCGTTCTCGTAGACCACGCGCTTGTACTGCGGCGCGCATTTGGAGTTGATCATCAGGCGGCCCTTGTATTTCATCTGCTGCTCGTAGAGCGTCTTCAGGGCCTTCTCATAGGCTTCGTTGGAGATGTCGGTGTTGCCCTGGCCGCGCCCGGTGCACACCAGGAAGTACAGGTTGAAGGCGACCGCGCCGATCTTCTCGGCGAACGCCACAACCTCGGGTATTTCCTGATAGTTCATGTCGGAAACCGACATCTGGATAAGAAAATCCACCCCCACCTCGTTCAGCACGTCAAAGGCGTGCATGGAATTTTCCCAGGCCTTGTCGACGCCGCGGAAGGTGTTGTGCTTGCCGGGGTCCATCGAGTCGATGCTGATGCCGACGCCATGCGCCCCCGCGGCCTTGATCTTCTGGGCGTTGGCCTTGTTGATGAGAGTGCCGTTGGTGCCGAGGACGACCATGAATTTTTTCTCCGCGGCGTAGCGGATGATGTCGTAAATGTCCGGCCTGAGCAGCGGCTCGCCGCCGGTGAGGATGAGAAACGCGTTGGGGTTCACTTCGGCGATCTGGTCGATGACCCGGAAACACTCCTCGGTGTTGAGTTCGTCTTTCATCAGGCCGCCGCGGAATGCGGCGTCGAGGTAGCAGTGGTCGCAATTGAGGTTGCAACGTTTCGTGAGGTTCCAGGAAATCGAGTACGCCCTGAAATCCATGCGTTCCGGTTTAATTTCAAATCCCGTGGATGTATTTTCCATGATAAGTTGGGTTTTCCTTAAGGCGGCGGCGCCTTGTCTGAGTGCGTGGGGCCGCTCTTTGAAGGCCCGGCGGGCGTGCCGGCCGGGCGTGACTCAAGCGCGGCTGCGCTTGCAATTTTCATTCGCCATTATCATAAAGGGTTTTCCAGGGTGAAACAAATATTTTGCGGTTCTTCCCCCCGCGCCGGGGGGCGTCCTGCCGCCTGGGTCCGGGGTTGGGCCGGGGCCCTGCTTCTTGGCCTGGCCGCGAACGCCTGGGCGGGGGAGGGCGTTTATCGCATTGCGGGGCCGCCGGGGGCCTCCGGTGCGGCTTTTGAGGCGCGTTTGAGCCTTAAAGAGCTGGAGGCGATCGGCGGGCGCGAGATGGGCAGCGGCTATTTCGACCGCGCCCTCGGTTACACAGGTTCGCGTTTTTATGCGCTGGAGTTTGCGGCGCTGCTGGAAAAGTACGATCCCGAAGGGCAAAGCGATGCGGTGCTTCTCGACTGCTTCGATGACTATCAGGGGTTGATCTCAGTGGAGGATATCCGCCGTTACGGCCTGACCCTGGCCACGCGTATCGAGATCACCGGGGAAGGGGCCGTGGTCCCCGGCTGGCTCAGGCCGCTCCTGGTGCTGGTTCCCGAAGGCCGCGATGCGCCGCGCAAGGAACGGTTCATGACGGCAAATATTCGCGCAATCCGTTTCGTCCGCCTGCGGGATTATTATGCCCCGCTCGAAGCGCTGGCGGCGGCCACGCCTGCGGCGCGCGCCGGGCTTGCGCCCTACACCGATAATTGTTTGTTCTGTCATCCTCTGGCAGGGGTGGGCGGCGGCAAGGGGGGCGCTCTGACCGCGGTGCACGATTTTTCCGACGAAGCCGGGCGGCAGAGGTTTTACCGGGCTTTCGCGGGGATGCATCACCAGGACAACCCGGACAAGCAGAACATCGAGCAGTTCATCGGCCCGGGGCAGCTCGCGGACATCGCCGCCTTGCTTTCCCGGGCGATGAAACCGTAGCGTCCTCCCCCCGCGGCTCAGGCGCTGACGGGGGTGTTCATGACGGTGCGGATGGTGTTCATGAGCTGCAGGCCGAAAGTTTCGGGGTTTTCGGACTTGGGCAGAAAGCCGTCGGCGCCGCTCTGCTGGGCGTAGGAGCGGGCGAGGGCGTTGTTGATGGCGGTGACCATGATCACCCGGGTGCGGTGGCCCAGGTAGCGATCCCGGCTGCGAATGGCCTTGATGATGGTGATGCCGTCGACCTCGGGCATCATCCAGTCGACAAGAACGAGGTCGAACTTGTCTTCGCTGATGGCTTTGAGGATATGACTGGAAGTGTGGATCGCGGTGGTGACGTATCCGATTTTTTTCAGGTGTACTTCGAGGATCTTGAGAAAATCCAGATCGTCATCGATGGTGAGTGCTCTCATGGGGGGTCTCTCCTGTTGCGGACACGCTGGCGGCCGCCGTGAGTTTGTCTTGCTGCCCTATTGCTTCATGGCGGTGAAACCCGCGTTTTCTTGAATGGAAAATGCCATAGCTCCTTGAAATCAGGGGTTCCGGCCGGTGGGATTTTTGCTTGGAGCGGGCCTTTAGGCGTGATACTTTGGTTTTACACACTCCCCGGCCGGTTCGCGGCCGGTCATTTTTTTATTCGGTTTCAGAGGAATCAATCATGCAGGTAACCGTTTTATTGGCTTTCGCCGTGGCAACGCTGGTGGAACTGCTGGGGCTTCATTGGGTGAGCGATAAGATCAGCATCCTGAACACGATTTCGCTCATCATGCTCACGTTTCTGGTGGGGGTGGTGGTGGGCCGCAGCTGGGGCAAGGAGTATTTCGAAAAAATGCAGTGGAACCTGAAGTCGCGCACGCCACCTGAGAAAGGGGTGGTCAACGGCGCGGTGATGGCTGTTGCGAGCCTGTTGCTCATGACGCCGGGCATCGTGACCGACGCCATCGGTCTCCTGATTTTGATTCCCCCCACGCGCATCCCTTTCCTGAAAATCGCCTCCTCGCTGGCCAGGGGGAAAGTTTCTCGCGGCGAGATGTATTATTTCTTCAAGGGCTGATTTCCTCCATGCGCCCGAATCTCCCTGAAGGCGCAAGCCCGCACGCGGCCCTGGTCTGCGAGTGGGCCGGGGGGGCGGGAGGCGGACGATGATTTTCCCGCCACCCGCACGCTGCCTGCGGGCCGAGTTGCTCGACCTCGACCAGGCGCCCTTCGAGGAGGTGTGCGACAGTTTGCGGGATGTGGAACGGGTCAACCGCTACCTGAGCGGCTACCGCGTCCTGCTTGAGCACGTCGGCGGTTTTCTCGCCCGGCATGCCGGCCCCGCGCCCTTCACGCTGCTCGATGTGGCCACCGGTTCGGCCGATCAGCCGGTGGAGGTGGTGAAACTGGCGCGCCGCATGAACGTTCCCATCCGCGTCACCGCCATCGATATCAACGCCAAGATGCTGCGCTTCGCCCGCGAGAGAACGCGGGCCTTTCCCGAGATCCGCTTTGTGCAGTGCGATATTTTTTCTCTGCCCTTCGCCCCGGGAAGTTTCGACCTGGTCACCAATTCCCTGTCGCTGCACCATTTCGAGCGGCAGGGCGTGGTGGACATCCTGCGGACCCTGGCGGCGCTGGGGAGGCAGGGCTTCGTGGTTAACGACCTGCATCGCAGCCGGGTGGCGTTCGCCGCCATTTGGCTGCTCACCCGCCTTCTCACCCAAAATCGCCTCACCCGTTACGACGCGCCGGTCTCGGTGATGAACGCGTTCACCCCGCAGGAGTTTCAGACGATGGCCCGGGAGGCGGGCATCGACGGGGCGCGGGTGATTCGCCATTTTCCCTATCGTATCGCGGTCGTGGGGACGAACCTCCCTCAGGCGGCGCGATGAAGCCGGCGGATGTGGTGGTGGTGGGCGGCGGCCCGGCCGGCGCCGCGTCGGCGATCTTTCTCGCCCTCCAGGGTCTTTCGGTGACGCTGCTCGACCGTGCCCGCTTCCCGCGCGATAAAGTCTGCGGCGAGTTCATCAGCCCCGCCGCCGATGCCCTGCTTGCCGAGATGGGGGTTCTGGAGCGCATCGAAGCCGCAGCTCCTGTGCGCCTCAAGGGAATTTTCCTGTCTGCCTACAACGAGCGGCCGCTGGTGGTCGATTACCCGCCGCAGTTTCCGGGCGGCCCGCCGATGTCGAGCCTTTCGGTGCCCCGGCGTGTGCTCGACGCGCTGATTCTTCAGCGGGCGCGGGACTGCGGCGTGAAGGTGCTGGAGGAGCACGCCGTGACGGATTTCATGCTGCGGGACGGCGCGGCGGCGGGGGTGACGGGCCGGGACCCGGCCGGAACCTCGTTCGAGATGCCTGCCCGGCTGGTGATCGACGCGGGCGGCCGGAACTGTCTTTCCATACGGCGGTTCGGGCTCAGGAAACAGCCGGCAGGGAAAAAAGTCAAAATCGCCCTGGCGGCGCACTGGCACGGCGGCCGGGACTTTGCGCCCTACTGCTATATGCATGTCCATCCTCCGGGTTACACGGGCATCGCCCCCACGGGGCCGGGCGAGGTCAACACGGTGCTGGTGGTGGACGGTGCCGTCCTCAAGGGGCGCGATCCGCAGGAGTTCTATGTGGAGACGGTGCTTGCCTGTGCCTCGCGGCGGGAGCTGCTGGCCGGGGCGGCGCCGATGGAAAAGGTGAGGACGGTGGATTCTCTGGCCTATTCGGTGCGGCCGCCCGCCATCGGCCGGTTGCTGCTCGTGGGCGACGCCATGGGGTTCATGGACCCGTTCACCGGAGAGGGCATTTACCTGTCGCTAAGAAGCGCGAAGATCGCCGCGGAGGCGGCAGGCCGGGCGCTGGCCGGAGCGGAGTTCAGCCCCCGGGCGCTTATGGGCTACAGCGAAAAGCGGGAGCGGGAGTTTCGTCTTAAATTTGTTCTCAGCCGGGCTCTTGAGCGGTTGATCGAACGGCCTGCCGTGTGCCGGCGCGTCATCCGCGCCCTGGCGGCAAGGCCGGCGCTGGCGGAAGATCTGGTGGGGGTGATCGGGGATTACTTCCCCGCCGAAAAAGCGGTGTCGGCCCGGTTTCTGGTCCGGCTTCTTTGGGCGATGGGGGCGCCGGGGTTCACGGCGGAGAAAAGGGGCCGGGATGGGAACCTCCCGGCGGTGTTTCCCGAGGGATGAGCCCGGCATTCGGGGGTGGCCCCCCGCGCCGGGCGGGTGTCTCTTTAGCTTGAGGCCTCTTGGAATTCCTTGAGGATCTGCTCCAGGCGGTCCTTGGCTTTGAGTTTCTGCTTCTGGTGATGCTTTTTTTCCAGTTCCTGTTCGGGGGTAATGAACTTCATTTTATTAAGGTCTTCCACCTTGTGTTTGAGTTCGGTGTGCTCCTTATAAAGTTTTTTGAACTCCATGTTGCTTTTCATGATTTTTTCCAGCAGATCCCCATTTATATCCATATCCGACCTTCCTTTCCACTCATTGGTGTTTCTTCAGGTAATTGATTTCCGCTTCCGATTTTCTCAAATAATGGATGGATTCTTGCTTTTTTAAGGCATCCGGGCCTGCATCGTTCAGGCGGCCCCAGGCCAGCCGGGCTGCGCTCGCCGCGACCGTGAGGCCTCCGGCTTCAGGACTCGTCAAAAATAGAGGACCCAGCCGCTCGGCGAGAAAGTCGCCGTATTCGGTGAGGCCAAAGCCAACAAACACCGTGGGTTCCTGCACGTGCTCGATAAAACGTTCCGGCTCGATGGCCAGGTCCGGTGAAACGCGCTGGAGGCGGCCCGCCTCGTAGCGAAAAAACGCGGTGTAGATTTCCTTCTTCCGGGCGTCGAGCACCGGGCAGATGGGTTTCCCGGTGTCGGTTACGGTGGCAGCCACCGCTTCGAGGGTGTCGACCCCCATCACCGGCTTTCCCGTGACCATGGCCATGCCTTCGAGCAGGCTCATTCCCACACGAAGACCGGTGAATGAACCCGGCCCCCGGGTCACCGTAAACAAATCGACACTGTCCAGACCCACCCCCGCAGCGCTCAGAACCCCGTCCACCATGGCGAGGACGCGGTTGGAGTAAGGACTGGGCGGGTCGAGAACCGTTTCTTTGGAAATGCTGTGGTCATCCAGAAGGGCGACACTGCTTTGTGGAGTGGCTGTGTCTAATCCCAGGACTCTCATGGGCGCGTGGAATCTTCAGGGGAAATCATTATCAAGGCTGCCGCTCGTTCCGGCGGAGTTTCCGCGTTCGCGACACCGGGACTTCAGGTCAAAAATAGGTTATCCGGTGGGAATTGTCAAACAAATTCACTTTTTCCGCCGCGAGAAGAATGCTTATTCATTGAAATGTAATAAGTTGGCGCATTGATGGGGCGAAGTGGCTCTGGTTATCGCATAGTCAGTGACTGTAAAGATAAATAGAGGAACTTTTTATATGATTTTGATCTAAAAGGATGAATTTTTATACTAAACTTCTATAAATATCATAATAATTATTGACAAATCAATGGGTTATATTTAATGTTATTGCGTCATGGAGGGTAAATCTTTATCTTCGTATGCGTTACAAAGCTGGAGGGGTTCAGCCGGGTCGGCCACCCGCAAAAAATTTATCGAGAGGAGGAGGCCTTATGTTTTTCGAAGTGAAAATCTATGACGCCAGTGGAGAGCTGAAGAAAGTGGTTTCCCCCAAGCGGCTAAGCAACCGGTTCTGGAAGAAGAACGAAAATGCCCTGCCGGACTTCAAGGACAACGAACTCGGTGGAGATGACTGGTCGCCGAAGGATTCGAGGCGTGTTGTGAGGGTTGGCTTCGAAGAGGTTTATTGATTGCCCGCCGGAAGACTCTGATACTCCTAAAAAATTTAGATTCAAAAGGTTGGCCTGCCGGAGGTGGCGTTTTCGCTGCACCGGAAGGGTGGAGGGCTCATTGTTGTGTAGTTCCTGGTGTCCGGATTGTGATATAAGAATGGAGTGAAGCCGAACGTGCGAGATGGCTCCCTTAGGGAGATAAACGTTCGGCTTCCTTTTTTTTTCAAGGACTTAGGAGAGACTTGTGTACGTTACCACTGAAGAACAGCTTCTCGCTCTCTGCGAAAGCCTTAAAGGCGCCGAAGTGCTGGCCCTCGATACCGAGTTCGTCCGCGAAAAGACCTATTTTCACCGCCTGGGGCTCATCCAGGTGGCAAGCGACGGGATTTGCGCCGCCATCGACCCGATCGCGGTTCCGGTGCTCGACCCGTTTCTGGACCTGATTCGCGACACCCGGGTGCTCAAGGTGTTTCACGCCGGCCGGCAGGACCTCGAAATCCTCAACCGTTTGGCGGGGGAGGCGCTGAGGCCGATTTTCGATACGCAGGTGGCGGGGGCCCTGTTGGGCTGGGGCGCGCAGATCTCCTTTGCGCGCATTGTGATGAAGGCCATCGGCAAGAAAATCCACAAGGGAGAAACCTACACGGACTGGTGCCGCCGGCCGCTCAGCCAGAGCCAGATCGACTACGCTCTCGACGACGCCCGTTTTCTGGTTCCGGTTTACCACAAGGTGCTTCGTCAATTGAAGAAATACGACCGCATGAGCTGGGTGCAGGGCGAGTTCGAGCCGCTGGAAAACCCGGACAATTTCAAGCTGCCCGACCCCCGCAAGCAGTTTTTGAGGGTGAAGAGTCTGCGCGGTTTGAAGCCGGTGAGCCTTGCCGCGCTGAGAGAACTGGCGGCCTGGAGGGAAGAAGAGGCGATTCGCCGCGACTGCCTGCCCAAGGCGGTGGTGCGCGATGAATCTCTGCTGGAAATCGCCCGCAAGCTCCCCACCAAGCTGGATGCGCTGGGCGCGATTCGCGGTTTCCATCGCAAGGAAGTGGGCAAGAGCGGCGAGGCAATCCTCGAGGCGATCAAGAGGGGAAAAGAGGTTCCGGAGGATGAAATCCCCGTGTTGCCGGAGAACGAGGGCCACGTCACCAGCCGTGGGGTGGAGGAGCTGCTGGCGGCTTTCGTGCAGATCCGCTCGGAGGAAATGAAGATCGAGCCCAGCATTCTGGCGCAGCGCAAGCAGGTGCACGACCTGGTTAAATGCTTCGACCAGAAACAGGACCTGGAAAACCATTTCCTGTTTCAGGGATGGCGACGGGAAGCCATCGGCACCGAGTTGCTCGCGTTCCTGAACGGCGAGCGCGGCCTTGCCATCGACCGGGACGGCCAGGTCACCACCATCCCCATCCATCTTCCCGATTCAGGGCAAAGCTGATTCGCCCGCCGCCACGCTGAATTTCTCGAACCAGCTTTTGTAGTTCGCGCTTTCCCTCAATGCCGCAAGGTCCGGGTCGGTTTCGATTTGCCCCCTGTCCCTGTAGCCCAGGTCCACGGCCCGTTGCAGGGCTTCGAGGCTTTGGGCGGTGTTGCCGGTCAGGGAATGCAGGCAAGCCCGGTTGTAGTGGAGGTGCGGGCTTTCGGGGGCGACTTCGTCAAGCCGGTCGAGGCTTTCCCCGGCCTCTTCGAAGCGCCGGGCCTTGAGGTAGGCCGTGCTCAGGTTGACGTAGGCTTCGGCGAAGCGGTCGTTGTGATGCAGGGCCATCTTGTAGTTTTTTATCGCCTCCTCCAGCTTGCCTTCGGCGAGGTCGCGGTTCCCCTCGTTGTAATGAAAATTCCCCATCAGCTTATTTTTTTCCGGATCGTCGTGGTCATCGTGATCGCCATGGTCGTCGTGGGCTGTTTCATCTTGCGCGGGTTTTCCCGGCGATCCGCCGGGCGGGAAGAGGCGGTCGTTCAGCATGATCACGGCGGTGGATAATACCAGCAGCAGCGGCAGGAATTTTCTGATGAGCGATTCGGGCAGTTTCATAAAGCTTTTCCGGTGGAATCCGTGGGCGTTCCGGCCCGACCTCCGCCGAAGCGAGGTCCGGCGGGAAGTTGCGGCGGTCGCCTTTAATCTTTTCGATCATCATACCACCTCCCTGCAATAAGCTTGCAATTCGCCCGGTTTTATTTACAATTTGAAAAAGTCCCTGCCAACGTTTAACCCCATCGACTCTCATGCCTGCCGCAAGTTCCAAGGACAATATTTCCCGTATTCACATTCTGCCGGACGAGCTGGCCAACCAGATCGCGGCGGGGGAGGTGGTGGAGAGGCCCGCCTCGGTGGTGAAGGAGTTGGTGGAAAACGCCATCGACGCCGGGGCCACGCGCATCCGCGTGGACGTGGAAGCGGGCGGTAAAAAGCGCATTCAGGTGCTCGATAATGGCTCCGGCATGGGGAGGGAGGACGCCCGGCTGGCGTTCTTTCGTCATGCCACAAGCAAGATTGAAGGCGCGGGGGATCTGGAGGCCATTGTCACCCTTGGTTTTCGTGGCGAGGCGTTGCCCAGCATCGCCTCGGTGGCAAAGGTTCGCCTGCAAACCCTGGCCGGGGATGACCCGGCGGGCACCCTCATTCGCGTCGAGGGCGGCGGTGAGCCGACGGTGGGGGAGACCGGCTGCCCGGGGGGGACCACGGTCGATGTCGAACAGTTATTCTTTAACACCCCGGCGCGCCGGAAATTCCTGAAAAGCGACAGCACCGAGTTTTCCTACATCAATCAGGTGGTGACCCAGCAGGCGCTCGCTCACCCTGAAATCCATTTCACCCTCGTTCATAATGGCCGTCAGGTCATCGACACGCTGCCCACCGACCAGCGGCTGTACCGCATCGCCGAACTCTTCGGCGCCGAAATGGCGCGGGAACTGGTGTGCGTCGAGGCCGAGGAGGGCAGTTACCGATTGAGCGGTTTTGTGTCGAGCCCGGTGTACACCCGGGCGTCGCGCCAGGCCCAATACTGCTTTGTCAACCAGCGGCCCATTCGCGACAAGGTCATTCTGCACGCGACGCAGCACGGCTATAGCCATCTGCTGCCCAAGGGCCGGCATCCGGTGATTTTCCTGTTTCTGACGATGGACCCGCACCTTCTCGATGTCAATGTGCACCCGAGCAAGAACGAGGTGCGGTTCGCCTTTCAGCAAGAGGTCCACCACCTGGTGTCAGGCGCGGTGCGCTCCGGCCTGAGCCGGAGCGAGAAAGGCCCCGCGCCGTCCCTGCCATACAGTGAAACCTCTTCAGCCCCGGCGGGCTGGCAGAAGGTGGCCGAAACGCCCACCGACTTTAAGCAACGGCCCTCTCCGTTCCAGGGAGGGCGGGTGCCGGCGGCGCCGCTGGCCGCGCCCTACAGGAAGGACGAGCACCCCGCCGTTTCCCGGGCGCTGGGCGAGCTTTACCAGAGCCCGCCTGTTCCCTTGCGCGGTGTGGAGGCGGCGGGGCTCAGGCCGAGGGCGATTTCCGATGTCATTTATTCCGAATTCGAGCCGCTCGGGCAGCTCGACCGGTCTTTCATCATCATGCAGGGGAAACGGGGAATTCTTGTTGTCGATCAGCACATCGCCCACGAGCGGGTGCTTTATGAGCAATTCAGGAAAGCGGCCGAAGCCAAGCGGGTGGAGGTGCAGCAACTGCTATTTCCGGTATCGCTGGAATTTTCGGCGGGGGAAGCGGTGTTGTTGGCTGAACACCGGGACTGGCTTGCCGGGCTGGGCCTGGAAATCGAGCCCTTCGGGGAGAACGGTTTTCTTCTGCGCTCGGTGCCCGCGCTGCTCAAGAATGACGACCACGAACAGGTGCTGAGGGCCATCGCCGAGCGCCTGCCGGAAGGCAAGGACCCCACGGCCCTGCAGACGAAATACGACGAGATTCTCATCATGATGTCCTGCCGCAGCGCCATCAAGGTGAACCACACGCTTGGCACGGAGCAGATTCGCCGCCTGCTCGACGACCTTCAGCAGGCGGAGCTGCCCTACACCTGCCCGCACGGCCGGCCGATCGCCCTCTTGTTCGAGATGGACGACCTGCTGAGCCGGTTTCTCCGCAAATGACCCCGGTTCGGGTCAGCCGCGAACGGTGATCTTGGGGATCCCCTTCACCATGCGTTTCAGGTGAGCGGCGTTCTTGGCCTTCTGCGATTTACGAGACACCTTCTTGCGGCCGTCGGTTTTCTGAAATGCGCGGGGGTTGCTGAGCATCCATTCCAGGTCCAGCAGATAATTTTCCCGTCCGGCGTGGTCGAGCTTGCGAAACTGCGAGAGGAGCTTTTTCTCGGGCGCGGTGGTGGTGATGAGAAAATCGCTCTTGATTCCCTTGAAGTTCAGCCGTCCTTCCTCCATGCTGCCGCCGATGACTTCGGGCTTTTTCACGGATGTGGGGACCGTGTCGGTATCGGGGATTCCCAGGTCTTCCGGGGTCACCTGGGTGGTCAGCAGCCGGTCGAGCGAGAGATTGCCCAGCCTTGCGATCTTGATGAGAACGGAGATGGGCGCATCGCGCTCCCCCGCTTCATAGCGGACGTACGTCCGAAAGCCGATCTCCAGTACTTCGGATATGGCCATTTGCGTGCAATTGAGGTTTTTGCGGATGGTTTTAAGGTTTTCTGCCAGGATTGTCATAACTTGATCCACCTTTCATGGACGGTCATTAGGACGGTCGAACGGTTGCGGTTAAGCCAGTTCGACGCCATTTTTTCTTAAAAATTTATAAGCTTCGTCGATCCAGTAACGCTCCTTCTCCAGCTTGTATTCCGGGAGATCCTTCGAGGAGCCGATGAGGCTTTTCATGTTGTCGATGGCCTCCTGCTTCTTGCCTTTTTTATCGAGCAGCCGGGCGTAGTGGTAGTAGGCCTTGAAAAATGCGAAGGAGTTGATCACCTCGGCATAGGTGGCAAGGGCCTTGTCATCCTCCCCGGCCATCCGGTAGCACTCGGCCAGGCCGAAAATGGCGTTGCCGTAGTCGTATTTTTTGTTGATCCGGGTCAGTTCCTCCAGCACCGCCGCCGCTTCCTGGTAACGGGCCTGCCCATGATAGCATTTGGCGAGGCCGTAGCGGGCTTCTTCCATTTCAGGGTCCCGCTGAATGGCCTGCTCAAATTGCGGGATGGCGAGATCGTACTTTTTCTGCTCCAGGTAGGACTGGCCCAGCTTCTCGTAGTGGAAGGCCTTGTGGTATTTCTTGATCAGGTCCTTGAGTTGCAGGGTTTCCTCGGTATCGACTTCCTTCGTCTGGGGAGAGGGAAAGAGGGACCCGCCCGCCGGTTTCTGCCCCTTCGACTTGACGGCGAAGTAATAGGCGATGGCTCCGATGGGGAACAGGAAGATCATCACCACGATCCAGATCACGTGTTCCTTGCGCTGGACGCTGTCGAGACACATCCATAAAGTGAATGCCATTAAAACGGCAAGAATTAACTGAAACATGGGATTATCCCTGTCGAGGGGGTTGCGTCAAATTCATGAATAAAAAACCCCTCCGCGGCCGGCACGGGCCGAAGCGAGGGAACACCCTCTCAAGGTCATTGGCTGACGATGGCGTTGTCGATGTCCAGAAGCGCCACCTGAGGTTCGTAAGGTTTGATATCGGTGTCCATAATACCATAAGCCGCGATTATGATGCGATCATTAATCTGCACCAGCCGGGCCGCCGCGCCGTTGACCGAGATGATTCCGCTGCCTCGCTCGCCGGTGATCGCATAGGTGATGAAGCGGTTCCCCGTATTTATGTTATATATGTGCACCTGCTCGAAAGCAAGGATTCCCACCGCATCCATCAGGTCCTCATCGATGGCGATGCTGCCCTCGTAGTCGATTTCCGTTGCGGTCACCCGCGCGCGGTGCAATTTGGCTCTCAGCATGATTCGCTGCATCACTTCCTCCCCACTATGCAATTGTCGATCAGCCGGGTGCCGCCAATTTTGACGGCCAGGGCGATAAGCGCCTCGCGCCCGACTTCTTCCAGCTCCTCAAAACTCCGAGGATCGCACACCGAAATGTAATCCACTTCGGCAAACTTTTCCATTTCGATGATGCCGCGCATCTCGCGGCGCAGGTTATCCGCCGAGCCTTCGCCGGCGTCCACCCGTTTCCGGGCCGCCGAAAGGGCCTGGCTCAGGCAAAGGGCGGATGCCCTTTCGGTGGCCGAGAGATAGCGGTTTCTGCTGCTCATGGCCAGGCCGTCGGCCTCGCGCACAATGGGCCCGGAAGCAATGGTCACATCCAGGTTCAGGTCGCGCACCAGGGTTTTTACCACCTCCAGCTGCTGCCGGTCCTTTTCCCCGAAAAAAGCGGTGTCGGGTTCCACCAGGTGAAACAGTTTCAAGACCACGGTGGTGACGCCGCGAAAGAAACCCGGCCGGCTTTTTCCGCACAGCTGCCCGGTGATGCCGGAAACGCTGACATGCGTCTTGAAGCCCGGCGGGTAGATATCCGCCGCCGCGGGCAGAAATAAAATATCGGCTCCCGCCGAGAGGAGCTTTTGCCGGTCGTTTTCCAGATCCTCCGGGTACACGGCCAGATCCTCGTTTTCCCCGAACTGAGCCGGGTTGACGAAAATGCTCACCACCGTGAAATCGCACGCGGCGACCGATTGGCGGACCAGGCTCAGATGTCCCTCGTGCAGGGCGCCCATGGTGGGGACGAAGCCCAATGTGCGCCCCGAGCGCCGCACCTCGCGGGAGAGATCCCTCATTTTCTGCAGGCTGCAAACCGTCTTCATGATGAATGGATGCCTCAGCCGCAGTTTTTTCCGGTCTTCGCGGGCCAGTCTTCCCTTGCGACCTGGTAACTGTGCTCGCGTGCGGGAAACGACCCCGCCTGCACTTCTTCGATGTAATGCTCCACCGCTTCACGGGCCAGGGCGCCCAGTTCGGCGTAACGCTTCACGAATTTTGGGGTGAAGCCGTCGGTCAGCCCGAGGAGATCGTGCAGAACCAGGATTTGCCCGTCGCACAGCGGACCGGCGCCGATGCCAATGGTGGGGATCTTTACGTCGGCGGTGATTTCCCCGGCCAGGTCGGCGGGAATGCCTTCCAGCACCAGCGCAAAGGCGCCCGCTTTCTCCAGGTGCCGGGCGTCCTGACGGATCTGGCGCGCATCGAGGAACGTTTTGCCCTGAACCCGGTAACCGCCGAACTGGTGCACCGATTGGGGCGTCAGGCCGATGTGCCCCATCACCGGGATGCCGGCGCCGACGATGGCGGCCACGGTTTCGGCGGCGCGCTGCCCGCCCTCCAGCTTCACCGCGGCGGCGCCCGCCTCCTGGATGAAGCGTCCGGCGTTTTTCACCGCCTCTTCAACGGAAACCTGGTAGGACATGAAGGGCATGTCGCCCACCAGAAGTGCCTGGTGGAGGCCGCGCCGGACGGCGCGTGTGTGGGCGATCATTTCGTCCATGGTCACCGGCAGGGTGTTCTCGTAGCCGAGAGCGACCATCCCGAGGGAATCGCCGACCAGAACGATGTCCACCGCCGTGGGGTCGAGCAGCCGGGCGAATGCGTAATCGCAGGCGGTGAGCGCGGTGATCTTTTTCCCTGAAGCCTTACGGCCCAGTATTTCCGGAACGGTGACGGGTTTGGTTTTCATCGCGGCTCCTTCGCAAAAAGGGTCCGCTTTCGCCGGGCAGGCAGGGGAGGGGTGACGCCAGGAGCAAAAAAGCCCACAGGCAACGCCGGTGGGCAGAAACTGGCTGCGCATGCCTGGCATCCGGAAAAAAACTCGAGGCCCATTCGGGTCCCCATTTCCCGGCGCTTTTCAAGAATGCGCGAATCGCAAGTACAACTGTGCCCCGTCCCGGTCCTGTCAGGATCCAAGCGGATTGTAATATTCTCGGCCTATTTTATGACTGTTGATCTTTTTAATCAACTCCTCCAGGTCGCATTTTTTTTCCACGAAGTCGATTTCGTTGGTATTGATGACGAGCAGAGGTGTCTCGGAGTAGTAAAAAAAGAAATTATTGAGCGCCTTGTTGACCGAATCGAGGTAGCCCGGGTCGATAACGGTTTCGTACTCCCGGTTTCGTTTTTCCACCCGCCGCCTGAGCACGCTGGTGTCGGCCTGCAAAAAGATCACCAGATCGGGGCTGGGAATCTTGGGCTTCAGCAGGTCGTAAATCTGCTCGTAGAGCCTGAGTTCGTGGCTTTCCAGGTTGAGCTGGGCGAACACCCGGTCCCGCTGAAACAGGTAGTCGATGAGGACGACCGAGTCGAACAGGTCGCGCTGGGCCAGGCTCAGGTACTGGTTGTAGCGGCTCAGTAAAAAAAAAATCTGGGTCTGGAACGAGTAGGAGGCCCGGTCTTCGTAAAATTTCGCGATGAACGGATTTTCCTCGTCCTTTTCGAGCAGCAGCCTGGCATCGTACTGCCGGCCGAGAAGCCGGGCCAGAGAGGTTTTACCCGCCCCAATGGCGCCTTCCACGGCAATGAATCTCGGTTCGATGACGGGTTGGGTCATGTCAGTCTGGGAGCCGGAGCGCTGGCTCTAGGCGCTCAGCACTTGCCGGAGGGTTAACTTGAGTTCATCCAGATCGGCGGATTTAACCACGTAGGCGTCGCAGGCCCAGATGCGAAAGTCCTGCTTGTAGCGGCCGTAAGCCGAGCACAGGACCACCGGGATATCCTTATTTTCCTCCTTGATGATCCGCAGAAGCTCGATGCCGTCCATGTCCGGCATTTTGATGTCGAGGACGATCATGTCGAAAGGAGTGGAACGGAAGGCCTCGAGGGCCTCCTTGGCGTTGGCGGCCACCGTCACCGCATAACCCTCGTCCTCCAGCTCTTCCCGATAGAGCAGGCGGATGTTTTCTTCGTCGTCTACCACCAGCACTTTAATCATTAGGGAACTCCCGGCAAACCCGCTTTGACCTAACTCACTGAAATCAGGATGCTCAACTTACCCTGGGGCGATGGCTCCCAAGATTGAATGGGCGCGGGGATACTAGTTTTTATAATAATCGGCAGGTTTTTGCAATGGTAAATGGATGAAGATGGTGATGCCGCTGCCGATATTGTTGACGATATGGATGGTGCCCCCGTGACTCTCGACGATCTTGCGGCAGATGGAAAGCCCGAGCCCGGTGCCGGAGGATTTGGTGGTGAAGAACGGGTTGAAGATGTTCTGGAATGCCTCCTGGGGAATGCCGCCACCGGTATCTTCGATACGCACCGTCACGTGATCCGGCGGGTGGCTTTCGGGCTGGGTACGGGTTTCGATGGACAATTCGCCGCCCTCGGGCATGGAGTCCATGGCGTTGTAAAACAGGTTGATGAACACCTGACGGATCTTCTGCCGGTCGATAAAGAGCGCCGGCAGATTATCGCACTTCTCATAATTCACATTAATATTTTTGCCATAAAGTCCCGATTTAAATATAGATATTGTCTCATCTATGATTTCGTTGATCGAGGCTTCTTCCAGGTTCAGGGCCCCCGCCTGGGAATACAGCAGGATGTTCTTCAGCAGTTGTTCGAGGCGGTTCACCTCCGTGTGGATGATATTGGAGTATTCGGTCGCCTTTTCCAGATCCTCGATCCCGGTGTGCTCTGCCGAAACTTTCCGCAGCTTGTCCTCCAGCCGGCGGGCGAAACCGCCGATGGAAACCAGGGGGTTCCTGATTTCGTGGGCCAATTCCGCCGAGACCACGCCGAGCGCCGCGAGTTTTTCCTTTTCGATCAATTGCTCCTTGGTGGACAGGAGTTCCTGGTTGGTATCGAGGAGCTTGCCAAACAGGCGGGTGTTTTCGATGACCCAGCTCGCGTGCGTGGTGAAGCGGGTGAGCAGGCGCAGCTGTTCCTGAGTGATGGGCCGATGGTTGTAGCGGTTGTCCACCAGGATGACCCCGAGCGCCGTCTCGTGGGCGATGAGTGGCACGGTGGCGAACGCCTCGACGCCCAGGGTCTCGATGAATTCGCGGGTGACGAGGGGGTGCTGGTGCGGGTCGCTCACCACGAAGGGCTGTTTCTGGAGGGCGGTTTCGGTGAGGATGTTGCCTTCTCCCACCAGGGGAAAGCTCAGCGAGCGGACGAAGCGGTTGAACCTGGAGTGCTTGAACTCGTCCTTGTCGGCCTCGACCATGATCCAGTTGAGCAGATCGACCTTCTTTTTCCCCCACTCGGCCCAGATGCGCGAGGCGTCTTCCTCCGAATCCGGCCCGATGCCCATTTCGCCGTCGAGGCTGTGGTTTTTTTCGTTGAGGAGGAACAGCATGGCGCGGTTGAACCCCCCCGCCTCGCCCATGGTGATGCCGCTCAGGATGACCCAGAGCCCATGTTCGAGTTTCAGCGTGGTTTGCACCGCCAGGCCGATGTCGTAGAGAATCGTCTGCTCTTTCAGCAGGCGCTGGCTGTTGTGGAACAAAAGGGCGTTTCTGAGCGCGCCCGCCACCTGGTTGGCGATGGTTTCCACGATGGCGGTTTCCACGGCGGAAAATTCGCGCCGGTCGAGGGTGTGGACGTTGATGACGCCGATGCATGCCTCGTCGAAGAGAATGGGAACCGAAAGCATGGAGGAAAAGCGCTCCTCCTGGATTTCCGGGAACAGGACGAAACGCGGGTCCTGCATGGCTTCGGGAAGGGCCAGGCTGCATTTATGCTCGGCCACCCAGCCGGTCACCCCTTTGCCGAGCTCCAGCTTGACCTGGCCGGAGGCTTCCAGAGGCAGGCCGCTGGAGGCGCGCAGGTGCAGCAGGTTGCCGGGGTCCTCGGCGAGGTAAATGGCGTCGATGCGCATCTTGTTTTTGATGATCTGGATGATCTGCTCGAGGGTCTCGTCGAGATCCAGTGTGGAACTGGCGATGCGCGAGATCTCTTTTAATATTTCCAGACCAAGGTGGTCGTCGATCATGTGCAAAAGTCTCCGAGTGCCAGTCGCCCGCTGTACGGTATTTTAAAATATTTCGAGGCCAAGGGGGTCGCCGACCCTGTGCAAAAGTCTCCGAACGCCGGTTACCCGCTGTACGGTATTTTAAAGTATTTCGAGGCCAAGGGGGAGGGCGCTCAGGTGCGAAGCGCCTTTAGGTAAAGGCGGTTGTACTTTTCGGCCGCCCGCGTCCAGCTGAAATCCTCGGCCATTCCGGCGAGCCGCAAGCGGCGCCATGCCGCCTTGTTGCGGTAGAGAAATAATGCCTTGTCGAGGGCGCGAAGGCAATCGGCTTTTTCTTCGTGCCGGAACTTGAAGCCAGTGCCGCTG
>QJZQ01000025.1 GCA_003246675.1 Nitrospirota bacterium | reverse complement strand
GAAAATAATACAGATGCTGGTAATTCAGATAGTTCATAACCCAAATCATTTGATTAAATCAAACTATTATATAAAATTTATATAAAAAACCAAATATTATGCAAGGCATCTTATATTGTAAATGCATGGATATCCCTGGGGAATGAGCCGGGGAAAGCCAATGCCGCCCGCCGCGACAAACGGCTGGGCCAGGAAACAAGGAGGACACCATGAAAACCAATATCAACCGATTCTTTGGTGTAGACAAGGATTCATTATTTCACATTCTGATCCACGCCGGATTTGTCGGCTCCATTTTGCTCGGCATTCTCATGCTGTGGATCAACCACTTCTTCCTGCAAAACTAACTAAGGAACTCTAAGGAGGTGAGTTTATGTTCAGCGATATCTATCTGATGACGCTCATCATCGGATTATCCATTATCGGGTTCGTGGCGTTACTGGCCACGGGCAAATGCTTTAAATAATCCGACGAACCAGGAGCCCCAGGCGCGAGGCCTCAAGCCTCCCCGCCTGGGGCTTTTTATTAGCACCGTCGTTAACCGCACGCTTAAGCCCCGCAATTCTTTTATTTGACGCTTCCGCATCGATAAAAAAATAACCGGAATTCTAAACTTTCCCTTGACTAGACCGACCAGTTGGTCTAAACTGCCCTCATGAATACGTCAGCCACCCAGGAAAAGCTTCTCGACGCCGCCATGGTCCTGATGCTCAGCAAAGGCTACCCCGCCACCACCGTCGATGAAATCTGTGACCGCGCCGGCGTCAGCAAGGGGAGCTTTTACCACGCCTACGGCTCCAAGGAGGAACTCAGCCTGGCGCTGCTGGAGTGGTATCACGCCGGCGGCAGCCAAAAAATTTTCGAGGGGCCGTTCAATCAATTGCCGCCGCACGAGAGGATGCTCGCCTTCGTCGACCATATCAGCAAAGCCTCGCAGGCGCTTTGGGGCAGCGGCTGCCTGCTCGGCAACCTGGGCCTGGAGATGGCGAACACGCATCCGAAAATTCGTGAGCAGGTCGCCGGCTTGTTCAGCAGGCTGGAAGATCGACTCGCGCTTATCTTTGCCCCCGCCGCAAAGCCCGAAAAGCCCGGCGGACCCAGCGCCCGCGAGCTGGCGGAGGATCTTCTGGTGATGATGGAGGGGGCCATCCTCCTCGCACGCGTCAATCAGGACTGGAGCGTGGTGCACAGAAGCTTCGATAACTTCAAAAACCGCCTCAAGGCTTTGGCGGAGACGCCACCAAGAGGCTGATTTTTTTTGCACAACAATTAAACCAACCAGTCGGTTTAATTCCTGAGCCACTGATTATCGCCAACAGCCATTTAACTTAAGGAGAAAGAGCAATGACAAACGCAACGCAGACCATCAATCCGGACAAACTCAATGAATTCATGGGGAAAATGGTGGGCGACCTGGGCGCGGCGACCAGCAGCGTCCTGGTGCTCATCGGTCAGCGCCTGGGCTTGTACACCGCCCTGGCCGCAAACGGCCCACTCACCCCCGCCGAACTGGCCGAAAAAACGGGGACCGCACAGCGCTACATCCTGGAGTGGGCCTGCAACCAGGCGGCCTCCGGCTACCTGGAATACGACCCCGTGGAGGAAAAATTTTCCCTGACGCCCGAACAGGCCGCCGTGTTCGCCGACGAGGAGAGCCCCGTGTATCTGGGCGGCGGCTTTTATTCCATCGCCTCTCTGTTCGCCGACGAACCCAAGGTCACCGAGGCTTTCAAGAGCGGCCAGGGCGTCTCCTGGGGCGATCACGACTCCTGCCTGTTCTGCGGCGTGGCCAAATTCTTCAAGCCTTCCTACAAGGCCAACCTGATCCCGTCGTGGCTTCCAGCGCTCGATGGCGTCGCGGATAAGCTCAAGAAAGGCGCGCGCGTGGCCGATGTCGGCTGCGGCTATGGCCACTCCACGCTGCTGATGGCAGAGGCCTACCCCAACAGCCGGTTTTACGGCTTCGACTTCCACGCTCCGTCCATCGAAAAGGCCACCGCGCTTGCCAAGGAAAAGGGCCTGACCAACGTCACCTTCCAGACCGCCAAGGCGAAAGACTTCCCCGGCGAAAACTACGACCTCGTCACCTTCTTCGACTGCCTGCACGACATGGGCGACCCCGCCGGCGCCTCCCGATACGTCCACAGCAAGCTAAGCGAAGACGGCACGTGGATGATCGTCGAACCGTTCGCCCACGACAAACTCGAGGATAACTTCAACCCGGTGGGCCGGGTTTATTATTCCTTCTCCACCACCGTGTGCACGCCCTCGTCGCTTTCGCAGGAAGTGGGGCTGGCGCTCGGCGCTCAGGCGGGCGAAAAGAGAATCGGCGAAGTGGTCACCTCCGGCGGCTTCAGCCGTTTCCGGCGCGCGGCCGAAACCCCGTTCAACCTGATTCTCGAAGCACGCAAATAACTTCGGCGCTGAACGGGCCACGAAGCGGCTTCCCCGCAGGGAAGCCGCTTTCTCTTTGCCCCGGCGAATTCCCCGGCTCCCCTAAAAAGACCGGGAATTGAATTTACTCTTCGCCCGATGTATCTTCCTGATAGGGTAACGATGTCCGCAGACCCCAAAGAGGCGCACTGAAATAAATTTCTGAAGGAAAGAAAATCCGTTATGGAATGGAAGATTCTCGGCACCGTATTCGCGACCGTCTTCATCGCCGAACTGGGAGACAAAACCCAGCTCGCCACCCTGCTCTTCGCCGCCGACAAAGACGTCAGCAAATGGACGGTTTTTTTCGGCGCGTCGCTGGCGCTCATCCTCACCTCGGCCATCGGCGTGGCGGGCGGCCAGATCATCGCCCAGTACGTCAGCGAAAAGCACCTGCACCTCATCGCCGGGGCGGGGTTCATCGCCATCGGCGTCTGGACGCTGGTCAAGGCCTAGAGCATTTGGGCGCAAGAAGGAGGAGGGAGATCCATGCCCAGGCAAATCGTCATCATCCAGGGCCATCCGGACCCGGCGGGAAACCACTTCTGCCACGCCTTGGCCCGGGCCTACGCCGAGGGAGCAAAGCAGGCGGGGCACCGCGTATCCGAGGTCGAAGTCGCCGGGCTCAGCTTTCCCCTGCTGCGCACGCAGGAGGCGTTTGAAGGCGGGGAAGTCCCGGACGACATCCGAAAAACCCAGGAAACCATCGCCAACGCGGAGCACATCGTGATCGTCTACCCGCTGTGGCACGGCACGATGCCAGCGCTCCTCAAGGGGTACTTCGAGCAAGTCTTCCGTTACGGTTTCGCCATGGACAAGGGCGACCTCAACCGAATGCCACGCGGGCTGCTGACGGGGAAAAGCGCGCGCATCGTCGTCACCATGGGCATGCCCGCCATCATCTACCGCTGGTATTTCGGCGCCCACAGCCTGAAAAGCCTGGAGCGCAACATCCTCAGGCTCGCCGGCATTCGCCCGATCCGCGAAACCCTCATCGGCCGTGTGCACGCCTTAAAACCCGAAAAGCGCGAAAAATGGCTGACCAAAATGCGCGCTCTGGGTGAAAGAGTTTTTTAACGTGAGCGATCTACACCCATTGCAAGGCGGCCACCCGCCAGGCGAATTCACGCAACCGCGGGGAAGGACGTTTTAGCGCGCAAGCAGGCTTTTACTTGCCGAACACCCGGCCGAAGAATTCCTGCATGCTTTGCCACGCGCGCTTGTCCGCCTCGGCATCGTATTTAAGGGCGGGCAACTCGAACTTGTTGCTGAACTCGTCGGCCTGCGGGTTGGTGTAGCTGTGGCGCACCCCCGGCAGGCTCATGTAATTGAAATCCGCCCCGGCGTCGTCCATATCCTTCTTGAACGCCGCCACCTGCTCGGGTTTCAGAAACCCGTCGTCCGCCCCGTTGATGACGAGGATCGGCGTTTTCACCTGCCCTCTGGAAACCGCGGGCTGGCCGGGAAGCGCACTGTGAAAGGCGACCACCCCGCTCAGCGCTTCGCCCCCGCGCGACAGCCGAAGCAGCACAGCGCCGCCGAAGCAAAAGCCGATGCCGCCGATGCGCCCGGCATCCACCGTTTCATGCCCCTCGAGCAGTTTTCGCGCCGCGTGGAATTTTTCCTTCGACGCCTCCCAATTGGCGAACGCCGCGTTCATGAACTCCCCGGCATCCTTCGGGTGCGCGGCGAATTTTCCATCGCCATACATATCGACGGCCAGCGCCGTGTAACCCAGCCCGGCCAGCATTTTTGCGCGATTGCGCGCGTGCTCGTTGTGGCCCCACCACTCGTGCACCACCAGAACGCCCGGCCGCTTGCCCTCAAGCGCATCGTCATAAGCGAGAAAGCCCGTGAGCTTTGCGCCACCGGCGGAATACGTAACCTCTTCGGTCTTCACCGCCGCGCTCGCGGAGTGGACCATCCATAACAGGAAAAACAGGGAGAGAACCTTTTTCATGGAGCACCCCTCGTGAACAGGTTGATCATGGCCCCAAGCTACAATATTTAACGGGCGAGATCAATCGGGCTTCGCGGGGAAGAAGGAAAAAACAGGGGGCTCCAGGGACGGGCCTTGCGGCATGGGGAAGCCGTCTTGTTCCGGGTGGGAACACCGGCCCTGGTCTGTGCGGTAGCGTGGCGAGTCAAGCTTTCTCCGGCGCCGCTATTTAAGGGAAAATGCGGTTTAGCGTGAGAAAAGGCCGCGCCCTTTCAAGAAAGGGGGAAAGCGGTTTCAGGGCCGGAAACCGGGTCGAAAGAGGCCAGCAATCTGTTCGTCCAACTGGCGGGCATATCTTCCAGCGACTGCCGCAGCCTTTCCCTCCACCAGTCACAGACCTCTTCCAGTTCTTTTTTTTCATACTGATATTCGGCGATCTGGAAAGAGTCTTTTTTGCAATAAACAACGTCCAGCGGGAAGCCCACATCCGTTGCGCTTCTTCGCGTGGCGTCGAAGGCGAGAAACCCCACCTTGAGAGCCGTGAGCGGACTGGAATGGTAGTTCAATCCAAGGTCCAGAATGGGTTTTCCGTAACCCCGCTCGCCAATGACCTGGTAAGGGGTTTCCATGGTGATTTCGATCCAGTTCCCCTGGGGGTAGATCAGGTACAGCTTGTGCTCCGAGTCCTTTTCAAGCTGCCCGCCAACGATGGAATGCAGATCAAAGGAAAGACCGCTTTCATGCAAGGCGGATTTATCTTCCTCCGCCACTTTGCGAATCTGTTCGGCGAAATGATTGACCGCCTTGTAGAGCTTGTCAAACTTAAGGCCGCCGACATTTGTAGTTTCTTCAAAATAAGTGACCGCCTTGTCCCGCACGGAACGCAGGCCGGAGGTCATAAGAAACAGGCGGTGATGCCCCTGCGGATGCACCGTCACCTTCCGGGCCCGGGTTTGCTCGGTACCGCTGGTGATTCTGGAATCGGCAATAGCAACGATTCCGTCTTCGATTTTCATGGCCACGCAAAAAGTCACTGAATCTGCTCTCCCGGTGAAAACGTCTCCGCCACGGGCTTAATGGCGAAAAAATTATCGTGAATGGCCAGGCCCACGTCGTTCAAATCCGACTGGATGCCATCCAGGTATTCATGCAGGCCGACATCCATCACATCGTCGATGTAGGAGTAATTCAGCTTCCCGGTCAGCCGGCCAAACTTTCGCGCCAGGGTACTGGTGTAGGTTCCCGTCGGGGTTCCGTTGATCCGGGAGAAAGCCTGTTCCGCATGATTTATGCAATATAATACAGATCGGGGAAATTCGCGGTCAAAAATAAGAAAATCGGCAATATTTCTTGAGCTGATGAGGTTGAACCTCTTACGGTACATTTCCAGGGAACTCGTCGACTTTAAAAGGGCCGCCCATTGAACGCTGTCCATCGAGGAACCGACGTAATCGACCCTGGGCAGGATGATGAAGTATTTCACGTCCAGAATCCGGGAGGTTTTATCCGCCCGTTCGAGAAACCGCCCGAGCTGGGAAAAATACCAGGCTTCGCCATGCGCCATGGTGGAATAGGCGATACCCACGATCAGGTGGCAGGCCATCTTGATATTGGAATAGAATTTATGCGGGTTTTTGATCGTCCTGCCCCGGGCGCCCATGCCGATGACTTCCAGATAGAGCTTGTTGATCATTTCCCAGATTTCGGAGGGAATCACCTCCCGCACGGAGCGCGCGTTTTCACGCGCCGCCGTCAGGCAGGATTTGATGGAGTGCGGGTAATTGCTGTCGAACGTGTGAAAAAAGATCACGTTGTCCTTGCTGGGAGCCCCCAGGTTTTCGGAAAAATAATCGCTGTCTCCCGTGATATCCACCAGAGGCTTCCAGGCGTTGGGATCGTCCCTCAAGGAAGGCAGATCCAGGGACATGTGCAGCTGCGTTTCGATCAGCCTTGCGATGTTCTCCGCCCGCTCCAGATAGCGGTTCATCCAGAAAATTGAATTTGCGACTCGGCTTAACATTGTTCTCTCGTGGTCATGATTTCAATGGGGTCCTCCTCCAGCACCCAGGTGTCCTTACTGCCACCCCCCTGGGAGGAGTTCACCACCAGTGAACCCTTTTCCAGGGCGACCCGGGTCAGGCCGCCGGGAAGAACGTAAATTTCCTCCCCGTACAGGACGTAAGGCCGAAGATCGACATGCCGGCCTTCAAAGTGGTCCTTCTCGATCACGGGGACGCGGGAAAGTTGAATGACGGGCTGGCCGATGTAATTGCGCGGCTCCCGCTTAATGTTTTCTATCATCGCCTGCTGCTGCTCGCGGGTGGAAGACGGGCCGATCAACATTCCGTATCCGCCGGAACCGTGCGTGGTTTTAACAACAAAGTTGGCGATGTTGTCGATAACGTGCTGCCGCTCCTTCTCGTTCTCGCACACGAAGGTGGGCACATTGGGAAGGATCGCGTCCTCGCCCGTGTAGTATTTTATGATTTCCGGGACGTACGAATAAATCGCCTTGTCGTCGGCGATGCCCGTACCCGGCGCGTTGGCCAGCGCCACCTTGCCCTTGCGATAGGAATTCATGATTCCCGGCACGCCCAGCAGCGAGTCCGGGTTGAACACCGTCGGGTCCAGGAATTCATCATCGATGCGCCGATAAATGGCGTCGATGCGCTCGAAGCCCTTGGTGGTCCGCATATAGACAAAATCGTCCATGACGGCCAGATCCCGGCCTTCCACCAGCTCCTCGCCCATTTGCTGCGCCAGGAAGGAATGCTCAAAATAAGCCGAGTTGTAAATTCCCGGAGTGAGAATCGCGATATTAGGATTTATGATGGAATCCGGGATCAAATGCCGCAGGGTTTCAGCCAGCCGGCCCGCATAGTCATCGATGGGCCGAATGGGCAAAGCCTCGAAAACCACCGGCAGGGTATGCTTCATGACCCGGCGGTTTCCCAGAACATAGGAAACGCCGGAGGGACAGCGAAGGTTGTCCTCTAAAACATAAAATTGCCCCTGATCGTCGCGGACGAGGTCGATACCGCTGACGTGGCACCAGATACCCTTCGGCGGATTCAGTCCCTGGCATTCCTTGCGGTAAGCGACCGAGGAAAGTATGATTTCCCGGGAAATCACCCCGTCCTTGATGATCTTCTGGTCGTTATAAACATCGTGGATGAACAGGTTGAGCGCGAAAACCCTTTGCCTCACCCCCCGGTCCACCAACTCCCAGTCGCTCGCCTTGATGATTCGCGGGATGATGTCGAAGGGGAAAATTTTTTCAAGCCCCTTCTGATTGCCGTAGACACCGAAAGTGATTCCCATCTGCATGAACGCCGCTTCCGCGGCCTTCTGCCGGTTGATCAGCTCTCCCTTGGAAAAAGAGTGAATCCTGCTGATCAGCCTTTCAACCTCCCGCCGGGGTTTCCCCGGTGCAAGAAAATACTCATCATAAAAATTTTCGGGATCATAATTATTGAAGTGCATAAGAGCCTATAAAACAGGTTATTCCCACGCGCACCCGGGGATAAAAAAACAAGTCGTTTTTGACCTTTTATTACGCCGGCAACTTCACTCGCCGTAAAAACATTAAATGCACGAACGCCTTTTTTACCATTGTAACATATCCAGTTTAATTTGCCGCACACTCGCGCCCTTTTCAAAGCCTGGGCCATGGAGTGTTCAGGCGGAATCGATCGGCTATTCCCTTGAGACGCCCTTGCCGTTTCCGCCTCAGCCCATCCTTTTAAAACGCAGGTCGAGGGTGCAGGGAAACTCGGGATTACTGATTTGTTTTGGAGCTTCCTGC
>QJZQ01000062.1 GCA_003246675.1 Nitrospirota bacterium | reverse complement strand
ATGGCACCGCCTGCAAATGCTGCGTCTTGCGCTTCAAGGCTCACCGGGCCTTGAAATCTGCGAAGTGGAACTTGCCAGGCGAGGCCCTTCCTACAGCATCGACACTCTCGATGAAATGCAGGCCCTGTACCCGAGAGCCGAATTGAATTTGATCATGGGCATCGACACCTTCAAGGCCATACACACCTGGAAAGAAGCATCCCGCCTGCTTGCATCCTGCCATCTTCTCGTCAGCACGCGGCCGGGATATTCCTTTTCGCCACCGGCGTCCCTCATCGCTCATCTACCTGGGGAGAGTGGCTCTCCTCCCTACGTTCTTCCCCCCATGGGAAAGAACGGGGAATGGACCTTCAGGCATCGGCAAAGTGGAAAACTGCTGACCTTTTTCCCCATCCCGCCGATGGACGTTGCATCGAGCAAAATCCGGCACCTGATTCGCACAGGATCATCGGCCAGAAATATGTTGCCACCCGAAGTTGAAAATTATATTATTGAAAATCGACTTTACCAGGCAGTATCCCCTCCGCAAGCAGGTTGAATGAACGCGCCTATAAATGAATTGCAACGGCTGGTTGTCCGCGCGGCCGCGGAAAAGCAAGCTTTCGACATCCTTATTCTGGACCTTAGAAACCGCTCGGACCTGACAGACAGCTTCATCATCTGCAGCGGGAAATCCAGGGTTCAGGTGCAGGCCATCGCGGACTCCATCCAGGAGCACGTCGCAAAATCTTCTCATAAGGTTTATGCCGTCGAAGGTTATTCCTCGGGCCAGTGGGTGGTGGTAGACTTGGCGGATGTGATCGTGCATGTATTTTATGAAGAAACCCGCAGGCAATACGATCTCGAACGGTTATGGGGCGATGTGCCGGTGATCGACGCGGTCGGGCTTTGATTTTTATTTAGGAGGCACCCGTCGGATGGAAGCAAGTAAACTGCCGGTTTTCAAGGCCAGGCTCCATGAAATCCGCACCAGCCTGGTGGGGGATGTGGAAAAGGTCATCAAATCCTCGCAAAAGGATATGTCCGCCCCTGCGCCCGATATCACGGATGGCGCGGCCCAGGCCTACAACCTGCAACTGATGCTGGAGCTCGGCGAGCAGGACTGGCAAAAGCTGAAAAAAGTGGATGATGCCCTGAGCAAAATTAAAAATGGCAGTTACGGCACCTGTTCCGAATGCGAACAGCCGATTCCCGAAGCCCGGCTCGAAGTGGTCCCCTTCGCGGAATACTGCGTGAACTGCATGAACGAAATTGAAAACGAGGCACAAAGCAACCCATAACCCCGGCAGGCGCCTTCTCCAGGGAGGTTCCGAACAATAATTTAGAAGTGCATGGAGTGCCGACAGGCCGCAGCATCATAAAGCATTCCGCGAATGCGTAGCGCGGGTGGCGGACACACCGGCTCCGGCCAGGCCACAGGGAGGAACGATCGCCGATGAAGCCTTCCAACCCCTGAAACCAGAGATGAATTGAAAAAGTCGTCTCCTTCAATTTAATTTCCACTCCGGAAAAAACATTGTCGCTAAAATTCATCCTCATTCTTCTCCTTTTCACTCTGGTTTCCACCTACCTGGCCTTCCTGAACCCTCACGAGGTGGAACTCTTCATTTCACAGAACCGCTCCATCCATCTCCCGATGGTTCTTTTCATCTTCACCTTCATCCTGTTTGGAGTGGTGGTCACCGTGCTGCTCAACTGGGCGCACCAGTTTAAAAAAGCCCTCAAGCGCTCCGGCGACAACTTTCGCGAGAAAAGAGAAAAAAAGAAACTTCTCAAGCTCGACCAGCTTTACGAAAAGGCCGAGAACCTGGTCAACGCAGGCCGTCTCGACAAGGCCCAGCTCCTTCTCGAAAGAATTCTGGAAAATCACCCCAACCACATCGGGGCGTTGTTTCACCTGGGCAACATCATGAACAGCAACGGCGACCGCGAAAAAGCGCTGGAACTGCACTCCATCGCGGCCCGGCAGGCTCCGGAGAATATCAAGATACTTTCCCATCTGGCTGAGGACTATTCCGCCGCCGGCTTGCCCGCAAAGGAGATCAAGGCCCTGGAGGCCATCAAACGCTTTTCCGCCGATTCGCCCGAGGTGCTCGGTAAGATGCGTGACTCCTATCTCAAAAATAAAAACTGGGCCCAGGCCACTCAGGCACAAAAGAAAATCCTCGCCCTGGCGGGCAACGATGAGCAGCGGAGCAGGGAAAAACGGTGCCTGAGCGAGATGGCCTACATCAAGGCCCTCGACCACCTGGAAAAAGGACAAAAGGACATCGCCATCTTCGAGCTCAAACGGGCCGTCAAGGCAGACCCTGGCTTTCTCCCCGCCCATGTCAAACTTGGAGACATTCAGTTCGCCGCGGGTGAGGCGCGGTCCGCCCTCAAAACTTTCAAGACGGGCTACGAAAAAACCGGCTCCCCCGTCTGCCTGTTACGGATTGAAAATCATCTCGTCGGTGCCGGCCAACACGAGGAAGTGATCAAGGTGTACCGGGAAGCCATCGGCAAAGCCGCCGCGGACGAAGACAAGGAAACCCTGACTCTTTTGCTGGGGAAGTTTCTACTCGGCCAGGGCCAGCCGGCGGAGGCCATCGAGACCCTCAAAGGCATCTCCAGCAACGGCGTGTTCCTGCATGAATTACTGCTGGCCGACGCCTACCTGGAAAACGAGGACACCTCGGGGCAGGTGGAAAAACTATCCCGCTCGGCTTTCGAAAAAGCCAAAGCGTCGATCCCCGCTTTCGTCTGCAACCAGTGCCACACCCCCGCCAGCCAGTGGCAGGACCATTGCCCCACCTGCAATCGCCTCAACAGCCTCTCCCCCTCTTTCTGCCGCTGAAACCTCACGCTCACCAGCACCAAACGCTAAGCCGCGCACGTCACACGCCGGTCCCGGGTTTGTGAATTTATATTCGTTGTGGAGCGAAAATCAGGAGGTGGGGAGAAACAGGGCGGGATAAAAAAATGCCCGGCCGCCCCCAACCCGCAAGGGAGAGGGGGCCGGGCGAAAAATCATTTCTTTTGCATGAGCTGGAGGTCGAAGATGTTGCTGTTTCTGGCGAACACCTTTGCCGAAATAAGAACCTCCTTGTCGAGAACGAAGTACATTCCCGTTTCCGGATAGCGAGCCACCTGCGAGGAGAGCGAGTTCGGCACGCCGTACTTGCCGATCAGGTCGGTGAACTTGGCGCCGAGCTTCAGCCCTTCGGCGAACGTGCCTTTGAAGGTGGGAAGCACTTCGATTTCCTCCAGGGCTCCCTTGCGGCTCATGGCGTGAACCACCACGCCGTGGTTCGGATATTCGATGGAGATGCTGTCGTTCTGGGGTTCGGTGCCACGATTCACGATGATGCTCTGCGGAATCCCCAGCTTGGCGATGACATCCTGCAACGGCATGCCGACCTTAAGGTCTTTACCGATAACCAACGGCGCGGCTTCCTGGGCCAGAACGGGCGTCGCTAAAACCCCCATCCACAATACCAGCATGATCGACTTAAACAATTTCACGGGTTCCTCCTTACCTTGAATTTATGGTTCCCTGTTATGAATGATCTTAATTGAGGGTCATTGTAAATCTATAAAGCGAAAAAAATTCCTCACGTCTATTTATTTATTATAACCGCTAATTCCCGCTTAGTTAAGTTTTTCTTATAGTTACGGATATTTTTTCGCAATGCCGAAGCCCGCGCCGGCCAGGAAGCCCGGCCGTTTTTGGTTTTTAGATGGAAAACTCAGTCCTGCATCTCGTCCAGGCCCGAGTTTCTGCGGCGGTCGCGCTTCTGCCGGGTTTTTTCCTTCTGGAACTTTCGCCAACGGGCCGTGTCTTCTTTTCCCGGCACGAGCCTGGAGCCCCGTCCCTGCTCTTCGGGCTCCACGACAGCGGGGGCGGCCTTCTTTCCGGGCTTCGCCCGGCCCTTGGCGATATGCCTGCGGGCTTCCTCGAACTCCTTGGCGGTGAGCGCCTGCTCCATCTCCAGCAGGCCCTTTGCCCCCTTGGGGAGTTGACATTCATAGAGGGCTTCGCCGCGAATTTTCAGCTCCCGCGCATTGACCAGGCCGGCTTTCCACGGCGCGGGGATCGCCGCCGCTCCATACAGCGCACCGGCCAGCGCGCCGGTGAATGCACCCATTTTATCCGCCGCGCGCCCCCGGTTGAGAGCCTGGGTGAGCACTTCGGAAAAACCGGACGACGCCCGCAATACCACCGTCAGCGAAAGCGGCAGCAACGTCAGAACATAGGCCTGCGAGGAGTGGCAGACCGCAAGCCCCATCGCCTCGGAGGCCTTGCGGGTGATCAGGGCCTCCAGGTCCTCCAGCGGGCCGCCCCAGTCGGCTTCAAGAGCCGCGAAGGTTTCGCCGAGAGCGGCCCACACCCGCGGAGCAAATTCCTCCTCCGGGCAGGCGGGACTTATCCGGTAACTCTCGCCAGCCCGTGCCGCCCAGAGCGCGGCGTCTTTGAGCAGGGCGCGGGCAGCGGTATCGTCGATCGGGCAGAATTCCTCCGGCGGCTTCATGGCCAGCATGCGGTGCACGAGGAACGCCAGGGTGGCGAGACCCACCACTTCCCAGGGGTGACGGCTCATCCATGCACCCAGGGTGATACATTCCTGGAGCATAACGTCGGCATCGTCCCGCCGGTAGAGGGCAATGGGCACCGCCATCGATATAAATTCCGCAGTGAATTCCCGGCCTTCCGCCGGCAGGTCGGCTGCCGTTCGGGGCAGGGCCAGCACAGCGGCGCGAAACGGGTTCCCGGCATGACGAAAGGCGCCGAAATAGCCTTCGGGTCCGCTTTTCGCCAACACCCCAAGCAAGCGGGTAAGATCCTTCCTGTCGATTCCGCGGCAACGCAGCAGCGAATCGGCCACCGCCAGGGCGGCCTGCGTTTCCACGCCATAGAGGCCCGGCATTTTGTAATGCCGGATGCCTTTGCCGATGAACGGGCGCACATCCTTGAAGCCATCCATCGCGCCGAAAATCTGGCGGATCGTCTCCGGTTTCACGCCACGAACCGCCCCGCCCATCGCATCGCCGATGGCAAGGCCAATCCAGGCGCCCAGCACTCTGTCTTCCATGGTTTCCATCATTTACAAGTCCGAGTTATAGGGGTGATACATCCATCAGCCGGGTCGGCTCATCCTGGCGGGCGAGGACCATCGCTGCGGCGCAGTCCCCGAGCGCTTGCCGGGCGGTGATTTCGGCAAGGTCGGGATGGTTGTTGGTTTCGCTCAAATGCATGAGCACCACCGTTTTCAGGCCGTCGTGGCAGGCCGCCGCCAACAGCTCGCCGCAGGCCTCGTTGGAGAGATGGCCGACATCGCTCTGCACTCTTTTTTTCAGCGACCAGGGATAAGGGCCCGCGTTCAACATATCGACATCGTGATTGGCTTCCACCAGCAGCGCGTCGGCGTTCTGGAGTTTGCCCACCACTTCAGCGGTCACCCGCCCGAGGTCGGTTGCATGCCCAAGTTTAAGGCCGCCGCTTTCCACCACAAACGCCACCGGCTCCTCGGCATCGTGCGGAGTGGCGTAAGGTTCTACCCTCAGGTCGCCGATGACCCTGGGCTCGCCCGCACTCAAGGCGATGAAACCCGGAAGGCGGCCCAACGAGCCATTCATCCTTCGGAGCGTTCCCTCGGTGCAATACAGCGGCACCTCGTATTTCCTGCACACCGGGCCGACACCGCGAATATGATCGGAATGCTCGTGGGTCACGAACACCGCGTCGAGGCCCTTCAGGTCGCGGCCAATGGCCGCCATGCGCGCGCTCAGTTTCTTCTCGCTCAGCCCCGCGTCGATGAGAATTCTGCTTTGATCCGTTTCGATGTAGACGGAGTTGCCGCCGCTGCCGCTGGATAATACGGAAAATCTGAAAATAACTCCGCCTTTCTTCTCTCGTTCGTTCCTTCGGCCGCAAGCCGAAGCAGGGGTTTTAGTCTTCGATCTGCGCCTTTTGCAGCTTGCCGCTATAGTCCACGTATACCGATTTCCATTCGGTGAAAATATCCAGCGCCGCCGTGCCCGCCTCGCGGTGGCCGTTGCCCGTTCCCTTGGTGCCGCCGAAGGGCAGCTGGATTTCGGCGCCGATGGTCGAGGCGTTGATGTAGGTGATGCCGGTGTCGAGGCCCTCGATGGCCTGAAAAGCCCGGTTGACATCGCGCGTGTAAATGGCGGAAGAAAGGCCGAAACTTGAATCGTTGACGAGGCCGATGGCGTGCTCCAGGTCGTTGCAGACAATCAGGGAAACCACCGGCCCGAAGATCTCCTCCTGCGCGATACGCATTTTCGGCGACACGTCGCCAAACACCGTCGGCTGGAAAAAGAACCCCTGTTTCAGCGCCCCCTTTATTTCCGGCGCCCCGCCGGTCAACAGGCGCGCGCCCTCGTTGCGGCCGATCTCGCAGTAGCTTGCCACCTTGCTGCGCTGTGCCTCGTTGATGAGCGGACCGACATCGGTTTTAGGCAACAGGCCGTCGCCCAGCTGGAGCGCTCTGGTTTTTTCCAGCAGGAGGGCGGTGAATTTCTTCATCACCTTCTTGTGGACGATCACCCGGCTGGTGGCGGTGCAGCGCTGACCGGTGGTGCCGAAAGCGCCCCAGATCACGCCTTCGAGAGCAAGCTCAAGGTCGGCATCGTCCATGACGATGATGGCATTCTTGCCGCCCATCTCCAGCGAATAAGGTTTCATCAGCCCGGCGCAGTGGCTGGCCACCACGCGGCCGGTATCGGTGGAGCCGGTGAAGGAGACGAGGTTCACCTGCGGGTGGTCGATGAGCGGCTGCCCCACTTCCGCGCCGGAACCGGTCACCAGGTTGAGCACGCCGGGAGGCAGGCCCGCCTTCTCGAACAGTTTGGCGAAATGCACCGAGGAAAGCGGCGTATCGCTCGCGGGCTTGAGCACCACCGTGTTTCCCGCCACCAGCGCGGGAAACAGCTTCCACGACGGAATGGCGATGGGGAAATTCCACGGCGTGATGGCGCCCACCACACCCACCGGCATACGCACCGACATGCAGAACTTGTCCTTCAGTTCCGAGGGCACCGTCTCACCCATCAGGCGGCGGCCTTCGCCGGCGGCGTAGTAACCCATGTCGATGGCTTCCTGCACATCGCCGCGGGTCTCACCCAGCACCTTGCCCATCTCGCACGTCATGTCGCGCGCCAGGGCTTCCTTGTTTTTAACCAGCAGCTCGGCGACACGAAACAGAATTTCGCCGCGCTTGGGGGCGGGCGTCTTTTTCCACGCCGCCTGCGCGGCGACGGCGGCGGCCACGGCGCGCTCGACATCGTCGGGGGTGGACTGCTGGAAACGCCCCACCACCTCGCCCTTGCGCGCGGGGTTGATGTTGGCGAAGGTCTTCCTCGATTTGCTGGCAACCCATTTGCCGGCGATAAAATTTTTATGAATCGTCGTAGTCATCGGTGCACCTCCCGTGGAGGGTCGAGAAGAGACAAAGGGAAACCGCGGAATCGCGGTTTCTTTTTTTTTCTCGCCATGCGGGACGATGAAACCCGGCCGCCTCAGGCAACCGGCAACATGTGCGGCCCGCCATGCGGCACCATTATATCAGAAGAGGGATGGGGGAAGGTAAAGTAACCCGGCGGGCGCAAGCGCGGAAACGCTTCACCCGCCGGGTCGCTAAGAGGCGTGTGATAAAAATTTAATGCCGGTGCTTATTCCTCGCGCCAGGTGAGCACCCGCACTTTTTTCTCGGGCACCGGGCCCGGCAGCTTGGCGTCGTATTTTACGCTGAAGCCGCCGGCGAGCTTGTTGGCCGTCACCAGGGAGCTTGCCACCGCCCCAATGATGTTGTTGGCCTGCACATAACCCTCGAGCTGAGCATTGCCGCCCAGCCAGAGGTGCTCCTTGGCGACGATGATGCCGGTGATATCGAGCTCGAAGGTGTTCGATTTGATGTCGTCCCCCGCCACCAGAAAGAGTTTTTGCACCCCTTTATCCGGGCCGCAGGTTTCGCAGTTCTCGATGTAGGCACTGCCGCCGAAATTCAAGTCCTTTTCCGATACGATGGTCGTGACCCAGGAATCTCCAGGAGCCCCCGTGGCCCCGTTGGCGATGAAACTCTCCTCGAAATAGAGGAACTTGTTGTTGGGCAGGTCTCCCGTACCCGTCCCGGCATCGTAAGGGATGTTGGAGCCCGGGACCTGCCAGCCATCGTTGAGGCCGTTGCCATGAAACGAGAAGGCCGC
>QJZQ01000101.1 GCA_003246675.1 Nitrospirota bacterium | reverse complement strand
ATCAGGAACAGGGCGAAGCCCGCCGCGAGCACGGCGAAATTCTTCACAATGGGGGTGGACGCCGGTGGAGACATTCTGTTTCCGTTCCGGTTCGAGCCCCCCCGAGGGGGGCGAGGGGCTAGTGGGAAGCCAGGATACGGTTCACCTTCGTGGTCGAAACAATGTGCTTGTCCATCTCCAGCTCCTTCGGCGTGTGCCCAAGCGCCAGAGCCACGAGCTGCGGCAGATGCAGGATGGGGATGGCATACTTCTTCTTCAGAAGCTTGTCGATCTCGGGCTGATAGGAGTCGAGGTTCAGGTGGCACAGCGGGCAGCCGGTGACCACGCAATCGGCACCGCTTTCGACGGCGTCGAGAAGGGCATTGCCGGCCATTTCCAGGGACGCCTTCTTGTTCATCATGACGATGGGAAAACCGCAGCATTTGGTGCGGCTCGGGTAATCCACCGGCGTGGCGCCCAGCGCCGTGAAGATGTCCTCCAGGGCGGTCGGGTTGTCCGGGTCATCGAACTCCGACAACTCCGAAGGCCTGAGCACGTAGCAGCCATAGAACGCCGCGCATTTGAGCCCCTTGAGCGGGCGGACCACCCTTTCCTTGAGCCGGCGCATGCCTTCCTCGCTGGCAAGGATGTTGGCGAAATGCTTGATCCGGCTCTTGCGGCCGTCGTACTGGTGGCCGCCGTCGCTCAGCAGGTGGTTGATTTTCTTTTTATACTCCTCGTCCCCGTTGATGTGGCACTCGGTCTTCTTGAGCTGCCCCTGGCACGTGGAACAGATAGTAACGAGGTCTAGGCCCTGCGCCTCGGCCAGCGCAATGGTGCGCGCGTTGAGGGTATCGGCGAGCAGGGGGCTTTTCTCGGAGACGACCCCCGCGCCGCAGCAGGCCGCGCTTTTCATTTCGACGAATTCGATCCCCAGGGCCTGGGCGGCCAGTTTCGTGGAGACCATCAGTTCTCGCGTGGCGCCATGCGCGACGCACCCGGTGAACAGGGCGAATTTCATTGATTGAGTTCCTTGTATATGCGTTTGACATCCTTCACATCGTCGATGGACTTGTGAAAGATGGGTGGGATTTTACCCTTGAGCAACATGCGCAGGCCCACGGGAACGAGCTCGAGCAGGCCCTTGATATTGAAATAACCCATCGACTCCACCGGCAGCTGGTTCTCGTTGAGCCGCCCGCTGGCCTTGACCGAGCGGGTGAACGACAGGGCATGGCGCGCGCCGTTGTTATTGTGAACGCCCTCCTCGAGGGCCACGGTCATGATTTCCTTGATGCGGTGGAAAGGCTGCGCGGGCTTGGGGCAGCGCTCGACGCATTCGGCGCAGTGCGTGCAGTCCCAGATGCCGCCGGGCTTGCTGAGCTCGGTGACGCGCTCCAGGGTCTTCTCGTCGCGGGAATCGCAGACGAAACGCTGGGCCTTGGCCAGCGCCGCCGGGCCGAGGAAGTTATCGTCCACTTCCAGGGTGTTGCAGTCGGAATAGCAGTTGCCGCACATGATGCAGGTGCTGGTATCGTCGATCAGCCGGAACTGCTCGGGCGACTGGGTGCGCTCCTTACCCACCGGCGCTTCCGCCGACGTCTGGAGGTAGGGCTGGACCTTGTTGACCTTGTCCCAGAACGGCTTGAAGTCGACCACCAGGTCCTTGATCGGCTTCATATTGCCGAGAGGCTCGATGGTCACCGTGCCGTCCTTGTCGAGCAGGCTGTCGGCCTGACGCTGGCAGGCGAGCAGCGCGTGGCCGTTGGCCTTCATGCCGCAGGAACCGCAGATCGCGCTGCGGCAGGACATGCGGTAACTCAGGCTGCCGTCCTTCGTCCACTTGATGAGGTTGATGCAGTCGAGCAGAGTCGCCCCTTTGGGAATATCGAGGTCGAAGTCCTCGTAATAGGGCTCGGGCTGCTTCTCCGGATTATAGCGTTTGATTCGGAACGTCGCCATCAATAGGTTCTTTCAGCAGGTTGGTGACGGGTGATGACCACGGGCTTGGTTTTCAGCTCCAGGCCGTCTCCCTCGGTTGGGTACACGAGGGAATGATGCAGGAAGTCCACATCATTCCTCTTGGGAAAATCGCTGCGGAAATGACCGCCACGGCTTTCCTTGCGGGCCAGGGCGGCGAAGGAAATGATTTCCGCCATTTTCAGCATGTTGCCCAGTTCGATGATCTCGTACAACTCGGTATTGAACAAGCGGCCCTTGTCCGTCACTTTACCCTTTTTATAACGAACTTGCAGGGACTGAATTTTTTCGATGCACTGCGTGAGGTGTTCCGCGTCGCGGAACACCCCGCAATTGTGCGTCATGATGTTCTTCATTTCGTTGCGGATGTCGTTGTAGCTCTCGCTGCCTTCGCGCTGGAAAATATCCTCGAACACGCTCAGCACGCGGGTTTTCTCGCGGCTTTCGTTGACGCTTGGCGAGGCCACATTTTTCGCATATTCCAGGGCCGACCGCCCCGCGCGCTGGCCGAACACCACGGCGTCGAGAAGCGAGTTGGTGCCCAGGCGGTTGGCGCCGTGCACCGACACGCAGGCGCATTCCCCGGCGGCGAAAAAACCGTTGAGCCGCGTCCCCTTTGCGTCCACCACCACCGCGCCGAACTTATCGGTGGGGATGCCGCCCATCGAGTAATGCGCGGTGGGCTGGATGGGCAGCGGGTCCTTGGCGCAGTCGACGGAAATAAAATCGATGCCCAGCTGGCGGATCTGCGGCAGCCGCTCCATGATGCGGGCTTCGCCCAGGTGGCGCAGGTCGAGGTGAATAAAGTCCTCGCCGTTGACCCCGCGCCCCGCGTCGATCTCGCTCTGCTCGGCCCGGGCGACGATGTCGCGGGGGGCGAGCTCCATGCGTTCCGGCGCGTACTTTTCCATGAAGCGTTCGCCCAGGCCATTGAGCAGATAGCCGCCCTCGCCTCGCGCCGCCTCGGAAAACAGAATGCCCTGCCGGTACAGGCCGGAGGGATGAAACTGAACGAACTCCGCGTCTTCCAGGGGAATGCCGGAGTTGAATGCCGCGAGCACGCCGTCCGCCGTGCTGGCGAACGCGTTGGTGGTGATCTGAAAGGCGCGGCCATAGCCGCCGGTGGCGAACACCACGGCCTTGGCCTGGATGACTTCCACCGCGCCGGTGCGCACATCGCTCACCACCACGCCACGGCACTGCTGATCCTCGATAACGAGGGAGTGCATGAACCATTCGGAGTAAACTTTGATGGAGCGGCTGTGCTTCATGACCTGCTCGTGCAGGGCATGCAGGATGGCGTGACCGGTGCGGTCGGCGGAGAAGCAGGCCCGCGGCCGCGAATGGCCGCCGAAACTGCGCTGGGCGATCTTGCCGTCGGGCGTGCGGCTGAAAATGCAGCCCATGTGCTCCAACTCGTAAATGACGTTGGGCGCTGCCTTGACGTATTCCTCGACCGCGTCCTGGTCGCTCAGATAGTCGCCACCCTTGATGGTGTCGAACATGTGCTCTTCCCAGCTGTCGTCCTCGGAATTGCCGAGAGAAGCGGCGATGCCCCCCTGAGCGGCTCCCGAATGCGAGCGGGACGGGTAAACCTTGGTGAGCAGGGCGACATCGAGATCCTTGCAGACCTCAAGGGCGGCGCGCATTCCAGCAAGGCCCGCGCCAACAATGACCACATCGTGTTGAATCACAAAAGTCTCTCTTTCCTCTGACCGGGAGGGTCGCCCCACCCGCCTCCGGGCGCGATGAACGCCCCTTCTCCGGGAACCGCCGGAACAGAATACCCCGTTCGGGGAGCCCGCAGTTTAAATAAAAACGGCGGGGAAAGCAAAGCGGTTTCTAAAGCACGGGGAAAGCAGGTTTTCGGGAGGCGTTTAAATGAATGTTAACTGGTTAAAATTGAAGGGCGTATTGAACCATCATCCACCGGCGCTGTCAAGAAAAATGAGATTGCGGTTGAAATTCAAGCAAGTAGGACTATAATGTACCCAAGCGCCATCGTGTGAACGCGCCTTTCAAAAAAAGAGGCCCCGCTTTAAAACCATCTTCCGAGCCCGGCCCTGTCCTTCACCCTCCTTCCCCGTGTCTGGAGCGATCCTTGGAACAAATAACTTTCGATTCTCTTCCCATTCCGGAGCCCGTCCTCAACGGCATCCGGGATGCCGACTTTAAATACTGCACGCCCATTCAAGCCGCCACCCTGCCGATTTCCCTGTCGGGAAAAGACGTCGCCGGGCAGGCGCAAACCGGAACCGGCAAAACCGCCGCCTTCCTCATCACCCTGTTCACCAAACTGCTCAGCCAGCCGCGCCGCAAACCGGCCAAGGGAGAGCCGGAAGGCCCGCGCGCCCTCGCCATCGCGCCGACGCGCGAACTGGCCCGGCAGATCGAGAAAGACGCCCTGCTTCTCGGCAAGCACTGCGGCTTCAAAATGGTCTGCGTTTACGGCGGAGTGGATTACGACAAACAGAGAAACCAGATCAAGGAAGGCGTGGACATCATCATCGCCACCCCCGGCCGCCTGATCGACTACGTCAAACAGAAATTCTTCAGCCTGAAGCAGCTCGAAGTGCTCGTCGTGGACGAGGCCGACCGCCTGTTCGACATGGGCTTCATCGCCGACCTGCGCTACATTTTGCGCCGCGCCTCGCCCTACGACCAGCGCCTGACCATGCTGTTTTCGGCGACGCTCAACTACCGCGTCATGGAACTGTGCTACGAGCACATGAACAACCCGGAGAAAGTCTCCATCGAGCCCGAAAAGGCCGTCGTCGACGACATCACCCAGGTGCTCTACCACGTCGGCTATCACGAAAAATTCAACCTGCTGCTCGGCCTGCTCAAGCAGGAAGCGGGCAAGAAGGTGCTCATCTTCTGTAACACCAAGGCCACCAGCGAACGCCTCGAATTCAAGCTGGAGAAAAACGGCTACAACGTCGGCCACATCTCCGGGGACCTGCACCAGCGCGCCCGCATCCGCGTGCTGGAAAAATTCACCGAAGGCGAGCTGGACATCCTCATCGCCACCGACGTCGCCTCGCGCGGCCTGCACGTCGACGACATCACCCACGTCATCAACTACGACCTGCCGCAGGACCCGGAGGACTACGTCCACCGCATCGGCCGCACCGCGCGCGCCGGGGCCAAGGGCACGGCCATCACCCTGTGCTGCGAAAACTACGCCGTCCACCTCGACCGCGTGGAAGACTACCTGAAACACAAGATCCCCGTCGTCTGGCCGGAAGAAGACCTGTTCCTCCAGGGCGTCCATGTGGAAATGCCCAAACGCAAACGCCCGCCCCGCGCTGGCGGCGGTGGCGGCGGTGGCGGCCGCGGCAAGCCTGGCGGTTCGGGTGGCGGCCGGAGCGGAGGCCAGGGCGGCGGCAGGGGAAGAACCCGCCCGCCAAGAAGCGATGCCGCCCCCAGCAAGCCCGCCCCCACAACCGGCGACGGTGCCAGCGGCGAAGTTAAACCCAAAGCCCGCCGCAGACGCGGGCGACGCAGCGGCGCGAAAAAACCCGCCACGGACTGAGCGAGCCCCGCAAACGATATCCCCCCTCCCGCCGGGAGCCACGCCTCGGCCCCTGCGGGAAGCGACCTGCCCCAACCGTCCAAACCACTCCTTCTTAAACCACAGCAGAAACCACGGGCCTGACGGCCCCGGGACCATCAGCGCGCCAACCACCCAGCCCCTTAGCACAAGCCATAAAATCCGCTTATATATCGCCCGCTCTTACATATTAACAAATATGGGCAACCCACTTCGATAATGACTTGTCCGTGAATTCGGCCCAAGAAAGGCTAAATTCATAAGAGACGCAGCTCTTTGTACGAGCGGCGCAGGAGAGGGAGCACTTATTGAAGCAAGTGCTTAAACCAATCTAATAGTGGCCAGATCCAAAACATACTGATTGATGCAAACATCGCCCACAGAAGTCCGGCGAGTTTGTGGTTCCGATTATTGGAATACACAAGCAAACAAAAGCCGAAAATTAGCAGGAAAAAACTTAGGAACGCGAGCAGAAAAACAATGCCCATTTGATTGTGGCCAATCCCCCAGAAAAAATAAACCACCAGAAAACTGGTCGGGTGAGCCCAACAAAACCCAATATAGGCATTTTTCAAATAATTCATTCCTTACAGCTTCCCCATCTCATTGGCTGCCCCATCGGGATAAAGGCGAAATAGATTTTTTAATATTAAAATTAATTTCGACCCATGAAAATTTTCAATGCCGCTGATAAATCGCAGGAAGGCGAGGAAACGGAAAACAGACAATGCAAGTTGACGATCTAAATATGTTTGACCAGGTAGTAATACAGGTAGATCAACACCAAAAAACCAATTGGGCTTACCGACATCCAAAATGCCCAGGTAAGACCCTTCAGGCTTTGATTTCTTTCAATAGAGTGATTTATCAGGTAAAGCCCGAAGAAAAAATAAATAATGACCAACAAAAGATCAATAACATAAAAAAGCATTGGGCCGCCATGGCCCCAATTCACAGGAGCAAACAATAAAAATAACGTGCTGGCAGGGATAAGCCAGGATGAGTAGGTGTAAGTTTTTTTAATAAATTCCATTTTGCCCAATCGCACCTTCAACGTGAATCACTTGTTTTAGAATAAAGGCAAAGTAGACTTATAGCTATTAAATTCATGGCGGCTAATAAAAGGCTTTCATACCAGAGATGGTTTGCCGGAAGTCAGGGAAGATTAACAGCCCCTATGCAGGGCTATGAACTTCAGATCATTTGTTTAAACAGACGGTACAGCACCAAAACCCAAATAGGGCTTGTCGAAATCCAAAATGCACAGGTAAGACCCTTCAGGCTTTGATTTCTTTCAATGGAGTGATTAATCAGGTAAAGCCCGAAGAAAAAATAAATAACGAACACTGCAAGCTCAATAATAAAAAAAAGTATTAGGCCGTCATGGCCCCAATTCACAGGGATAAATCGAAAAATAAATATTAAGCCGATTGGGAGCCAGCATGTCCAGATGTAAGCTTTTTTAAAGATTTCCATATTCAATCATACCATCGCCTGATATAATAATATAGCACTATCGGGCAAATTTATTTAGCCATGAAAGGGCACACTATATGTTCCGTTTTTACAACCGGATTCCTCTTGAAACCACCCGGTTGCCCTCCGTGGTGGGAGCAGCGCTTTTCATCCTCACACTTTCTCTCCTGGCGCCTTATACCTCCTTCGCAGGGGCAGGAAAAGTCGTTTTCCGCGATTGCGATTTTTTGGAACTCAGGGGACGCGATGCAGCTCATGTTGGCCTGTTTCCCATATCAGGAGAACCCGCCAAGGGAGTTATGCAGGATATTTCCGGGACTTTGTTCGGCGCCATCTCTTCGGCAAATTTCAGGTTTACAACCCCCTCGGGAAAGCTGATCGAAAATATAACCATGGAATTACCGCCCAACGCCCACCCCCATGAGACTGATTATTATGGCGAGGTAGTTCCACCAGACGAACCTTTTCGGCTTGCAGTGAGTGGATTGGACGCAAACGGCAAAGCTTTTGACTTAACCTGCAAGAAAACATTCAATAGCCAGCCTGTGACTGTAAAAATTAAAAGGGACCCATTTGAAATCAAAGCTGGCACCACGACCTATTTCCCAAGGGTTACAAATTTCGGGCCTGCGGATACATTTAACTTTAACGTAATGAATAAAGATGGCTACGTAAGCCGGGTTTCCACGACTAATTTTATCTTGGATTCTGGAGAAAGCCAGACGGTAGAGGTCGATATAACAGTACCCGCTGAAGTAAACAATGGCGACAAGGTTATAATTAAGGCCATAGCCACTAGCGCGACAAATTCCGATAATTCCAACTTTGCCGTAATGAAAGTTGGAGTCATCGTCCCAGCCGAAATCATTCCGCCTCCTGACATAGTGCTGGAAGCCACAGGCCCACTGACCCCTGTAGACTTAGGCACCCCAATCACGACCGATAATGAGGGAGTCACCGACGTATTTTCCAACGCGCCTGTAAGCTTTCGGGTTGGGGAATTCACGGTAACTTGGACAGCGCTTGATGCCGATGGCAATGTAAGCAGGGCCCCTCAATCCGTCATTATAAAGGACACCACACCCCCCAGCCTCACCGCCCCGGCGGACATCACGACGCAAGCCACGGGGGAAATAACCACCGTCGACGTTGGAATACCGTCAGCGTCGGACATCGCGGGTGATGTCCTGGTGACCAACGACGCCCCCGAGGCGGGGTTCCCGGTAGGAGAAACCACTGTCACC
>QJZQ01000177.1 GCA_003246675.1 Nitrospirota bacterium | reverse complement strand
GACAGCTTTCCTCGCCTGGCTTGGAAAAGTTTTCGCAAAACTTGTACGCGCAAATGCAGCTTACTGCATACTTATAGACCATTCCCCCCCGCCCTCAAGGGCGGCGGAATAAACGCGGGGTATGCGCTCCGGGCGGTCAGGAACCGAAGACTTTTTTCAGCAGGTCGGTGACGCGCGCGGCGGGATCGGTGCGGATCTTTTTTTCTTCCTCCGCGATCATGAGAAACAGGCCGTCGAGGGCGCGCGAGGTGACGTATCGATTGAGATCGAGGTTTTCTGCGGACATGAAGGGAATCGCCTCGAATTTGGCGATCATTTCCTTATAGTAGCGGGTGCCGCCCACCGCATCGAGGCGGTTGGACACGATGGGCATGAAGGCGGAAAAAATCTTGTCGTAGGTCTTGCCCTTCAGGTACTCGGTGGCGGCGGTGTCTCCCCCTTCGAACACCGATTTCGCATCGTCGAAGCTCATCTCCCGGACCGCGTCGATAAAATACGCCTTCGCCTGCGGCGCCGCCTGCTCTGCCGCCCGGTTCATGCTCAGGACGAAGTCGTCCACCGGTTTCCGGTAGCCGAGCTTGCCGAGGGTGTCGGCCACGGTCTGGATTTTTTCCGGCATCAGGATGCGGATGGCCTCGTTACCGAAATAACCGTCCGCCCGCCCCACCGCGGCCACCGCGTTGCCGGCGCCCACGCTGAGCGCCTCCTTGAGCCCGGCGACCATGTCCCCCTCCCCCTGCCCGGCGAGAGGTTCGATTTTCTCCAGCAGATCATCCAGCCAGCCCGCATTGGCGAGCGAAGCGGAAAACAGGACCAGGAGCAACATCCATTGAGCCAAAAGGGTTTTCACCATTCTCTTCTCAGAAGGGGAGTTTGAGGTCGCCCAGGCCTCCGGGCAGTTTTTTCTTCGAGGGCAGCACCCCCTCCTGCGCCTTTGCCAGCAGGTCTTTCCAGGACGATTCGTTGGCCGACAGAACCTTGCCAAAGTCCTGCAAACCGGCCAGCGGGCCACCCACACCGGCCAGCGCGCCCTTGGCCTTTTCGTCGATCGCCTGCCGGAGCGCACTCTCGAATTTCTTCAACTGGTCGGACACCGCCTGCCCCAGGGCCTTGCGCAGAATCTCGTCGAGGTCGGACTCGATGTCCAGCTTATAGTCGCCCAAAGTCCCCGCGATACCCACGCGGACCGAAAACCGGTCCACCGAGGCGATCGCGCCGGCCATGGCGTTCCATATCTCGTTGCCTTCCTTCCTTGGCAGCGAGAGGGTCAAAGCGCCGAAATCGGCGGCGGCCATGCCCTTAATTTCGTTTTCATTGACGATGTCGATAGAACTCTTGAGATCGACCCTGCCCTCTTCCAGCGTCACCCCCTCGCCCGCGCGCACATCTTTCAGGCGCACCCCCGCCGCCGCAAGTTCCAGAGAATCCTTCGCGATCGCCTGGGTACGGTCCAGCCGGGTCTTCAAGGAGAAATTGTCGAAACGGTCGGTTTTGCCCGAGAAAAAACGGAGCGCCGCCGGCTTGCCATAAACTTTCTGGTTGTCGGACAGGTCGTTGAGCTCGCCCTCGATGGGGGTATCCAGAAGGTTCATCGAAAGCTTCGCGTGGCGCAGGAGAAAGTCCGGGAAAGGCTCGGCCTCGGGGAACTTGACGAACACGCCCTTGCCGCGTTCGTAGCGGACTTCTTCCTCTCGCGGAGAACCGCCCCGGTTCAGGTACGGGCTTGCCAGCCGATAATAGCGCACCGCACGGTCGAGATAACCCTTCACCTCTGAGCCGATCAATGCCCCCACCAGGTTGCTTCCCCCGGCCAGGTCGAGCGAGTATTTTTTCTTCAGGCGTTGGTAGTCCTTCAGCGGCAGGTCCTTGAGCTCGGCGGCCAGGCGCGTCGCCTCTTGCACGTCCCTGCGCAATTCCTCTTTAAGATGCGGGACCTTGTCGATGTGCCCTTCGATCTCGGCCTTGAGGCTCTGGACCTCCTGGGTGATGGCGGGAAGCTGGGTGAGATCGGACAGTTTGCCCGCCTTCTTTTTGAGATCCTCGATTTTCCTGCGCGTGTCCTCGAGCACCGCCGGGTCCAGCTCGGTTTTCAGCTTTTCTTCCCATTTGGTTTTGAGCCGCTCAAGCTCGGTCTGCGCGCGGGCGGCGGCTTCCAGGGTCTCGAGCGGTTCCTTCTTCAGGATGTCCGCCGGAGACGGGATGTCCACCCGGTCGATGACGGACAACCCGGAAGCCGGCGCGGCCGTGGCCGCCTCACCGGGCGAGCCGGGTTCGGCGGTCTGCGCCTTTTTATCCGGCCTTTTAAATGATTTTGCCGGAGCCGGTCTTTTCTGGTTGAAACGGAGTCCCTCGACGGTCATGTCGTCGATCACCACTTTTCTACGCAGGCCCTTCACCGCGTCGAGGTTGACGCGGATGGCCTCGGCCTCGACGATATTCTCGCCGGGGTTGTCCGGGTTGGCCACATCCAGCCCGCCGATGGCGAGCGACTGGGCGAGAAGCGATGTCGAAAGGCCCGCCAGGCCGATCTCGGTCTGCGCCGCCTTCGAGCCTTCGCCTTCGATCGCCGACTCGATCATGCCATCGAGGAAGAAGCGGAAAAACCCGAACGCCAGGCCGCCCAGAATCAGAAACGCCACGAGCCCCTGCCAGCGGAAGAATTTCATGACTTGCCTCCCATCAGGGTTTCGTAGAGTTTCACGATCTTGAGTGAACCGAGGACCGGATATTTATTGAGCCATCCCTGAATTTTGTCCCGGTACTGGCCCACCACCCCGTTGAACAGGAAGAACACCGGCGCCGCCAGCGCCAGCGAAGCCAGCAGGCTGCCCATCACGATGGAGTTGTTGAGCTTGCCGAGCAGGAACACCGGGCAGGAGAAAAACTGCGTCCAGAAATCGTTCAGCGCCCCGGCGGTGAGCACGCTGTAACCCAGGGAATGAAACAGCGGATCGAGAAGGTAGGCCACGCCGGAAAAGAAGGCGAAGCTAAGGATCATCAGGCCGATATTCAGGTTGATGATGAAGGCGAGAAAAACCACCACCAGGTTGTGCAGCGAAGACAGCGGGGTGAGTCCTACAATCATTCCGAAAACCACGCCGAGGCTGAGTTGCCAGGGCCGGGCATTGGAATTGAGCGCCTTGAAGACTTTCAACACGGGACCTAACATGGATTAAACCCTCGCGGCGAATGGCCTGATGGAGCCATTTCAATTATGGCTTTAATTTATACCCTGCGTCCCCGGTTTACCACCGGTGACGCACCAATTCAACCGTTTTATTGATATGGGGATATTGCCCGGGCGAACTTCTGCCCCACCAGGCGAGAAGTATAGAGCAAACCGTTCCGCGGGGTTTGGCCTCCCCGGTCAGCCTCACCGGCCGTCTTTCGCCTTCAGCGCGCAACGGCGCTCAGGGATTTCTTTTGTATTTCCTGAACCTTGTCCACGACCGGGCCCGCCTTGCCGGTCTCTCCCATGGTCTTGTACAGAGTGGCGAGGTTGTTCAGGGTCTTGACCACATCGGGATGGCCCGGCCCCCAGGCGCGCTCGCAGATTTTACCCGCGCGGATATATAACGGTTCCGCCCGGGCGTAATCCTCCTGCGCTACATAGACCACAGCCAGGTTATTGAGAGACTTCGACAGTGCGGGGTCGTTGCGGCCCAGCGTCCTTTCCTGAATTTTCAGGATACGCTGAAACAAATGTGCGGCCTGGTCGAATTCTCCCTTGTCATAATAGAGCTGAGCCATGGCATCCAGCGTGGCCGTCACATCGGCATGGTCGGCGCCGAGGATCTTTTCCCGCATGTTCCGGCATTTGTGATAGAACGACTCGGCCTCTTTATATTCTCCCCGCGCCTTGTACAGCGCGCCCAGGTCGCCCAGTATATCCGCCACCTTCCGGTGTTCCAGGCCGAAGACCTTGGCGCGAATTTTGAGAGCTTGAAAATAAAGCGGTTCCGCATTGCGAAAATAGCCAACGCGGGTGTACAGCCCCGCCAGGCGGGAAAGGCTATCGGCCACGCGCGGGTGATCTTCGGGAAAATGGGATTTTTGAATCCTCACGACGCGCTTGAGCAGGGTTTCGGCCAGGACGTATTTTTCATCGCCGATGTGGTCTTCCGCCAGACGGACGAGGCTTCCCGCCAGCAGGGGGTGCCGTGAACCCAGGACCATCTCCAGGCTGCCGAGCACCAGGAGCCGCCAGCCCCGGTTGGCCCGGCCACCCAGGCGGTTAAGCAGATCGATAAGCCCTTCGGCCAGTGAGAGAATCGTAATTTTCATTGATGCTTCATTGGAAGTTGTTACCCGCAAGGGCTTAAAGGAATAATCGGCTTGCCGCTCCGGGCCGGCCATCGCGGCGACTAACAATTTTCGTCACTCTGCCGCAATTCACTTCGTTGTGCACTCCCCGTGCCACGGCCGGCAATCCGAATTGCGTGAATCACAGAGAAGCCATTTATCATGACCATTCATCGTTCACTTTTTCTAAAGAGCCTTCCTGTCTCTCTCCCTCCCCCACCCGTGTATGGAAAATTTGCAGGAATGGATACGGGGGAAATCTAAAAATTCATACAGCGGTGACGCCCCCCTCGCCGCGGCAGATAGCGGTGCAGAAAGGACTCAAGCACCAGCCTACAATGCGCCGTACAGAGAAAGGAGGACTTACATCACGGCAGGGAAAATTGTGGAGACGGGAGGGGGTTCAATAATCGACAATCTCGCCGCCGGGAATGCGGCGCGGAACCTTATCGAACTCAAGCGGATGGTCGGTGCCCGGCAGAACGGTGCCGTCCCAGGAATAAGCGCCGATACGGCTCCAGGTGCCCGGTTCGGCCTCGGCGATGAATTCGATCTTCACGATGGCTTTGGGGTTCTTGTAGCCGTACTTGAACGGCGCAATGATGCGCAGCGGAAAGCCGTGTTCGTCCGAAAGCGGCGCCCCGTCCATCGAATGAACCAGGAGCACGCCCTCCCGGCCCAGATCCTCCAGCGACAGGCATTCCACATAACCGTCGCCACAGGTGAAACGCACCGCCCGCGCCTCGGCCGAGGGCCCGGCGAGCAAGGCCAGTTCATCAAAAGGGAAGCCGCCCCAGCGCGCCCGGGCCGACCAGCACTCCACGCACTTGAGGCGGGACGAACGCCACACGGTGGGAAGCGCCTTGAGTTCATCCAGGGTAAAGCTGCGCGGCCGATGGCACAACCCGGCAACCTCAAGCCGCCATGCTGCCGGGTCGATGCGCCGCATCGGCTTCCAGTAATTGATATAAAACCTCTGGAACTTTCCCGACCGCGTCTTGCCCACGAAGCCGCTGCCGGGCAGCCCGCCGCCCGCCGCCGCCAGACCGGGCCGCCCCAGATACAGCGCCACCGCCATCCCGCCCCAGGCCCACAAACGCATAAGAAACGATCTTCGATTTATCATTCAACGGACCTTGCGCAACGAAACCCGAGAAAGACGAAACGGCTTTCCGGGGAAATGAAAATTCGCTCGAACGTCTTGCTGTATTCGTGATCGAGGTGCAGGCTCCACAACCCGCCACGCGCCGCCTTCTTGCCGCCCTGTTCCTCGCCGGTCCACTCCCACAGAGAACCGGCCATGCCGCGCAACCCGTAAATCGACACGTCGCGCCGGTCGCGCCCGGATTGGCGCTTGACCACGCCGGAAAAAAACGGGTGAAAGGTTTTCTTCGGATGCCGGTCGCCCCACGGGTAGAGCCGCCCGTCATCGCCGCGCGCCGCCTTTTCCCATTCGTGGGCCGTGGGCAGGCGCTTGTTCGAGTTTACGCAAAAGCGCCGGGCCTCCTCCCAGGTCATGCCGCTTGCCGGATGGCTCCCGGCGCCGGGGGGAAATGCGTGCCCGGGGAATTGCCCGGCGAACGCGTCGTTGGTGACTTCGTCGCGGTCGATCAGGAACGCGGGCAGGCTCACCCGGCGGCCGCTTCCCGAGGCGGCGTCGCCCGCCCAAAACGGTCCCGCGGGGATGTCGATCATGCGCGCGGCCTCCGCCGCGCAGGGCCCGGGATTTCCCGCGAGAGACGCGGTCAGGAGAGCGCAGGCGGCGAGAAAAATTCGCCCCCGCTCAGGAATAAAGCCCGGCCACCCATTTGCCATAACCGTTGTACTTTTTCGTTTCGTAGACATCTCCCGTCCCGATCATTTTCTCGGTGCGCTGCGACCAGCGCGGGTGCGGCACATCCGGATCGACATTGGACTCGAAGGGGTACTCGTGCGGCACCAGGGTGCTCCAGAACGTCTCCGGCTGCCGATCGGTGAACTCGATTTTCACGATCGACTTGATGCTCTTGTAGCCGTATTTCCACGGCGTCACGATGCGCAGCGGCGCGCCGTGCTGCACCGGCAGCGTGTGCCCGTACACGCCGGTGGCGACAAAGGCAAGTTCGTTCATTGCTTCGGCCATCGTCAGGCCTTCATTATACGGCCAGGGCAGGTGCGATTGCAGCTTCTGCCCCGGCGCGACTTCCGGGTCCATGAAGCTGACAAAGCGCACGAAACGGGCTTTCGCCGTCGGCCGGAATTTTTCGATCAGGGCTTTCATGGGGAATCCGTTCCAAGGCACCACCATCGCCCAGCGCTCGACGCAGCGGTGACGGTACACTCGCTCTTCCAGCGGCAGCGAGCGGATGAGCTCATCGACATCCATGGTTCCGGGTTTTTCAACGTGACCGGCGATCTCCACCTGCCAGGGGCGCGGCTTGAAATCGTCAACCAGTTTCCAGACGCCGTCCTTCACCGAGGTGAACTCATAAAAGTTATTGTAGGTGAGAGCGGCTTTCTCGTCTGAAATCGGCCGGTCGGCAATGAAGGCGGCGTTGCGTTTAAGGCCCGCCACCTTCTCAAAGTCGGTCTTCAGGGGTTTTCCCTTGCCGAACAAAAGTTCCTTGAGAGTATTGCCGGCGGCGAACGCCGGGCGGGAATAAAGCGCGCCCGCGATACCCAGGCCGACAATGCCCATCGCCTTGAGAAATTCCCGCCGGTTCTGGTACGCCCCTTCAGGGGTGATCTCGTTTTCCCGAGCGTTCCACTCGGGCGGTATGATAACGGCGCTCATGCGGAGTACCTCCTGTATCTACAGCGTCATTAACTTCAAAGCGCAAGGGGCGGCCTTCGCCCCGGCGCATGCCCCTGGCATAGAGAGAAGTCGCTGAAAAGAACCACACCTTACAAGCGGCTTAGTGAAAAAAAAACGCTCGCGCCGGGCTGGCCGAAAACCTCCGGACGCTATAAACAGGCAACTATTCTAGCACTAGCATTCGGGCGGCCCCCCTTCCAGCACCGTATGAATACCGTATGAAATCATCCGGCTGCTCTTGCTATTTCACGGCACGGAACTATATTAGGATTTTATTAATTTATTATTAACATTTCTTAATAAATGCAGGATCGGTTTGCGCAATTATTCTTGCGCCCCCCCCATTAAGCCGAGAACACGGAGGAAACCTTAATGGGATCGATTCGCGACTGGCCAGTCAAATGGAAAATCATTGCCATCACGTTGTCCATCACCGCGCTGTCACTCGCCCTGTGCGTAATCCTATTTGTTTTCAAGGATTTACGATTTTTTAAAGAGGAGTGGGTGCGCAGCCTCAGGGTGCTGACACTGGCGGCAGGTTCTTCCGAACGCGTCCGGGAGGCCATCCAGGACCCGGCCCTCGGCGAAAGCCTTCTTCACGCCTTGGGCAAGAACGAAGAAATTGAAGCCGCCGCGCTTTACGATGAAAAAGACCGGCTGGTGGCGCTTTACCGGCGCAATGAGGAAATCCCCTTCGCCAAACCCACCTCCCTCAGTGCCGGAGAATTTCTGACGAAAGACCGCCTGGAAATCGTCCATCCCATCCGTACGGGAAACCGGTTGCTCGGGAAAATCTATCTTCACGCCAACCACGGCTCGCTTAAGCGCCACCTGAGCGAACAGTTGGGGCTGGTCGCGCTTATTCTGGCCATCACCCTTCCGCTGGCCTTATTCATGACGCTGAAATTGCAGCGGCTGATCACCAATCCCCTGCTCGCGCTGGCCGACACCACCCAATGGATCTCCCAAAACCCGGACTACTCGATCCGCGTGGGCCACAATCATCAAGACGAAATCGGCACTCTGTTTAAAGGTTTCAACACCATGCTGTCCGCGATCGAAGAACGGGACCATGCGCTGGACAAGAACCGCCGCGAACTCGAATCCCTCCTCGACAAGTGCCAGACCTCCGAGCAGAAATTGAAAAACACCTTGCTGCTCAACCGAAATATCATCGACAACGCCTTC
>QJZQ01000207.1 GCA_003246675.1 Nitrospirota bacterium | reverse complement strand
TGGATACCGCCATGACCACCGCGATGATGAGAGGCGAGTAGTCGAGGGCGGCCATCAGGGCCGCGCTTGGAATAGCGGCTGCGAACATGACCGGAATTTTGGCGATGCTGTTTCCCGTCCAGCCGTCGATGACCTGCATCGCCGCCATGTAGCAGACGAGGTAAAACAGCGCCGAGAGCGCGAGCCAGACGAGAAAGGCCACGATTTGGGGCCCGCCGGTGATATCTTCGATGCCGAGAATCATGCCCGGAGGATAGCAGGTGCCGCGGGCGATGACAACCGTCGCGAGGCGGCCCGCCAGCCGGGCGGAGGCGCGGGATTTGACTCATGCGACGATTTTTGCACCGGGAGCGGGGATGACCTTTAAGCGTAAACGGTTCGGCAGGGAAGGGGAGGAGGCCGCGGCGGCTTTTCTCAGAAAGCAGGGCTACCGGATTCTTGAGCAAAACTTTCGTACGGCGTTGGGGGAGGTCGATCTCATCGCGGAGCATGCCGGGGCGGTGGTGTTCATCGAGGTGAAATCCCGCTCGGGTGAGGCGTTCGGCCAGCCCGTCGACGCGCTCACCCCATTCAAACAAAATAAAATCCATCAGGTGGCCAGGGTCTTCCTGGCCCGGCACGCCATTCAGAACCGGGAAGTGCGTTTCGACGTGGTCTCGGTGGCGGGCGAGCCCGGTCGGCCGGAGGGCTGGCGGGTGGAGGTCCTCAAAAACGCGTTTCAGCTTTGAAGGCCGTTCCATTCACGGGTGTGCGAAAAAATGCGTCCTCTGGCGCAGGACAGGCCGCCTGGACGGGGCTGGACCCGCAGGCCCGCCCTTCGCGCGGGGCGGCGGCCATTTGCCTCGCCGCAAAACCTATGCAATGGATCGCTGGAATGGGTATGATGTTCGTTCAGCGAGAGTTTTTTAATCATCCCAGGCTTGCGCCTGTTGTGCTTTGAGGAGGTTTTTCATGAATTCGACCAGTCCCAGGCCCGCCGAGACCCGGCGCATGATTCAGGCTCCGGTGCTCTCCGGCGATTTATATCCTGAACCGTCGGCCGAGGTGTTGATCAAGGCGCAGCCCGCGCCGGGCGGAGAGAGTTGCGTCTTTCGTCTCAATCGGGAATTGCTGCCGGGGTACTCCTGGTTTTTTCCGGACTTCGAGAGCGCGGCGGGCTCCCCGCTGGCCGAAGCGCTGTTCAGCCTCGACGACGTGGAAACCGTGTTGGTGATGGAATCCATGCTGACGGTGACGCGCAAGGACAAGACCCTCGTCGACTGGAAACCCCTGGCGCGGGAAATCGGCCAGGTGCTGCGCCGCCTGGTGGAAGCGGGGCAGCCATTGATCGGCGAGCGCATTCTCGCGGAGATGCCCTCGGAAGAGGCCATCCGCGAAGGCATCCAGCGCGTCATCGATAGCGAGGTCAACCCCGGCGTGGCCGGCCATGGCGGGCGCATCAGCCTGCTCGACGTCCGCGGCAATACGGTGACCATCCAGATGGGCGGGGGCTGCCAGGGGTGCAGCGCGGCGGACCTCACCCTCAAGCAGGGCATCCACAAGGCGTTCCGCACGGGGGTGCCCGCGGTGGGAGCCATTTTAGACGAGACCGATCATTCCGCCGGCCTCAACCCTTATTTTTCCTGAGCCGCCATGCCGAAACTGAACCGCTTCAATATCCGCATCGAGACCGGGGACACGGGAACGCCGGGCCCGGTCCTGTTCAACATCAACAACCACGTCCTGCCCTTCGAGAATGCCGAAGGCGGCACCGCGCCGGGAGAGGTGTTCTCCGGCGGGTTCGAGATCAACAGCTTCGCCCACACCCTCGCCCTCGTCGGGCCGAAAGAGGGGGCCTGGCAGATCCGCGCAATGACGGTGGATTTCGTCTGCGAATCGGCGCCGCCGTATTCGGTGCGCTTTGGTGCCGTGAACCTCGACGAGACCACCGAGGTCAACCTCTGGCAGGATCCGCCCATTCCCGCTTTCGACGTTTAAGGGGAAATGCGGCGTGGCCGCAGGCCTTAGAGTTTCCTTTAATTTTCGGCTGGGAAAACCCCCGTTTCCTGAACGGAGACGGCGGCTGGACTGGAAGCGCCGGGCTTTTTAATCTCGCGCCGGTTGAAGTTGGCGTGCAGGTCGCCGAGCAGGATGACGTCTTCGATGATCGATTCCACGGGGATGAGATGCCGCGAACTCCAAAGGCGGATCCGGCCCGTTTCGGTGTTGAAGATTTCCTTGGGGACTTTAATGTCGATGAGGAATTCGTCTTTCGCATTGCGCCCCGTGGCCTGCCGTTCATTTTCCTCGTCGGCGGCGGAATGCACCGCGATCTCGATGGTGTCGTGGCCTTTTTCCGGTACCGTGTGGATGGAGAATGCGGCCCCTTGTTTCACCGGGCCGTACACCCCGTTCCTGAAATTGTAAAACGCCGTCAGAACATCATCGAACGGGACGCCATCGGGGATGACTTCTTCTCCCGCGCTGGTTTTTTTGCCATTGGCGAAATCCGTCCAGCGGTGAAGTCGTCGTTTGTAATCGAAAGTGTGCTCGGTGCGCACGAGTTGGTCGCCATTGACGACCTGGCGAAGGAAAGCCACCGCCCGCAGCCTGCGGCCGCCGTCAATCACATCGAACGTGGCCTCGTAGGTATGCTGGCGGTAAGAGGTGAGCAGGCCGATGAACCCTTTCGTCTGCGCCACCAGGCGGGACCGGTACACTCCGTTCTTTTCAAAAAAACGCACCTCGGCGGTGGCGGCCTGATTGAACATCAGGAAGCTGATATCGAAGTAAAGCGTCTCTCCCGCGAAGCGGCGGATGTCGCCCGAGGCCTGAAAACCTTCGTACCGTCCATTCTCCCCGGCCCATGCGGCGCCAGAGAACAGTAGCCAGGCGGCAAGGAGAAGGGCGGGATATGCCGGAGCGCAGCCATACCGGGTGAACCGCCGGTAAGCGGCGGTCCGGGGCCGGATCATAAAAAATTTGAAAAAGTAGTACATATTTTCTAATATTTAGAAATAGCGTTTTGGCATGGAATAGGGGCAAACACCTTCACCTTGCCCCTGCGAATCCTTTTATTTCATCGATATGGCTACCGAAACCTTACCTTCCACAGAAGATGTCGAGATCGAGGATCAGGGCACCGTCCGGTCTTATCTCCCGATGTACAAGATCATCATGTGGAACGATGACGTGACGACGATGGAGTTCGTGATCCGTGTTCTGGTGAAGCTGTTTGGCAAGGACTATCATACCGCCGAGCGCCTGATGTACGAAATTCACGCCAGCGGCGCCGCCCATGTCGCGACCCTGCCGCTGGAGCAGGCGGAATTCAAGGTCGAACAGGTTCACGCCGCCGCCTCCCTCGAACAGTTCCCCTTCACCTGCACCATCGAACCCGCCTGAGCGGGACCGGGCTCAACCCCTGTCCGTAAGCGGCACGTAATCGCGTGTGCTTTTCCCGGTGTAAATCTGGCGCGGCCGGCCGATCTTGAAGTCCTTGTCCGCCTGCAGTTCCTTCCACTGGGCGATCCAGCCCGGCAGCCGCCCCATGGCGAACAGCACCGGGAACATCGGCACCGGGAACCCCAGCGCCTTGTAGATCAGCCCGGAGTAAAAATCCACATTGGGGTAGAGCTTTTTCTCCAGGAAGTATTCGTCGCGGGTGGCGATGTCCTCCAGCTTGAGCGCTATTTCGAACAGGGGATCGTGGACCTTGACCTTCTCGAAGACCTGATGAGCAAGCTTTTTGATGATTTTGCTGCGCGGGTCGAAATTCTTGTAGACCCTATGGCCGAAGCCCATGAGCCGGAAGGGGTCGTTCGCATCCTTGGCTTTTGCCACGTACTTATCGATGTCGCCGCCGTCCTGGTGGATTGCTTCGAGCATTTCGATGACCGCCTGATTCGCGCCGCCATGCAATGGGCCCCAGAGGGCGTAGATTCCCGCTGAAACCGAGGCGAACAGGTTGCTCATGGAGCTGCCCACCAGCCGCACCGTGCTCGTCGAGCAGTTCTGCTCGTGGTCGGCATGGAGAATGAGCAGCACGTCCAGAGCCTTGGCGGCGACCGGGTCGACCTCGTAGGGCTCGCACGGCGTCGAGAACATCATCTTGAGAAAATTGCCGCAATAGCCGAGCGCGTTGTCGGGGTAGGGCAGGGGCTGGCCAATGGACTTCTTGTAGCTGTACGCCGCGATGGTGGGCAGCTTGGCAAGCAGGCGGTGAATGGTGATTTCTATTTCCCGTTCGTCGCGGACGCTGATCTCGTTCTGGTAGAACGTCGCCAGCGAGCCCACCACCGCGCTCGCCACCGCCATCGGATGCGGGTTGTTGGGGAATCCATCGTACAGGTTTTTGATCGCCTCATGCAGCATCGAGTGGTGCACGACGTGGTGGTTGAAGTAGGACAGCTCGTCCTTCGTCGGCAATTCGCCGTGGATCAGCAGGTAGGCCGTTTCGACGAAATTGCTTTTGTCGGCCAGTTGTTCAATGGGAATCCCGCGGTAGAGGAGGATGCCTTTTTCTCCATCGAGGAATGTAATGTCGCTGGTGCAGGAACCCGTGCTCATGTAGCCGGGGTCGAAAGTGACGAGCCCGGTGGTGGAGCGCAGGGTGGAGATGTCGATGCCTTTTTCCCCAAACGTTCCTTCCACCAGGGGAAATTCGAAGGTCTTTCCCTGAAAGGTGATCGCGACCTTTTCTGTCATGTTTCGCCTCCTGATTGCGGATGCACCGGCCCGTGGGGAGCATCGAATGATGTGGAAAAGTTACTTTTACATCATAATATAACGCTGTTAGGATGTGATGCCAAAATTTTAGTGCCCGCTTTCCCTGGGGCGGTGGCGTCCCCCCTCCCTCTGGCCGGATGATGACCGATGAATAAGAACAATCTGCTCTTGTACCTGATGATCGCCGGCATTTTGCTTGGCACCTTTTGCGGCTGGTTTTTTGGCCGCGAAATGCAGGCGGTGGACTGGGTCGGAGAGATCTTTCTCGATCTCCTCAAGATGCTGGTCATCCCCCTCATCATTTCTTCGATGATCGTCGGTATTTCCGGCCTGGGCGACATCCGCAAGGTGGGCAAGACCGGCCTCATCACCCTGATTTATTTTACCGCGACGACGGCGGTTTCGGTGGCCATTGGGCTTTTGGTGGTCAACCTCCTGGAGCCCGGCGCGGGTGTAAGCCTTGCGGGACAGCAGGTTCCGGAACGGGTGGCGGGCAAGGAGTCGCTCGGCATTACCGATATCCTCAAGAGTTTCGTGTCCCCCAACCTGGTGCATTCGATGGCGGAAATGGAAATCCTGCCGCTCATCATTTTCTCCCTGTTCTTTGGGGGCGTGCTCACCACGCTGGGCGAAAAGGGCCGGCCGGTCATCGCATTTTTCGATGGCGTCAACGAGGCGGTGATGAAGATCGTGCACCTCGTCATGTATGTCGCGCCTGTGGGCGTGTTTGCGCTCATAGCCTCCAAGCTGGGAGAGGCCGGCGGCGGCGAGCTGTTTTTCGCCGAGCTCATGAAGGTCGGCAAATACGCCCTGGCGGTGGTGCTGGGCCTCCTGTTGCACGCAACGGTGGCTTTACCGCTGATTCTCATGCTGGTGACGAAGAGGAACCCGTTGCTTTACCTCAAGAACGCCAGCGAAGCGCTGACCACGGCCTTTTCCACCGCCAGCAGCTCGGCCACACTGCCCGTCACCATCGAATGTGCCGAGGAAAGAAATAAGGTGTCGCGCAAAACCTCGCTGTTCGTCCTGCCCATTGGCGCCACCGTCAACATGGATGGCACCGCCCTTTACGAATCGGTGGCGGCGTTGTTCATCGCGCAGATGGCGGGCATCTCGCTGGGGTTTGGCGATCAGATGGTGGTTTTTATCACCGCCACCCTGGCGGCCATCGGCGCGGCGGGCATTCCCGAGGCCGGGCTGGTCACCATGGTCATGGTGCTTGAGTCGGTGGGTTTGCCTCTGGAAGGCATTGCCATGCTGCTTTCCATCGACTGGTTTCTGGACCGTTGCCGAACCGTCACCAACGTCTGGGGCGATTCCATCGGCGCGGCGGTGGTGGACACTCTTGAAGAAAAATTCGTAGAAGGAGGGAATAGGCCTTGATCAAATTGATACTGTTCGGACTGCTGGTGGGTTTTCTGGCTTCAGGTTCGGGACTGGGCGGCGGCTTCCTCGTGGTTCCCCTGCTGATCTACCTTGGCAAGGAAGCGAAAATGGCGGTGGGCACCTCGTTCCTGTTTGTATTTATCGTGGCGATTTCCGGATTGCTGGCGCATTCCCGGCTGGGCCATGTCGATGTCCGGACGGGGCTCGTGCTGGCGGCAGGCGGGATTCTGGGAGCGCAGCTTGGCCCGCTTCTCCTCGCCCAGGTGTCCGAAGCCAACTTCAAGCGCGGTTTCGCGCTGCTGCTCGTCGGCACCGCCGTCTGGCTGTTTGCCAGCGCGCGCTAGGCTCGGCGGCTTCCCAACTATTCCTTGCGCGTTCCGCGCACCAGGCGCACGGCGAAGGGGCCTTCCCCCAGTTTGTTGATCCAGCTCGACCGGCCTTTCACCAGGCTGAACAGCATGGCCCGCTCGCCGTTCACCGTGTCGGTCCAGGTGCAATCCGCTCCCTTGTTTTCAAATACCGGGGGAATGTGGATCTCGTTATTGCCGAAATCCCTCAGGCTGAAACTCTTGTCAAAAATCGTCTTGATGTCTTCCAGCCGGGGGACGCGCCAGTCGCTCGCGCCGCCGAAGCCGCTGGCATTCTGTTCTTCGGCGAATTGTTTTGCTTTTTCCAGATGCATCCACCGGCCGGTCATCTGCCGGGAATCTTTCCGGCACCAGGTCAGCCCGGTTTCAGTATCCGTGATGGTGTCGTCGCCATTATCTATGAATCGGGTCATGAAAACTCTCGGAGTTGTGTTGGACGATGGGGGCGAGGCCGTCCGGCCTGGCCGCCGGGTTAAACGGGGACCGTGCGGCGTGAAAAAAAACGGCGGAACCCCACCCCCCCGCAGGTACCGGAGGAGGAGACAACCTCGAACGGGTGAGTGGAGCCCGCCTATCATTTTGTGTTCACCCGCATCCTACTATAACCTTCTCTAATTTGATAGATTCCCAGGCGAAGAGATTCGTTAAATTTATTTCATTAAAATGTCCGATTCGGACATCCTAATTCCAGGAACTGAACTCCAGGCCCTGGAACTGGTACTGGATCTGCGGTGGAAAGGTGACCTCGAAAAAATTCTGGTCGAAGGGCGGGCTGTAGTTCTCGGCAATGGCGGATTTATAGTCGTAGGAGCTGGGTTCGCAACTCTTGAAAAAGCACCAGCGCAGGTAGATGGGGAAATTTTTATTGCGTTTGAAGATGAAACCCATGACGTTTTTTCCGTTGAAGAAAAATTGCAGGATGAAATGGGGGTGGGTCACCTGATAAGTCTTGCCATGCGGCAGGCTGGAGATGGCCATGGGGTTTGGAACCGGGATCGCCAATTGCTGGTATTGCTTCAGGGCAACGGTCTCGAGACCGAAAGCGGGGCGGGGCTTAAACCCGGCCGCCAGAAAGATCAAGGCGAAGCCGAGCCCGAGGGTTCTGAAAAACCGGATTGTTCTCAGGTGTTGACCCATCTTCTATCGTGCTCGCAGGCTCCTCAGTTGAGGGGATCAGGAAAAAAGAATCTCCCCTTCTGCGGGGGACAAAAAAAAACCGGCAGGACATAACGTCCTGCCGGCCTGAAACGAATTTCGGGTTCGCACCCGAAAAGAAAAGTTTACTTTACAGTCGCATGATCTTCAGCGCACTGCTCGTTGGAAACCAGCGGCTCGGCCATGTAGCCAGCGCGATCCTGGCCCATCTGCTTCCGGTAAGCATCGGTGGAGTTGTCGCCCTGGCAGTCGCCGGGAACGAGGCCGCGAACCTGGGCTTCTTCAACCGTGCGGGCGGCTTTCCAGGAGTTGTCGCTCTGCGAAGAGCCAAACTGGAAGTCGACGTTGACGCCGCTCGAGCTGTCGCGGGAGCGGTCGGCGCGGGAAGCGCGGTTGACTGCATCGGTCAGGGTGCGCTGATGGGCGCCCATTTGAACAATGGTCTGGCCCACGCCCATGACGCTATTATCCTGCTGAGAGTATTGGCCCGGAATCATCGTGTCGGCGGATGCGGCGGCGCCCATCCCGAGAACAGTGGTGAATGCGAATACGGCGGCGATGCTGACTGACTTTTTCATTACATTTCCTCCCCAATTTTTATGATTGGAATGATGGTCCCCTTAACAAACAAACGAAAAAAATATGCCGGCAAGGCTCAGTGGCCGAGTTGACCAACCACCCCCC
>QJZQ01000122.1 GCA_003246675.1 Nitrospirota bacterium | reverse complement strand
CAGAAACCGCGAGGAGATCGACTACAAGGTCGACCTCAACGATGTGAGGCTGGAAATCACCCGCGTGATGACGCACATCCTCACCATCGAAGAGCAGGCCGACGAGGCCGCGCGCAAGACCCTGGCCTCCTACACGGCAAAGCCCCTGCGCGAGGGCACGGATGAATGGGATATCATGCACCACAAGCACTACGAAGAAGAGCTTAAAAAACACGGGCTCTGACCGTCCGCCCTCCCCTCCCGCTCGTTTGAACCGCCCCGCTCATGAAGAGCATTTAATTTTTTTGCCTACCATTTTTGCCGCCGACCTTAGTGCGGCATCGTAAACGTTTTTAAGCGCCACTTTTTCGCGCAGCGCGATTTTCCGGCATGCTTCATATTCCGGCGCGGCCTTGATCACCCGGCCCGCCTCGATGCCCAGCTTGACCTCCACCGGCCCGAATACCGTGGCCACTTCCTGCACCTCCCGGTCCAGAGTCACCCGGCTAACTTCATAAAACCGCACTCCGAACGTCGAGGTTTCCTTCAACAGGCAATCGATCACCGGTCTTTTCTGCGCCTCGCCGACCAACACCGAAATTTTAGTGGCCGGGCGGCCTTTTTTCATGATGATCGGCGTGAGGGTTACATCCACGGCTCCGGCCTCGAACAGACGGTCCATCGCATTCGGGTAAAATTCGGGGTTCATGTCGTCGATCTGCGTTTCCACCATAACGAGCTTCTCCTGCGGCGCTTCGTCCTCCCGGCATTCCCCCAGCACCACCCTCAACATGTTGGGCGTGGTGGGTATGACATGGTCACCCACCCCGTAGCCGCTTGCGAGCACCGTCATGGCGGGCAGTGAACCGAAACCCTCGGCCAGGGCCGAGATCATGCCCGCCCCGGTGGGGGTGGCGAGCTCCTTTTGCACGCCGCTGGAAAAGCAGGGGATGCCTTCAAGAAGACGGAGCGTGGCCGGGGCGGGTACCGGCAGGGTGCCATGCTCGCAGACCACGAAGCCTTCCCCCACATTGATGGGGGACGAAAACACGCGGGTTATGCCCAGGTTATCGAGGGCGAGCAGGCCGCCGACAATGTCGACGATGGAATCGACGGCGCCGACTTCATGAAAATGCACCCGGTCGATGCTCTCACCGTGGACCGCGGCCTCGGCCCGCGCGATACGAAGGAACACCTCCACCGCCCGTTGCTTGACGGCGCTCGGCAGGCCGGAACCTTCGATGAGTTCTTTGATGTCCTTGAAATGACGGGATGGCGGGCGGGCGGCATTTCCCCTGGCGAGGACCACGTCGATCTGGGTGCCGGTCAGGAGTCCGCGTTTGGCGCGGCGCGCTACAAGGCGGTAGCCGGGAAGGTCCAGGGTCTTGAGGCCGGCGCGGATTTTTTTCAGATCCGCCCCCAAATCCACAAGCGCACCCAGGATCATGTCTCCGCTGATCCCGGAGAAACAATCAAAGTAGGCGGTCCGCACCTTTTTCATGTCAACTGAACGAGCGCTCGAACAGTTGGGCAATGGCCTGCTTCCCTTCGGGCGAAAGAAAGCGGGTGCCCGTGCCGCAAAAATGTTTTTTCCTGATTTTCACTTCGGGCTTTTCTTTCCAGCCCGACCCTGTCCAGTGGCACCATTGGCCCTGCCCCTGATCGAACACGTGCAGCGGCTTGTTGCACAGCTTGGCGAATTCCGCTCCCCAGCCGGTGCCCCCTTTCACCGTACCGTCCTCCTGGATCGTCCCCACGACGAAAACTTCCTCGGCGTTGTTGATCTGGTGCCAGATGCTCTGCAAAACCTTGCGGAACAAGGGCCCGGTGCTGAAATTGCGGTTCATCATTTTTGATACGTAGGTGAGGCTCACGTCACCTTTGGCCAGTTCTTCCGAGGACAGGTAGCGCACGCCCCGGGTTCTGACAATCTTGTGCCCCTCAAAAGTGAAATTGACCTCTTCCAGGCCCAACTTCTGCGCCTGAGCGCCAAATTCCGCTTCGGCTCCCTGGACACCGCCACTGAATAAAATGCAGTCCCTGGTTTTCATGGGTAGCAATTCCTCCTGTTGGTTGATGTGCTCAAGCCCGTTTGAGGCTCCCTCACCATAGATAAAACCCCCGGCCGATGCAACCCTTTTGCGGGCCGCGAGCCCCTCGTATCGGGTAAAAACGGCAACGGCGCTAGCGGGCCCGGCGGCCTCCGAACAGGCGGCTTAAAAAACCCCCTTTACCCTTGGCTCCCGCGGCGGATTCGCCCTTCGGGCCCGAGGCCGCGGTTTTGCTTTCCTGGTGCTGGTCGATGAACAGTTGGATGAGAATATGGCAGGAATGACAGCCGCCTCCGGCCTCGCAGGCCCGGGTGACGGATTCCACGCTGCTGAGGTTCCCCGCCTCGATGGCGTTACGGATGGTCTCCTCGGTCACCTGGAAGCATTTGCAGATGATTTCGGGGTTGGCGTCTTCAGTTTCGGACATGGGGACAGGCTCACGGCGCCGGGAGGTCTGGCTCACCGGGATGGGGCTGAACGGAGGCTGCTTAAGAAGAGCCTGGCGCCACCGATGCATGATTCGATCGACCCGCAGGGATCAATCGGCAGTCTTTTGAAGAACCTCCACGGGTGGGCCGCGCCCGGCCGGCAAAAATTAAAGGAAAAGGATGGTGGCGGTGCAGGGACTTGAACCCCGGACGCTACGGATATGAGCCGTATGCTCTAACCAGCTGAGCTACACCGCCATCCTTTTTCTTTTCCTTTATATGCCGCCACCCGCACTAATGGGCGGTTTCAGACGCGATGCTTGGGAGTTTACTCGCTTCATCGAGGCAAGTCAACTTTATCAGCCAGGGGGGCTGGATTCTTCATGCGCCTTTTTTCCAGCGCCGGACATCTTTCATGAATTTTTCCCGATCCATCTCCCGGTCGGCCGGGAAGAGTTCCATCAGAGGGAGCGGGAATTTCTTTTCCTGCGGATAATATTCGAAGCGCCCGTTCTCCACCCTGTAGACATTATTGAATGTCCTGTATTGCGCCGAAATCCCGACGAAATCCCAATTGGCGGTTTTCTGGATGAGCCCCGAAAGCTCCGAAGCACCGATTCCCTCGTACAGGTTCACCTTGCCGAGACGCCCCTTGACGAGGGCCGGTTCGTCTTGCCCAAAATCCACGCTCCAGATATCGGACCCTTCATTCCAGAACACCTCCATCTGGTAATGCATCTTCCAGTGCCGCCACACCGCCGCCATTTCTTTTTCCATTAACCGGGAAATAAGCTCCTCATCGATGAACCGGCACAGATTCTTTTTCTCTTCCTGCTGTTCCTGCGCCCCCTGAGTCAACGATTTAATCGGCGCCACCGGGGCCACGGGCTTGAACTCCACCGCGGGGCTGTCGTTTTTCGTCATGCGGACGAAATCCGCCGCCTGCCGGAGGATGCGGGTCTCGCCCCCACCGATCTCCGCGATATCGCCGGGGAAAAAGTTGTCCGCCGGAATTTCCGGGCAAAAATCGCCCAGATCCTTGACGAACTGGTCCGGGGTGGTGGGAAAGGAATATTGATTGAGAAACGTGAAATCGTCGCGGTAGCGAAACCCCGCTGAACCGGGGACGACGAAGCGCGGGCGAACGGCCTTCACCACTTTGAGGAAAGAGCTGTATTCATCGAACGGCAGGTTCAGGCTTTTATGGTAGGAAAAGTTTCCTTCGAGCAACGGCAGGTAGCGGGCATGCATGAAGTCGATGCTCGGATACAGCTTGTGGATGTAGTTAATGATGTCCGGAGAGACGATGGTGTCCACCTGGTTCCACAGCGTCACTTCGCCATCGTGAATCAACAGCCCGTGCTCGGGGAAATAATCCTGCTCGTTGAGCGAGGGAGTGGGCGTGAGCGTGAAATCCTTCACCTGGATCGGCTCGAAATCCTCGACCACCCGCACATTTTTGAAACCCAGTTCCTGCAGAACTTCGAGAAGGATTTCGTCCTTCGGGGCCAGCACCACCGCCTCGTCCGGCAGAATGCGTTTGTCCTCGACGAGGTAGGCGAGAGTGCGCACGTCGAAATGGTCCTGATGGCGATGCGACAGGTTGAGAATATCCACCGGGGGAATCTTCGACAGGTCGGTTTCGATCGCCGGGCAATGGATGTTGATTTCTTCCCACAGGCTGCCGAACAGGATGGGATCGGACAGCAGGGTGGTGTTTTTCGATTGCACCAGCAGCATGGCGTGGCCCATCAAGATGGATCGCATAATGAATTATCCCAGTGTGGTTTTAAAGAGGCCATAGCATAACCGATACCCGCTCATATCTCAAGCGAAGGCCCCCTGCCCCTTCCCGCCGCAGGCAAATTCTGTTGACAACAGGGCGGACCTCCTTGAAAATATTTTTTTCTTAACCGAAGACATAACCCGGGATCAACGCGCGATGAACGATACGATTCGCTTCGAGGAAGGCCAACCCTGCCCCATCACCATCAGCGGCACCGGCGGCGGCCTGTCTTTTTCTCCCAACGGAGACATGCTGCTCATCGGCATGTTTCCCAGCCCTTCCAAGGCCCAGATCGAGGCCTGGAGCGGAAAATGGCGCGCCAAGCTGTTCGAAGAATCTGAATTCCCGTCGATCCCCATCTTCGCCGTGGGCAGCGAGGACTGGATTCTCGAATCGCCCTGCAACCCGAGCCGTCTTGAAAAAGAAGCCCCTGGGTTCTGCGAGGCGTTTTACAGCAAGGAAGAGCACTTCATGGTGGCCGTGCTGGTGGATTCCGACACGGGCGTGATTCAGAAAATCAAAACCGTGCCGCTGGAGGAATTGTTCGTCGAACGGTTGGTGCTGTCGTGGAACCCGTTTCGCGGCCCTGCCAACAATTACAACAAGGCGTTCAGCGAGGAGGAGTTCGCCGGCCGCATCGCGGAAATTTTTAAAACGAAATCGCAGCGCGAAATCTGGAACGGTTCCTGGTAATTTGCACGTTAAAAAAACGCGGGCCGTGAGGCGAGCGCCTCATTTCTCGTAGTCGGTATCGTCGCCCAGGTCTTCCTCTTCCTCGACCTCCTCGATGTCCTCCACTTCTTCCATTTCTTCCAACACTTCCTCTTCTTCAACCTCGACTTCTTCTCTCTCGAATTCGGGATACTCCAGCTCGGTGAGAAATTCCGATTCGCCGAGAGCCACATAACCGTCCTCGGTGTAATCGTTGCCGTCGATGTAAAGCCTGAGAAGCCCAGACAGGGATTCCGATTGTGCGAGAGCAAACAACCCCTCGTCGGTCACGCCGTTGTACTCAATCATCAGGACCTGAAGGTTGCCGAGCGTTTCGGAGCCGGCGATGTGCATCACCCCTTCGTCGCCAATACGGTTCCGGTCCAGCGACAACTGGGTCAGGTTCCCGAGATAGGGAGAGGCGGCAAGGAAGCCCGCGCCGCGGGCCGTGATGCGGTTGAGCTCCAGGTAAAGTTTATCGAGGTTCTTCACCCCCTCATAGCCAGCGAGGGTTTCGCATTCCAGGTCGCCGATGTTGAGTTTGCTCAAGTCGAGAATCGTCCCGTCCTCACTCAAGCGGTTGCGGATGAGGTTGAGAATCAGAAATCCCGCCAGAGCGCTTTTCCCGGTTTCCGTCAAAGGGTTGTCGGTCAGCTCGATGGATCGCAGGTTGGGGAAATTCTCGCTCGCCGCGAGCGCCACCACCCCTTCATCGGTGATTCCGTTCTTCCGCAGATCCAGACTCTCCAGCCCCTCAAAACCCTTTGCCTGCGCGATATGCTTCAGGCCCTCGTCACCGATGTGGTTTTCCGCCAGGCTGATCGAAACCAGCCCGCCCAGGGTGGTGGATTCAGCGAGCGCCCGCGCCCCCTCCGGGCCGATGTCATTCCAGGCCAGGCGCAGGGATTTCAGTTGCGGGTAATTGGCGGATCGGCTGAAGTGCTTCAACCCTTCATCGCCAATCTTGTTCTTATACATTTTAAGGTATTGCAGCGCGGGCATGGCGGTGGATTCGGCCAGCGCACGCATGGCTTCGGGGCCAAGTTTATTGTTGCTGAGTGTCAACCGGGTCAGCTGCTTGATGGAGCGCGAGCGGGAAAGCGCCGCCACGCCCTCGTCGCTCAGCTTGATGAAATTAAAATCGAGGATTTGATAGTTGCGGCTCAGGTTGAAGCCGCTGCGAATGGTGCCCTCGATATTGTAATATTTCTTGACCATGAACTTGCCTCGAATTTCAGAGATATAAGTTTATTGTACAGCAAGCGGCGAACGGGTCCACCGGCCCCTCAAACGAGAGTCTGGAAAAATTCCGCAAGACAGGTGAAATAGCGGTGGTTGGGGGCCATCATCATATCGTTGTGGCCCACCCCTTCGAGAATTTCCAGGTTCTTCGTCCCGGTTTCGGCCTGCCGGTAATTGAGCCGGGCTTCCTCCGCCGAAATCAGGAAATCGTCCTCCCCGTGCATGATGAGCAGCGGACAGCGGACGCCTGAAATTTTTCGGCTGTTATTGAACAATGCGTCCTCCTCCGGCGTGGTGCCGCCGATTCTAAGGCCCCGGCGCTCCACCAGGGGAACCGGGTCGGCATAGCCGCTTTCGATGACCAGGCCGTTGATTTCCGGGTGGTGAAGACACAGTTCAATGGCCGGGGCGCTGCCCAGGCTGCGGCCCATAACGCAAACCGGGGCCTTGAGCGCACCCACCTCGACCAGATGACGGTAGACCGTGTGCGCATCCTCCAGGATGGCCCTCAGGGTCGGCTCTCCCCCACTCTTCCCGTAGCCCCGGTAATCGACAACGGTCCATTCGGCGCCCAGGGCGGAAAGCATTTCCGCAAGTTCGTTGTAGTCGGACACGATCTCGCCATTGCCATGAAAGAACAGGACGCTGAGACGTGCGTCCGGAGCGCCAAAACGCCGGGCGTGCACCTCCACCCCAGGGGCGGCGGGAATCATGAAATCCTCCGCGCCGGCGGGCGGCGGCAGCCACTCCGCGCGGGGGAAAAACAGGTTGCTGTTAAAAGCCACTGAATCAAATATGGATTCCATCGATTGCTCCAGTTAATTCGGGCCAGCCGGGCCAGGCCGCATTTCGAGGCGGAAAGGCCCAAAAACCACGGAAAGAGATTGAATTTGGGCTTGAATCATGACAAAATAACGCGCTAAATTTCTAGATTGAGGGGATAACACCCCCTTAGCAAGTCACAAAGTTCAATCGTCCATCAAATATCATTTTATTTCAAGCATCATCTATAACCATCCTTAACAACCACCCTCAAAATTGAAGGTAAAGCCCATGCTACTCGAAATTGAACCGATTGAAAAACTGTTTCAATCTTTGGAAAAAGTCCATGCCGACGCGCGCAAGAACCTGGGCCGCGGTCTGACCATTGTCGAGAAAATCCTGTTTTCGCATATGGAAGCCACTGATTACTCCAAGCTCGTACGCGGGTCCTCCAATGTCTTCCTCAATCCCGACCGGGTGGCGATGCAGGACGCCACGGCGCAAATGGCCATTCTGCAGTTCATGTCCGCACAAATGCCGCAGGTGGCGGTTCCCAGCACCGTGCACTGCGATCATCTGATTCAGGCTCACACCGGTTCCGCGGCCGACCTTAAGGAGGCTGAGGCGACCAACCGGGAAGTCTACGATTTCCTGCGCTCCGCCGCGATGAAATACGGCATGGGCTTCTGGAAGCCGGGCTCGGGCATCATTCATCAGGTCGTTTACGAGAACTATGCGGTTCCGGGAACGATGATCGTGGGCACCGATTCGCACACCCCCAACGCCGGCGGCCTGGGCACCATCGCCATTGGCGTTGGCGGCGCCGATGCGGTGGACGTGATGACCGGCCAGCCTTTCATGACCAAAATGCCGAAGCTCGTAGGCATCAAGCTCACCGGCAAGCTCTCCGGCTGGACGGCCTCCAAGGACGTCATCCTCAAGGTGGCCACCATGCTCACCGTGAAGGGCGGCACCGGCAAGATCGTCGAGTACTTCGGCGAGGGCGCGCGGGCCATGAGCGCCACCAGCAAGGGCACCATCACCAATATGGGCGCGGAAATCGGCGCCACCACGTCCATCTTCGGCTACGATGAAAGCATGGACCCGTATCTCCGCGCCACCGGCCGGGGTGCTGTGGCGGACCTGTGCCAGAAATACGCGAAATACCTCACCTCCGACGAGGAAGTCGCCGCCGATCCGGCCAAGTACTACGACGAGATTTACGAAATCGATCTGTCGACGCTGGAACCCCACATCGTCGGCCCGCACACACCCGACCTCGGACGGCCGGTTTCCGCCATGGCCGCCGAAGTGGACAAGGAAGGTTATCCCGCAACCCTCTCCGCCGCGTTGATCGGCTCCTGCACCAACTCCAGCTACGAGGACCTCACCCGGGCCAACAGCCTGGTGGAGCAG
>QJZQ01000098.1 GCA_003246675.1 Nitrospirota bacterium | reverse complement strand
GACGCCATCGTAGCCGCTCACTTGGCGGACGATGAGGTTTTCGGCATCGCTCGCGGTTTCATAATAGGCGCCCTCGGAGGCGAATTTTTCCTCGACGAGGCTCATCAGTTCGCGGGCATGGGCCAGGAAGGCCGGGTCCCACGTTGCCTCGTACAGATCCAGGCAGGCGGCGGCGATGGACGTGTAATCGAAAAGATAGCCGTCGTAGCGCGCCTCTCCTTCGCGATAGCGGCGCAGCAGTTTGCCCTCCGGGGTCTTGAGCTTTGTGAGCACGAAATCCATTGCCCGCCGCGCTTTACCGATGCGGTCCGCATCTTCGAACACGCGGCCCGCCCGCGCCATGGCGCTGATCATCAATCCGTTCCATGACGTGAGAACCTTGTCGTCGAGCAGCGGCCGCACCCGCCGGCTTCTTGTCTCAAGCAGCAGGGCGCGGGCTTTTGCCAGTTCCTCGCGGACGAGGTCCACGGGCAGGCCGAGTTCTTTCGCCAATGCCTCTGGCCCACGCGTGACATGCAGGATGTTCTTGCCTTCGAAATTGCCCGCCGCGCTGATGTTGTAATAAGGAACGGCCACCGACGCCGTCTTCCGCCCCAGCAGCTTTTCCACCTCGTCCAGGGACCAGACGTAGAACTTCCCCTCCACGCCTTCGCTGTCGGCGTCCTCGGCGCTGTAGAAGCCGCCTTCGGGCGAGGTCATGTCGCGGTCGATGTACTCGAAGAGATCGTTGGCGTGATCCTTGAATTCCGCCTCGCCGGTCACCTGATACGCCTCCGCCAGGGCGGTGGCGAACAGGGCGTTGTCGTAGAGCATTTTTTCGAAGTGCGGCACCAGCCAGCGGTAGTCGGTGCTGTAGCGCGAGAGGCCGCCGCCGATCTGGTCGTAGATGCCGCCGTGCTTCATGGCGAGAAGCGTGTTTTTGACCATGGCCAGGCTGCCGGCGTCGCCGCTGCGGTGATGGTGCCGGAGCAGGAGAGACAGGCCCATCGAAGGCGGAAACTTGTTCTGCGGTTGAAACTTGAACCCGTGGTTGAGCGAGTCGTAATGGCTCGCGAACAGTTCCGCGGCCCGGTCCTCGCCGCCGAAGTGCAGCGTGTCGAGCGGCGCGGTGCTCGTCTTGCGGGTGCACGAATCGCGGATGGCGTTGGCCAGCGCCTGGCTTTGCTTGACCACTTTGTCGTGCTCGTTTTGCCAGGTCTGGGTCAGGAAGCGCAGCACATCGCCGAACGACGGCCGGTTGAAGCGGCGCTCGGGCGGGAAATAGGTGCCGCCATAAAAGGGAACCCCCTCGGCGGTGACAAACACGTTGAGCGGCCAGCCTCCCTGCTGCCCCAGGCTTTGCAGCGCCTTCATGTAAATGCTGTCGATGTCCGGCCGCTCCTCGCGGTCGACCTTGATGCTGACGAAATTTTCATTCAGCAGGCGGGCCAGCGCCGGGTCCTCGAAGGATTCGCGCTCCATCACATGGCACCAGTGGCAGGTGGCGTAGCCGATGCTCACCAGCACGGGGATGTTTTTTTCGCGGGCGATGCGAAACGGCTCCTCGCCCCACGGGTGCCAGTCGACGGGGTTGTGCGCGTGCTGCAGAAGGTAAGGGCTTTTTTCGCCCGCCAGCTTGTTGGTGTAGGGGTGTTTGCTCATCGGTTGTTCTGGCAGCCTACCGCTGAGCCATGGCCTGGAAACGCTCGAAAAAGTCCGGGAACGATTTTTCCACACAGCGCGGGTTTTTGATTTTCACGCCGGGAACCCTGAGCCCCGCCACCGCGAAGCTCATGGCCATGCGGTGGTCGTTATAGGTTTCGATCTCGCCGCCCGAGTAGCTTCCGGGGTGGATGGTGATGGAATCCTCGCCCGCTTCGACCCGGGCGCCCAGGCGGGAAAGCTCTTTCTCGAGAGCGTGGATGCGGTCGGTCTCCTTGATCCTCAGGTTGCCGATGCCCTCGATGGTCGTCGGCCCCTCGGCGAACAGGGCGACCACCGCGAGGGTTTGCACCGCGTCGGGCATGCTGTTCATGTTGATGTGAATTCCGCGGAGCGAGTTTCCACGAATGCGAATTTCGGATGCGGTTTTCTCCACCGCGCAGCCCATCTCGGCCAGGGCGCCAAGGAAGCCCGCGTCCCCCTGGACGCTGTCCGGGTTGAGGCCGGTGAGGGCGGCCGTGCCGCCGGTCACCGCCGCCGCGGCAAGGAAATACGAAGCGCTCGACCAGTCGCCCTCGACGGTGTAATCGCGCGCGCGGTAGGCCTGGTTTCCCTGCACCCGGAAGGTCTGGTAGGCCTCATTTTGTGCATGGATGCCGAAAGCCTTCATGATGTCGAGAGTGATGTCGGCGTAGGGCTTGGACGTGAGATCTCCCACGATGCGAATGGTGGTGTCGTTCCTGAAATAGGGGGCCGAAAGCAGCAGCGAGGTCAAATACTGGCTGCTCTTGTCTCCCGCCAGGTGAACCTCGCCGCCTTGCACGCCGCCGCCGTGGATTTCGAGCGGCGGGCAGCCGTTGTTCCTGACCGACCGGGCGTCGACGTTCATTTGCCGCAGGCAATCGAGCAGGTCGGCCAGCGGCCGCTCCTGCATGCGCTCGTCGCCGTTCAAGCGGGTGATGCCCTCGGCCAGCGCCGAAAAAGTGGTGAGGAAACGCATCGTCGTCCCGGCGTTGCCAACGAAGATCTCTTCTTTGGGCGCGCGCATCACCCCGCGCTGTCCCGTCACCTGAAAGTCGTTCCCCACGCGTGCCACCGGGACGCCGAAGGCACGCAGCGCCTCACTCATGTAGCGGGTGTCGTCGCTCAGCAGAGGGGAGCCCAGGTGGCAGGGGCCGTCGGCCAGAGCCGCGATGAGCAGGGCGCGGTTGGTGTAACTCTTGGAGGCGGGGATCGCCACCGAGGCCGCCAGGTGGTTTGCGGGTTGAATTTCGATCACGGTATGTTCCTGAATCCAGAGGGTAAAAGAGGACACTATAGCATAAACCCCGGCGCTTGAGCCTTTGGTCCGGGCAGAGTCTGTGCCCCGTTGCCCCTGCGGCATCTCTTTTATGTGCGGCGTTGCTGTTCATCGGTTAATATAGGAGCGCCGAAAGTCTGGGCCGCGCCTCTGGGTGGGGCAGGGGTTGACCCCCAGGCGCCTGATCCGCAGGAATTTTAGCGGCGCAGGGTCTGTGAGTCGCGGTGCGTAATCAGGAAACGAGGACCGGTTGAAAGCCGTTGTTTCCCTCCATCCCGAGAGATCTATATATGCCGATTCGTCTGCTGGTTCTTTTCGCGGTTCCTCTGGGCTATTTTCTCCTTCGCATCCGGCAATACGGCCTGTCCATCGACACGGATGAATGGGGCATTCTCAATGCCAGCCGGTCGATTCTTCGCGGTAACCTCCTCGCCGGCGATCCGAACAAGACGCTGGAGCTTGTTCTCGGCATGATCCCGGTTTATTTTGAAATGCCCCTTCTGTTTCCCGTGTTGACCTCCCTCATTGGCGCGGGGACTTGTCTGGTCGTCTATCTTCTGGTTTTCCGGCTGACCGGGGACCGTCTGGCTGCCCTGCTGGCCTGGGGGATACTGCTGCTCTCGCCGGTGTTGTACTGGCAGGTGATCGTCTGCAACAGCGTGGCTATCATGACCGGCCTTGTTTTGGCTGCGATCTATTATTTTTCCCAGGGAAAAGTTGAAAAGGGCTGCGTGTGGATGGCTCTCGCGGAGCTCTCGCGTCCCGAACCGTTTTTCCTGTTTCCCGCGCTGGTTCTTTACCTCGTCTGGATATTCCGCGAAGGTCAGATAGGCCGAGGCGCAGTGATGCGCGGGCTGGCGATTCTGTTTTTCCCGCTTGTGTGGTGGCTGGTATTCAGCCTTTTGCGGTCGGGAAGCGTCTTTGCTTCCTATATCCGGGCGGTGGACTACGGCAAAGCCGTGACAAACGATTATGGTTTTCTGCTTTTCCCCCAGGACTTCTGGAGAATTCTCAACGATTTCTACATGGGGCCCGCCGCCGCCCTGTTCGCGCTGGCCGGGGTGCTTGGCATGATCCCGGCCTTCAGGCGCTACGCTTTTCTCTACGGTTACCTCCTGTTCACCCTTTTGGGGTATTGGGGCCTGGCAACATTCGGCACGGCGATGCAGGAACGGTTTTTGTTGCCGATTCATGCGGTGCTGCTGATTTTTTCCGCCGCGCTGGTTGCCGCACTGCGTAAAAATATCGACCTGGGTTTAAAGAAGGGTGCCGTGCGTTCCGCGGCGAGCCCGCTTCTGGTTTGCGGTCTTCTCATCATGAGCCCCAGCATCAATGGATATCGCACCGTGGACCATATCCTGTCCTTTCACAACGGGTTTAGCGCCGATTTGCCCCGGGCGGCTGATATTTTAAGAAAGGCCCTCGATAAAAACCCGGGGGAGCCACCCGTGATCCTGATCTCTGCCCGCCGGATGGCACGGATGAACTATCTTCTCGATGATATTCGTGGCCGTTACACCCTGATTTCATTTCGCGATCTCTATTTCCAGAGTCAGGATTTTAACGGGAAATCCATCGGCTGGGTTTTGTATGCGCCGGACGATTTATATCCTTTGCGAAGTGCGTTCCACGCGATGGAGCTGTTGAGCGAAGAAGGCTTAAGGAAGCAGGGGCTGCTTGTGGAAAAGTCCTGGGTCTTGTCAGAGGACACCCGCCTTTTGCGGCTTGCCCGCAGTGGCGGGTAGTGCGAGCGCACTTGTTAAAGGAAGGGGTTTTTGATATGATCGCCTAAACGCGACATTGATTTGGCTTTGATGCAACCATCGATATTTTAAGGTATTGCAGGTTCCCCCATGAGCGAGAACAATCATTCCCTGTGGTACCGGCTGTGGGGTCACAAGTCGGAGGCCGAAAAAAAACGGATCAAGTCCTTTATCCCGCTGTTTCTTTATACATTCGGGTTCGCTTACGGGGTGATTTACCTGTCCATCCTCAACACGGTGAACCGCGACAAGGTGGGGACGACGGTGAAATCCTGGTTCGGCGGCGACAGGCCCGAGGTGGTCGCCGCCCGCGAGCGGGAAAAAAGCGAGGTCCTGGGAAGCTTCAGCGGCCTGCGGAAAAGGGTGTCCGGGGGCCGATGACGCCAGGCCCGAAGCCGGCAAGGTTTGCCCGATTAAGGATGAATTCATGAAGCGATTGGTGTATATCTTCAACCAGCTCTACCTGCTTTCTCTATCTCTCTGGGTTGCCGGGATGTTCCTTCTTGGCATTCTGGTGGAGATCATGGTTCGCGTCACGCTCCGGGAGGACCCCCTCACCGGCAGCCTGATCATGAACCGCATCATGGATGTCTATAACGTTCACATCGTTTATACCTGCATCGGGGTGATGCTGACCGCCGAAGCGGTGAAATTCCTGGTGAGGAATTACAGCCAGGCGCCGATGGAAAACCGGGTGGTCACCAAACGCCGGTACACGCGCGAGGTTGTGCTTGCGGTTATGGTGGTGCTGGCGTTGTACATGGGAAGCGTATTGCGCCCCGAGATGCATGCCGTCGACCAGCAGAAAAAGGCCAACCCGTCGGACCAGAAGCTGCAAATACAATTCGACCGGTTCCACTCCAAATTCACCTGGATCTATTCCATCAACATGATTCTGGGGTTATCCTTGTTTTACATTCATGGCAAGGAAATGACCCGGTTCAGGGACGACCCGACGGGCGGGTGAAGGTGGAATTTATTTTCTCATACGATTGCACTTTATTGATGTCTCCGCGCTGGTCTACCGTTTCGATGATTCCGATTTTGTGTCTGGTGATCCTCCTCGGCGGAGGTGTGCCTGCCTGGGCCCTGCACGCCGGGCCAGAGCATGAAGACGACCACGTGCACGAAACCCCGGTAGAGAAGAAGGACGATTTTTTCGCCATGGCGAAAATTCCCGGAGGGTCGTTTACGCGCGGGTCCACCTTCGAGGAAAACAAGGTGCACCTGAAAATGTGCCGGCAGGTGGACAAGAATTGCCGCCTCTGGTGGTTCACCGACGAATTTCCCCGCAAAATGGTGGAAGTCGACAGCTTCTGGATCGACATGTATGAGGTGACCAACGAAAAATACCTGGAGTTTGTTCTCGCCACGGGCCACCGCCCGGCGCTGGACGAAACCTGCGAGACCGAAAAATGCCGCGAGGGCAACCTCTGGACGGGCACATCGTTTCCCGACAGCATACGCAACCAGCCCGTCACCCAGGTGAACTGGTACGATGCCGATGCCTACTGCCGCTGGCGGGGAAAGCGCCTGCCCACCGAGGCGGAGTGGGAAAAAGCCGCTCGCGGGAGGCGGGGCCGAATGTATCCCTGGGGAGACGATTCCCCGGAGGGCCGCGCCACTTTCCAGAGAAAGTGGCAGGGCGTAACCACCATGACCGACGTCGGCCATTATCCCGGCGGGGTTTCCCTGTACAACGTGCATGACATGGCGGGAAACGTCTGGGAATGGGTGGATGACTGGTATCACAAAAACTATTACGCCAAGGGCACGAAAATCAACCCCAGGGGCCCGACCAGCGGTGAGTTCAAGGTGGTTCGCGGCGGCTCCTGGGTGAACTTTGCCGACAGCCTGCGAAGCGCACTCCGGCGATGGAGCCGGCCCGAAGTGCAGTTTAACGACACCGGTTTCCGCTGCGCCCGGGACGACCACAAGACGACCCCCTCGCAATGACCAGGCCGAACAGAACCGGGGAGCTTTCCGAGAGGGAAAAGGAACTGCTGCGGCCCTACGTTTCCGATGTCGACGCCACGGTCTTCACCATCCGCAACCTGAACCCCGAAGTCATCGGCGCGGCGCTCGCCCGCTACAGCCGCGCCCCCACCGGTTTCAAGGAAACCGTGGTGCGCGAATTCCTCAACCCGGACGGAACGCCCAACGAAGTCAAGGGCACCGAGCTCATCGACCGCGTGGTCAATAAGTTCGGCGATGAATCGGTGGCCGAGCTCGCCGTGTCTCCCCTGTGCATCGAGGAAGTGTCCAACCTCATGACCAAGATCATCGAGGACTGCCGCATCGGCGGGTCGCCCATCGAGGAATCCACCCGCTACGTGCTCTACGACGAAAAGCGAAACGGCCAGTGGCGTTACGTGCGGCCGCGGCGGATTCTGCAATCGCAGCTGGGCGAAAAATTCATCGCCACGATGGATTTTCTTTTCGAGACCTACGCCGCCCTGGTGGAGCCCATGCAGGCGCTTTTTCGGCAGCGGCTCCCCGAAGAGCGCTTCACCATCGAGGTCGAACGCGGCGGCGGAGTGGAAATGGCCGCCCCCGCCCAGCTCACCTGCGAGGACGAGAGGCGGGCGCATCGCATCGCTTACGGCTTCACCATCCGCAGCGCCGCCTGCGACGTCATCCGCTGCATTCTGCCCGCCGCCACCCAGGCGAACCTCGGCATCGTCGGCAACGGGCGTTTTTACACCGGGCTGATCTCCAAACTGCTCACCCACGACCTGGGCGAAGCCGGCGAACTCGCGGCGAACATCCAGCGCGCCCTCGCCACCCAGATCCCCACGTTCATCAAACGCGCCGGGCGCAGGACGTACCGGGCCGACATCGCCAACGGCATGCGAACCCTGTGCGGCGAACTGTTCCAGGGCGTGGCCATCGATAAAACCGCGGAAGTGACTCTCCTGCCGGAAAAAGGGGAGGACGCTCGCGTCAACCTGCTCGCCAGCATGATTTTCCCGTACGTACAGCACCCCACCGCGCAGATTCGCCAGGTGGTGAGCGCCCTGCCCGAAGAAAAGCGGCGGCAGATCTTCGCCGCTTACCTGGGCGAACGGAAAAGCAAGCGCGACAGGCCCGGGCGGGCGCTGGAGCACGGCTACCCCATCGAATTCGACATCATCGCCGGGTTCGCCGAATACCGCGACCTGCAGCGCCACCGCATGCTCACCCAGCAGCGGCAGGACCTCGGCGTGCTGCTCGGCTATTCGGTGCCCGAGGAAATCGCCGAAATCGGCCGCGAGGACATCGTCCGCGAATGCTTCGAGCGCACCGAGGATCTGCATCGCGACCTGCACCGGGCGGGCATGCCCGAAGAAGCCCAGTACGCCACCCTGTTCAACCACTTCATCCGCTGGAACGTGGGCATGAACCTCAGGGAACTCGGCCACTTCGCCGAACTGCGCACACAGAAAGCCGGCCACCCCAAATACCGGCGCACCGCCCAGCTCATGACACGCCTCTACCTCAAGCGCCACCCCGAAATGGAACCCGTCCTCCATTTCGTCGACCATAACGACTACGACGGCGGCATCACCCGCGCCGAGCAGGAAGCCCGCACCGCGCGAAAAAGCCTCGCCGCCGGAGTTTTCGACGATATGGACTGAACACCTGCGCGAAGCCCTCCGGTGGATTAAAAAAGGCGTGATGCAAGCATAGTTTCAGGTGTTTTTTTGCTCAGGGAAGCAGGATAAAT
>QJZQ01000039.1 GCA_003246675.1 Nitrospirota bacterium | reverse complement strand
AATATAAAATCTAAACAAAAATTACTTTTTGTTTAGGTATTATCGTAACTTATTGAATTTATTGGCATTAATGCGGGAAAAATTTTTCAAAAATCCTGGGTTTTCAGACGGAATCAAGGCTGGAACAGGCGGGCAGAGGTGGTTTTTGTTCAGTTTTCAAGGGCGAAGGCGTTATTTTATGTGGAAAAGGGTGGGCGTGCCGCCGATGGGGTAGAATGAAGGCGGCGCTAAAACTTCAGCGGGGGAGCAAAAATGCCGCAGGATGACTCTTCGGGCGAAAAAATAAGAGTGGGCGTGAGCAGTTGCCTGCTCGGGGAGAAGGTGCGGTGGAATGGGGACCACAAAAAGCACCTGTACGTCTATGACATGTTGAGCCCCTACTTCGACTGGGTCGCCACTTGTCCGGAAGTGGAGATCGGCATGGGTATCCCTCGCGAGACCGTTTACCTTGAGGGTTCTCCCGAGGCTCCGCGCATGATCGGCGACAGGACAAAAACCGATTGGACACGGCGCATGCGCGCTTATTCGGAAAAGCGCGGCCGCGAACTTTCGAAACTTGGGATCTCGGGTTACATCTTCAAGAAAAATTCACCTTCCTGCGGGCTCATGCGGGTGAAGGTGTATTCGGAGGCGCGCATACCCGCGGGGCAGGGCCGGGGCCTGTTCGCAAGCGAGGTCGTCCGCCAGAACCCGTGGATTCCCGTGGAGGAGGAGGGGCGGCTCAGCGATTCCGGCCTGCGCGAAAATTTTATCGTGCGCGTGTTCGGTTATCATCGCTTGCAGTCTCTATTTGAGGCGAGGTTTTCCATGGCGGCGCTGGTGCGTTTTCATACGGCGGAGAAATTCCTCCTCCTGGCCCACAGCCGCAAGTATTACGACGAGCTCGGCCGGCTGGTCGCCGGGGCGAGGGGCCGCCCGCCCGCCGAGGTGCGCCGCCGCTACACCGAATTGTACATGCGGGCGCTGTCCTTCAAGGCCACGACGAAGAGAAATGTCGACGTCCTCATGCACATGCTGGGTTTTTTAAAGAAGAAGCTCTCGACGGAGGAAAAGCGCGACATCCTGGAGATCATTCAGGATTATCACCATGAGCTGGTGCCGCTCGTTGTTCCCGTCACCCTGCTCGGGCATTACGTACGCAAGCATCAGGTCGCGTATCTTCTCGATCAGGTCTATTTAAAACCCCACCCGAAGGAATTGATGCTGCGCAACCACGTCTAGCCCTGTGCGCCTCAGGCGCCGCGAGGTGAAAGGTTGTTGAGCCAGTCGAGGTAATCGGGGAAATTCTCGATCCTGAAGGTGCCAGGAAGGTTCGCCGGCGCGCCACGGCCGCCGAGCACAAGTGCCACTTCGGGCGGCAGCCGCTTACGGATCTTCAGGGTCTCGCGCTGAGCGAAGACCGGATCGGTGGAGGAGGAAACGCTGAGGGCGAGCAGGCGGGCCTGCACTTTGTTTACCGCGCGGGCGATGTCTTCAAGAGGCGTGTCCGGCCCGAGGTAAACCACCTTGAAGTCGGACAGCGCGGTGACCACCGCGCACATCTGCACCCCCAGCCGGTGCAACTCTCCGGGCAGCGTGGTGAGTACCGCGCGCGGCCCGCTCTTTCGTTCGTTCAACCGCCGCCACTGCCCGCCGAGAAAATCCCCCAGGCGTTCGGAGGCGAAATGCTCCTGGGCGACGGTGAGCTCGCCGGTAGCCCAACTCGTGCCGACTGTGCGGATGAAGGGCGTGGCGCGGTCCAGCACGAAGCGCAACGGCCCGAGCCGCCCCCACTCGTCGTGAAAGCCCTGGGTCAGCATGCTGTCGTCGAAGCGGTGCACCGCCTGCATCCATTGCCCGAGCAGGAGGGGAGAATCCTCCGGAAGTTGCGCCAGGGCGGGCTGGGCCGTGCGGCGCTGCGCAAGCAGGTGGCCCAGTTCTTCCAGGGACGCGGAAACGACTTTGCCTGCCCGGTAGCCGGATTCGAGAGCCTCGGCGATGGCGCGCAGGCGCGGCACCTCCTCGCGCGGGTAACGCCGGTGGCCGGAGGGCAGGCGGAACGACTTCGGCGAGCCGTAGCGGCGTTCCCACATGCGCAGCGTGTGCGTGTTGATGCCCGTGAGCTTGGCGAGGTCCCCGATGGTGAGGTCCGGTGTTTCGGGTGAATCCGTCATGTCTTCCTTCGCCCCGAAGCCCCGGCGGCCAAAAGTCAAAGGCGGACGGGGATGTGTTTCCCGTTCAGGTAGGCCTTGGTCTCGGCGATGGTGTATTCCTTGAAATGGAAAATCGACGCCGCGAGGACGGCATCGGCCCTGCCTTCGACCAGCCCTTCGTAGAGATGCTCAAGCGTCCCCGCACCACCGGAGGCGATGATGGGGATGGAAACCGTTTCGGATATTCTGCGGTTGAGCGCGAGGTCGTAGCCCTGCTTGGTGCCGTCGCGGTCCATGCTGGTCAGCAGAATTTCTCCCGCGCCGAAGGCCTCCATTTGCGCCGCCCACTTGACCGCGTTCAGCCCTGTGGGGTGGCGGCCGCCGTGGGTGTACACCTCCCAGGCGGGAAGAGGCTCGCCGGCGGCGAGGAACAGGCCGGGGCGGTCGTCCCGCCAGCCGGGAAACCGGCGCTCGGCTTCCTGGCCGGGCGTCACCGCCTTGGCGTCGATGGCGACGACGATGCACTGGCTGCCGAAGCGGCGCGACGCCTCCTCGACGAATTCGGGGCGGTGCACCGCCTGGGTGTTGATGGCGACTTTGTCCGCACCGGCTTTCAGCAGGCTGCGGATGTCGTCCAGGGTGCGCACGCCGCCGCCCACGGTGAGCGGCATGAAAACTTTCTCCGCCGTACGCCGCACCACGTCGAGGATGATGTCGCGCTTTTCGTGCGAGGCGGTGATGTCGAGAAACGTCAACTCGTCGGCGCCTTCCTGTTCGTAGGCCGCGGCGATCTCGACGGGGTCGCCCGCGTCAACCAGGTTGACGAAGTTGACCCCCTTGACCACGCGCCCGTCCTTCACGTCGAGGCAGGGGATGATGCGCTTAGCCAGCATGTTCGGCCACCTGTTTGAGCGCGTCTTTGTAGGTGAAGCTCTTGTCGTAGAGCGCCTTGCCGGTGATGATGCCGGTGACGCCCAGCGGTTCGAGGGCCATGAGGTCGCCGATGTCCTTGAGCGTGCCCACCCCGCCCGAGGCGATGACGGGCAGCCCGGTGGCGCCGCAAAACTCGCGGATGCTCGTCAGGTTCGGCCCCTCCAGCATGCCGTCGCGGCTGATGTCGGTGAAGATGAATCCGCTGACGCCGAGCGGCTCCATCTGCCGGGCCAGGTCGGTGGCTTTCTGGCTGGACACTTCGACCCAGCCGCGAATGGCGACCTGGCCGTCCTTCGCATCGATGCCCACCATGATCTTGCCGGGAAATTCCCGGCAGGCCGTTTCGACAAAGGCCGGGTCCTTTTGCGCGATGGTGCCGAGGATGACGCGGTACGCCCCGGCCTTCACGTAGGTTTCGATGGCTTCCAGGCTGCGGATGCCGCCGCCCACCTGGATGTCCACCGAGCTGTTGTAGATGATGTCCTTCACCAGCCCGGCGTTGGCCGGGATGCCGTCGAAGGCGCCGTCGAGGTCCACCACGTGGATGAGGCGTGCGCCTTCCTCGTCCCAATGGCAGGCCATGTCCACCGGGCTGTCGGAGTAGATGGTTTCGTGATCGGCGCGGCCCTGCGAAAGCCGGACGCATTTGCCGTTTTTGATGTCCACCGCGGGAATGATTTGCATGAGATGAGTGCTTTGAAAAATTGATGAACGGGTTGCGCGTTTTCCCTTCCCGGCCCTGGCCGGGCGCGCCCGGAGGGGGCCGGTGGCGGCTCCAACCCGGAGCAAAAGCCTGCCTGGAAAGGCCCGGCCGTCATACTACCAGATTGTGAAAACGAATAGTAGTGCGGGAAAGAATCACGCAATCCTGGCCTTTCGGCAGGGCACCCGCGGGGTTTGCCCTGCGGGAAAAGCCGGGGTATAATTCGGCGGAACGAATTGGGAGCATCCTGTTTCCATAGCCCCATTTTGTGGCTCTTACGCAAACCCACGGTTGAACCTGCCCACTGCATGACAGCTCCCATTGCCTTGAAAAGCAAGCATCCCGAGGCATCCGCAAGCCGCCAGGTACGCGTTCTGGATGGCATCGCGCGGGGCAGCCTTGCGGTGTTCCTGCTTTTCTCGATGTTTTCCATCAGCATCGCGCAAATTTCGCTGGTGGCCGGGCTTGTCGCCTGGCTGGCGAAAACTCACCGTACCGGGGCATGGCGGGAAGTCCGCTGGCCTGTCGCCGTGCCGTTTCTCCTGTTCGTGGCGGCGTCGCTCCTTGCGGTGGCCTTTGCGGAAGACCCGGTGCACGCGGCCCCGGGCCTGAGAAAGTTGTTGCAGATGCTCATTTTTTTCTGGGCGCTCAACCTCATCCGCGATGAAGCGGACCGCGACCGCTGGGCGCTCCTGCTCATCGGCGTGGCCTGCGTGGCGGCGCTTTACGGCCTGTATCAGGCCGTGGACGCTGGGGTTTCGCTCAGCACGCGTGTTCAGGGAACCCTGAGCGTTTACATGACGTTTGCCGGGCTGCTCATGCTGGTGGGGCTGCTGGCGTTCGGCCGCCTGCTGTTTCGCCGGCCGCGGGAGAGCTGGCTTTCAGGGGCGCTGTGTCTCATGGGTCTCTGCCTGCTTGTCACGCTCACGCGGCAGGCCTGGCTCGGCGTCCTGGTCGGAGGGGTTTTCCTGGTGTTCCTATGGAGGAAAAAGCTGCTGCTGGCCGTTCCCGTCCTGCTCGTGGCGCTGGTTCTGTTCTCGCCCCAGGCGGTGCGCGATCGGCTGCATTCCATGGCCGACCTTAAAGACGTGACGCTCCTTGAACGATTCGCCCTGTGGCGCGTCGGCTGGGAGGTTTTCAAGGATCACCCCGTCCTCGGCTGCGGCTTCAACTGCCTGGAGCGGATGCGCGGAAAATATCCCGACCCCACTAATATCCTGGATCGATTCAGTGGCGTGCACAGCAATGTGCTGCAGATCATGGTCGATACCGGGTTGCTGGGGCTTGTGACATGGAGCGCCCTTTGGGTGTGCTATCTTATCGCCGTGTACCGGCGCGCGCCGCCGGACGGAGGCTGGGCCGCGAGAGCGGCCGCCGCGGTGGTTCTCGGTTTTCTGGCGGCCGGGATGTTTGAAGTGAACTTTTACGATTCGGAGGTGGCAATGGTTCTGTATTTCATTATGGCGCTGCCCTTCGTTCGCGCCGGGCAGGCGCGGGCCGGGGCCGGGCAGGGAGGGGTTTCATGAAAGTGACGCCCACCCGCCTTCCCGAAGTGCTCCTTATCGAGCCGCGCGTGTTCACCGACGAGCGCGGGGTCTTCTACGAAAGTTATTCGCGGAAAATCTACGAGGCCAGCGGCATCGAGGGAGAGTTCGTGCAGGACAACCATTCCATCTCCGTAAAAAACGTGCTGCGCGGTTTGCACTACCAGACCGGGCGCGGGCAGGCCAAGCTGGTCCGCGTGACGCGCGGCGAAGTGTTCGACGTGGCTGTGGACATCCGCCCGCAGTCGCCCGGTTTCGGGCAATGGGTGGGCGTGCGGCTTTCCGAAGAAAACCGCCGTCAGCTTTACATCCCCACCGGTTTCGCGCACGGCTTCATGGTGCTGAGCGAGACGGCGGAATTCCTGTACAAGTGCTCGAATTATTACTCCCCCGGCGAGGAGCGCGGCCTGGCCTGGGACGATCCGGACATCGGCATCGAGTGGCCGGGCAGCGACCCGATCCTCTCCGTCAAGGACCGGCAGAACTCCCGCCTGCGCGATCTCAGGTAACCGCAGAAACCTTCCGTGGGGCGCGGGCCATGCCTGGCAAACGTATTGGGTTGCGTATTTTCTTGGAAGGGAAGCCGCGTCAGGCGGGTTTACCAGGCTGCGGAGCCCCGAGGAGGATGCTCACGTAACCGGAGAGTTGCTCGGCCTTCGGCTGCTGCCGATCGTCGCGGTAGACCCTGATGAGGTTGTTCATCATGCGAATCAGGGTTTCGCGATGTGTGGCGGGAGCGAGGTGGATTTCCTCGAACCTGTGACCGAAACTTTCGACAATTTGCACGCACTGCTCGCGGCTCAAAACGCGGCCACCGGAAAAAGGGTCGAAATACAGATCGTTGCCCGGCACCTGATACTGCACGATGTAATGCCCCGGAAGCCCCACCCCCGCCAGAGGCAGCCCGAGCCGCCAGCCGACGAAAAGGCAGACGGCCGAAAGAGTGATGGGAATGCCCCTGCGGGTCTCGAGCACCCGGTTCAGGTAGCTGTTGTCCGGGTCGGAATAATTTTCCTGATTACCCTTAAAGCCCTTCTCGGCGAACAGGAAGTCCGTCAGCATTCCCACCACCGTTGCCGGCGAATCGCCGGGTTCCAGGCGGTCAGCCAGTTCCCCCGCGAGCGCATCGAGTTCCTGCACCGTCTCCCGGGCATCCACCTCCGGATGGCCGAACTCCATCAGCAGCAGCGACCCCGCCTCGAGGTCCACATCCCGCCGCATGCCAACCGGCGAGAGGCGGCGGAACCTTTCCCCCAGCCGCAAAGGCAGCAGCGCCTGGATCACCTCGCGGGCGCGGGCGCGCAGCAGCGCATTATCTCCCCGGGCCGCCATTTCCAGAAAGGGCAGGGCGTCTTCACCCAGGGCGAGCAACTCGTCGCGCACCCGTGCGCGCACAAACGCATCGCGGTCGTCGAGAAGCTTGATGAGATAGGAGATCTGGCTCCTGGGCGGTTGTTTGCTCATAATAAGACACCGTCCGGCGTGGCCGGGCGAGTGAACCCCGCCCGGCCGCCGGGAAAGTCGGCCTACAGGTCCGGCTGCGGGGTCATCCGCAGATACGGTTTAATTTCCGTGAAGCCCTTCGGGAACTTCGCCGGGATGTCCGCGGTCTTGATTGCAGGCACCACCACGCAGTCGTCGCCGCGCTTCCAGTCCACCGGCGTGGCCACACTGTAATTGGCGGTGAGCTGCAGAGAATCGATCACACGCAAAATCTCGTCAAAATTGCGCCCCGTCGAAGCGGGGTACGTCAGGCTCAGCTTCACCTTCTTGTCCGGGCCGACAACGAAGACCGTGCGCACCGTCAGGTTGTCGAGCGCGTTGGGGTGGATCATGTCGTACATCGTCGCGATCTTCCTTTCCGGATCGGCGATGATCGGATAATCCACCGTGCAGTGCTGCGTCTCGTTGATGTCATTGACCCAGCCCTTGTGGTCCGTCAGCGGGTCGACGCTCAGCGCGAGGACCTTCACATTCCGCTTCGCGAATTCATCCTTCAGCTTGGCCACCCGACCAAGCTCCGTGGTGCAGACCGGCGTGTAGTCCTTGGGATGCGAAAAAAGAACCCCCCAGCTGTCCCCCAGCCACTCGTGGAAATTGATCGTTCCCGCCGTGGTTTCAGCCGTGAAGTCGGGTGCAATATCACCTAGTCGAATAGCCATCTCAAATCCCCCATAAAAAAGGTTTACAATCGTTGCCCATACCCGTACATAATGCAATAAAAGACAAAGGGCGCGCAAAAAGCCCTGGCGCGGCCCGCCATCGAACGCTTTGAAAGAGGCCGATTATAACACAGAAGCCGGAAACGGCCCCCCTTGGGGCCGCCTGCGCAGGCCGGGCCAACCCACTGCAAACAATGACCGGACGTGAAAATAAGATGACAGGGCGGTCAATAAGGTTCCACAAATAAACATTCCCGCCGGGGGCCTCACACCCGCCCGGCCGAGGGCGCCATGAGCCAGAACCAGATTCAGGAAACCCTGACCCTGCTGAAAAAAGTCTGGACGGTGTTCGCCCTCGTGCTCTACTACCTTGCTATCCAGAACGAGCACCACTTCCCCGGCCAGCGCGAGGACCCCCTGGGAGAAGGCGAGCGGCTGCTGTGGATCGCCCAGCGCGTTATTTTCTTCGGCCTACTTTCCCTGGGGTTTCTGGTCGACCTCGTGCGGATGCGGGAGGACCGGAGCCTGGCCTACCAATACCTGTTTCTCTCGCTGGTGGTGGGCGGGTTGTCGGGCCCCCTGGGCACCGTGCAGTACAAGATTCTGGCGGCCCTGCCGGGCGGGCCATGAGAACCCGGCCCCGGCGAACCCCTGGTTGACTCCTGAAAACGAAAGTGATACCTTAATCCACCATCCGGAAAAAATTCCCGGGCCGTTAGCTCAATTGGCAGAGCAACTGACTCTTAATCAGTAGGTCCTCGGTTCGACCCCGAGACGGCCCACCAAATAAAACAATGGGTTACGAGAATTGCCTCGTAGCCCATTTTTTATTAATAGGCGTATAATAGGCAGTAGAAATAAATTCTGGTAGTATATAGTCCGTTGGGGAGATGATTTTTTGGGGTTAATTATTGGCTCCTTTACTCTTGGGGCTGTTCGTTTGT
>QJZQ01000042.1 GCA_003246675.1 Nitrospirota bacterium | reverse complement strand
CACCACCACCGCGCCGGAAAGCGGGGCGCGCTGGGTGAGCGTGAGCTGCACATCGCCGGTACCCGGAGGCATGTCGATGACCAGGTAATCCAGCTCGCCCCATTCCACGTTCTGCAGGAACTGCTGGATGATGCCGCCCAGCATGGGCCCGCGCAGCATGAGCGGCTGGCCTTCCTTGGTCAGAAACGCGGCGGAAACGACCTTCATTCCGTATTTTTCGTGCGGCAGAAACTTGTTTTCCCCAACCACCTTGGGCGAAGTGATGGGGATACCCAGCATCTGCGGAATGCTGGGGCCGTAGATGTCGGCATCCATCAACCCCACTTTGGCGCCACTCTGCTTGAGCGCCACCGCGAGGTTGGTGCTGACGGTCGATTTGCCGACGCCGCCCTTGCCGCTGGCCACGGCGATGATGTTTTTCACGCCCGTGAGAATCGGCTGGCTGTGCTGCGACGCACGCACCTGCGCCGTCATGTTCACCTCGACGGCCTTCACGCCTTCGATGGCTCCCACCTTGGTCTCGCATTCTTTTTTCAGCTCGTCTTTCACCGGGCAGGCGGGCGTGGTGAGTTCGACATCGAATTTTACGCTGCCGCCTTCCACGGTCAGGTTCTTGACAAACCCCAGGCTGACGATGTCCCGGTTGAGGTCCGGGTCTTTCACGGTTTTCAGGGCCTGGATGATCTGGTTCTGCAACTCCTGGTCAGTCATTTTCATCTCCTCGGTATGGTCACCGAACCTCCTGCTGAAACCTCAGCCGGCTTCAGGGCGGGTCGATCATGGGTGCTCAATGAAACAAGGGATTCAGGCGCCTCGGCACTCCAGGCCGCCTGAATTTCTGGTTAAGATGGATATTAGCCTAAAAGGTTTTGCAGAGGGCGGTTTTTTAGCCGGAGGCCGGCTTCCATCCCCCCGGCCCGGCGGTTAACCCTTGATTATTCTTGCCTCAAGCAACCACCTGTTGTATAAACTGTGAACAGGGACTACCGTATATGGGCTTTTGTCCCCCGCTCTTTTCGCCGGTCGCGGCATCCGGGCCCGATGGGGGCCGCGAAATTCCGCCGCGCCTGTATTTGAGGTAATAAGATTCCGTATCGGCCCCGTCAAGCCTGACCGGGGGATCTTTCATCAATTAAAAGTCATTGGCCCGGACGTTTCTCCCACCCCGGGCAGACCACATAATCATTCATCCATCCGGGTGAGAACCGCCGGCCAAGTGCCTGTTGCGGATTTTCACCCCCGACCCGACATGCCCAAGGAAAATATATCCGACCTGCAGGAGGAGCTGGAAAACCGGTTTCTCACTTATGCCCTGTCCACCATCGTCTCGCGTTCGCTGCCCGATGTGCGCGACGGGCTCAAACCTATTCATCGCCGCATTCTGTACGCCATGGATCAGATGGGGGTGAGTTCGGCGGCAAAGTACGTTAAATCGGCCAAGATCATCGGCGAGGTGCTGGGTAAATACCATCCGCACGGCGACGCTTCGACCTATGAATCGATGGTGCGCATGGCGCAGGATTTTTCCATGCGCTACCCCCTCGTCGACGGCAAGGGCAACTTCGGCTCGATGGACGGAGACGCCCCCGCCGCCTACCGCTACACCGAGGGTAAGCTGACCCCCATCACCTCGCATCTGCTCGCCGACCTGAAAAAGGAAACCGTTGACTTCCGGTCCAACTACGACAACACGCTCAAGGAACCGGTGGTGCTGCCCTCGGGCATTCCCAACCTGCTGGTCAACGGCGCTTCGGGCATCGCGGTGGGCATGGCCTGCTCGTTTCCCAGCCACAACCTGCGGGAGGTCATCCGCGCGCTCACCGACCTCATCGAAAACCCCGAGCCGAGCGTGGCCGGGATGCTCAAGCACATCAAAGGGCCGGATTTCCCTACCGGGGGCACGCTGCAAACCAGTAAGGCGGACCTGAAGAAAGCCTACGAGACCGGGACCGGGGCGGTACGCATCCGCGGCACCTGGGAACTGGAGCAACTGCCTCGCGGCCGCCAGCAGATCATCATCACCTCCATCCCCTACGGGGTCAACAAGGCGCGGATGATCGAAAAAATCGCCGAGATCATCATCGGCAAGAAACTGCCACCCCTGACCGACGTGCGCGACGAAAGCGACGAAGCCGTTCGCGTGGTGCTGGAGATCAAAACCGGGGCCGATCACGAAAAAGTGATGAGTTACCTCGTCAAAAATACGGAGCTTGAGACCCAGTTCCCCATCAACTTCACCTGCCTGAAGCCGAATGGGGAGCCGGAAAGGCTGTCTCTGCTCGATATCGGCCTTTACTTTCTCGACTTCCGCAAGCAGGTCATCACGCGGCGCCTGAACCATGAGCTGGCGATCCTGATCCGCCGGCTGCACCTGCTGGAGGGCTTCGCCCTCATTTTTAACGACCTGGACCGTGCGCTGGCGCTGATCCGCTCTTCCAAATCGCGCAAGGAAGCGCACGAAAAACTGAAAACCGGCTTCGGCCTCGACGACGAGCAGACCACCGCCATCCTCGAGATCCCCCTTTACCGCCTGGTATCGATGGAAATCGGCAAGATCATCGCGGAGCAGAAAGAAAAGACCGCCGAAAAAGAGCGCATCGAGGCCATCCTGAAATCCGACCGGAAAATCTGGACGGAAGTGCGGGAGGAGCTTGAGAACATCGACAAGCAATACGGCGACAAGCGCAAAACCGCCGTCAAGGGCGCGGTGGAACTCGCCACCTTCAATGCCGACGATTTCATCGAGCACGAGGACGTGCACCTGGTGCTCAGTGAAAACGGCTGGATCCGAAAGCTGAAAACCCTGAGCGGCGATGCGGCCTCCCTCAAGTTCAAGGAGAACGACGCCTTTCTCACCGCGCTTAACCTTAATACGCGCGACCGGGTGGCGCTGGTCACCTCGTTCGGCGTGCTCTACGTGCAGAAGGTCCACAACCTGCCCTACACCCGCAGCGGTTTCGGCGAACCGGTGCAGCACCTGTTCAAGTTCAGCGACGGCGAGCAGGTCATCCAGATGTTTTCCCTGCCGGGTGAAGGCGGCGTCGCGGAAGAGGACGCAAAGAAACAATTGCAGCTCGACTTTCCCGCGTCCGGCGACGCTCCCCGCGAATGCATGGTGGCCACCCGCAAGGGTTACGGCTTCCGCTTTCAGCTCGAGAATATCGAAGAAACCACACGCTCGGGGCGCAAGATCATGTCGCTCGGCGAGGGCGACCGCCTGCTGGCGCTATTGCCCGTTTCCGGCCCGCAGGTGTTTCTCGCCACCACCCTGGGGAAGGGCCTGCGTCTCGACGTGGAGCAGGTCTCGATGCTCTCCGGCCGCGGCCGCGGCGTCCGCTTGATGAAAGTGGGCGATGGTGAACTGGCCGGGTTCTGCTTCGTCGACGAAAAGACCAAAGTGACCCTGGCCCTGGAAGACGGCAGCAACCGCGCCATCCGCATGGCCGACGTACCGCTCTACAACCGCGGCAGCCAGGGCGTCAAAGTATCCGCGCGCAAAAAAATTGTGTCGATTCAATAAAGGGATTTAGCGATGACTTCTTATCAGGCCAAGGACATTCAGGTGCTCGAGGGGCTGGACCCCGTACGCCGGCGTCCCGGCATGTACATAGGCTCCACCTCCGCCACCGGCCTGCATCACCTGCTGTGGGAGATCATGGACAACTCGGTGGACGAGGCCCTGAACGGGCACTGCGATACCATCGAAATCACCCTGCACGATTCGCAGGAGGTGACGGTGAAGGACAACGGGCGCGGCATACCGGTGGACGAGTTCCAGAAAACCGGCAAAAGCGCCATGGAAATTCTTTTCACCACCCTGCACTCCGGCGGCAAATTCGGCCAGGGCAACTACAAGGTGTCCGGCGGCCTGCACGGCGTGGGCATGGCGGTGGTTTGCGCGCTTTCAGAAACACTCACCGCCACCTCGCGGCGCGACGGGCATGAATGGACGCAGACCTATGGGCGAGGCAAGGCCACGGGCAAACTTAAAAAAGGCCGGCCGGTGCGCGCCTACGGCACCGAGATCACCTTCAAGCCCGATGCGACGATTTTCCCCAAAATCCAGTTTCAGCCCAAAGCCATCCTGGAACGAGCCGAATCAAAGGCCTTTCTTAATAAGGGCCTCAAGATCATCTTCAATGATGGTCCGAATAAACATGTATTCCAGTACCCCAACGGCATTCAGGACTATATTCGAAAAATCACCGCCGACCTGCCCAAACTCACCGAGGAAGCCCTCGTCATCGAGAAGGACGACCAGCGCCTGCGGGTGGAAACGGCGTTTTTGTGGACGTCGTCCACCGAGTCCAACCTCATATCCTACGCCAACGCCATCCGCACCGTGGACGGAGGCACGCACGAAACAGGGTTCAGAAACGGCATCACCAAGGCCCTGCGCGGTTACATCGAACGCCGCGGCCTCCTGCCCAAGGGCGTATCCGGCATCACCGGCGAGGATGCCAAGGAGGGCCTCGTGGCCATCATCAGCGTGTATCTTCAGGGCGAGGTCGAATTCCAGGGGCAGACCAAGGGCCGCCTGAATTCGGAGATCACCTCGCAGGTGGAAGCGGTGGTCAAACATTCGCTGGAGCATCACCTCAACACCCACCCGACCCTTGGCGACCTGATCGCGAACCGCGCCATCCTCGCCGCGGAAGCGCGCATCGCCTCGCGCCAGGCCAAGGAAGCGGTGCACCGCAAAACGGCGATCTCACACCGCCTCAACCTGCCGGGCAAACTTGCCGATTGCGCCACCGTGGACAAGGACGAAGCGGAACTGTTCATCTGCGAGGGGGACTCGGCGGGCGGTTCCAGCAAGCAGGCGCGCGATCGCAAGACCCAGGCCATCCTGCCCATCCGCGGGAAAATCCTGAACGTCGAGACCGCGCCGCTGGCGAAAACTCTCGCCAACACTGAAATCCAGAATATCATCTCCGCCATCGGCACCGGCATCCACCCGAAATTCGACTACAGCAAACTGCGCTACGGTAAAATTATCATCATGACCGATGCCGATGTCGACGGGGCTCATATCTGCACCCTGCTTCTGACATTTTTCTATAAATACATGTTCGAACTGATGCAGAAGGGCCATATCTATATCGCCCAGCCTCCCCTCTTCCGCATCGACTCCGGGAAAAAACAGTTCTACGCCCTCGACGACGATGAAAAAGACCGTATTCTCAGCGGATTGAACGGCGCGCAACACGAAATCGGCCGCTTCAAGGGGCTGGGAGAAATGCCGGCCGCGGATTTGAGACAGACCACCATGAGCAAAACCACCCGCTCGCTCATCCAGGTTAAGGTCGAGGACCTCGAATCCACCCGGCTGACCGTGGGCCGCCTGATGGGAAAAGACCCCGCCCCGCGCTTCAAATTCATCAAGGAAAAAGCGGAATTCGTTCAAAATCTGGATGTTTGACCCCATTTAGCGCCCTCTCAAGCCCCCCTTCATGACGCATGCCCCCTTCGCGGCTATTCCCGTAATCGCCGATTCTTCAAGGGGTATCAGGCCTCAGAGCAGCGCTTATATTGACATAAACTTTCCAAATAATTCATACTCCTTTAAAATCTCATAACACTAATGTTTTCAATATATTTTTTAAATATTCCTGCCGAATTAATCTTGAGTTTTCAAAAGCTTGATAGTAGAATATAGACTTACACTCAACGAAAATACCTCAATTTATCCAGGCGGTCCGATGGCTTTCTTTTCGAAACTCATGCGCTCAACGGATGGAACGGACAATGGGATCCATCCTTCCTCCGAACAATCGGGAAACCCGGAAGATATTGCTCATCCTGCGAATACTCAGGATCAAGCAACTCAAGGGGAAACCCTGTCTGCCGCCCCCGGCGGTGAAATAGAGTTTGCCGGAATCGATGTTCCGGCAAACAGCCCAGGCGCGACTGCGACGGCCCCCGCCGCTCCCCAATCCGAAAACCCGGACAAGGTGGCCCCGCCGCCTTCACGCCCCGGAACGGAGAACAAGGCGGACCGCCGCGTGGCCGACCGCATTAAACCCTTCGTCAACACCGTGCTGTTCAGCCAGCGGTTGACCGATGTTTTACCCAATATTTCCGAGGACCTCAAAGAACTGTTCGACTGTGAGATGGCCACTCTGTATTCGGTGGATCGGTTGAACAGACAGGTCTATTCGCGCAATATCAAAGTCGAGGGCTCGAGGGAGATCCGGCTGGAGATCAATAAAAAGAGCCTCGCCGGGTTTGTCGCGGCCACCGGAAAAACGCTGAACATCGCCGATGCCCACTCCAAAACCGAACTGGACAAGCACCATGCCGAGCTGATTCACGATGGGACCTGGGACAAGATCACGAAGATCAACACCCAAACCACCCTCATTGTTCCCCTGCCCCAGGGGAAAAGACTCATGGGTGTCCTGCAACTCGTGAACAAGAAGAGCGGCGGCTTCACTGAAAGCGACGTGCGAATGGCCCGCGAACTGGCCGCCCCCCTGGGCCATGGCATGGTGCGCCTCGACGCCGAATCGCTTGAAGAGAAAATCCGTTCCGCCGCGCATATCATTCAATCGCCGACGCTCATCGATGACATTCTGAAAAAACTGCAGCGGCCTCTCTTGCAGATTTTCGACGCCACGGTCCTCACCGTGTATTCCGTGGCGCCACAGACCCGGGAGATCTTTTCTCGTATGAAAACGGGAGAAGGGGTGGACGAGATCCGCGTGCCTATTTCCACTAAGAGCATCGCCGGTTGCTCGGCCTATCTGAAAAAGGCGGCAAACATCGTTGATGTTTACGACGAAGAAGAACTGGCCCGCTTCCACCCGGACGTTTTTTTCGACAGCTCGTGGGATACCAAGACCGGCCTGGCGACCAAATCCATGCTGGCCGTGCCCATGGTTTTCGCAGACGAAGCGATGGGCGTCCTGCAGATCATCAACAAAAATCTCGGGAATTCATTCACCGATTTCGACGAGAAAAACGCCCGCCTTATCGCCGATGCGCTGGCTCACGCTTTTGCCAGCCAGAAAAAGTTTTTCCAGAAAAATCCCACCCGCTACAGCTATCTCGCGGAAAACGGCTTTATCGCCCAGGACGAACTCGACCGGGCCATCGCCAAGGCCGGGGAAAAGCGGGTGCGTGTCGAAACGGTACTGCTTAACGAATTCAAGCTGAAGCGCAAGGATATCGGGAAATCCCTCGAACTTTTTTATAATGTTCCCTACACCGGGTTCAACGAGTCGGTCACGCTACCCAAGCAGATTTTTGCCGGTCTCAACAGGAATTACCTCACCCGAAACACCTGGGTGCCGTTGCAGAATAACCACCAGTCGGCCGTGATTCTGGTCGACGACCCTTCCGACCAGGACAAGATCCGCAACATCCGGATGATTTTCCCCAAAAAGGAAATCGAGTTCCACGTCAGCCTGAAGGAAGACATCGACGATTTTCTCAACAAGGGACTGGACGCCGACGATACGCCCACTCAGGAGACCACCGCCGAGGACATGTCGAACCTGCTCACGGCTCTGGAGGACGAGCAGGGGCTCGCCAGCGTGGACACGCAAGTCACGACGGGGGTGGAGGAGGATGTCAACGCCATCACCGAAACCGACAGCACGATCGTCCGCCTGGTGAACAAGGTGCTGACCGATGCCTACGACATGGGCGTGTCGGACATCCATATCGAACCGGGCGTGGGCAAGAAAGACATGCGCGTGCGCTTTCGCAAGGACGGAGCCTGCCAGGTCTACCAGCAGATTCCCTACATGTACAAGCAGGCTATCATTTCCCGGCTCAAGATCATGGCCCGGCTCGATATCGCAGAGCGCCGGATGCCGCAGGACGGCAAGATCAAAATGCGCTACGGCAAAAAAGAAATCGAGTACCGCATGGCCACCTGCCCCACCGTCGGCGGCAACGAGGACGCGGTGCTGCGCATTCTGGCCGACAGCAAACCCATCCCGCTCGACCAGATGCAGTTCAGCCAGAACAACCTGCTGCTCATCACCGAAAAAGTGCAAAAGCCCTACGGACTGATTCTCGTGGTCGGCCCGACAGGGTCCGGTAAAACCACCACCCTGCACTCGTGCCTTGGCTTCATCAACACCGCCGACCGGAAAATCTGGACCGCCGAAGACCCGGTTGAAATCACCCAGGAAGGTCTGCGCCAGGTGCAGATGCTCAACAAGATCGGCCTCAACTTCGCCCGCGCCATGCGTTCCTTCCTGCGCGGCGACCCGGACGTCATCATGGTGGGTGACATGCGGGATACCGAAACGGCGGCCATCGGCCTGGAAGCTTCGTTGACGGGGCATCTGGTGTTCAGCACCCTGCACACCAACTCCGCGCCTGAGACCATCGTCCGCCTGCTCGATATGGGCATGAACCCGCTCAACTTCGCCGATGCGCTTCTCCTCATCGTCGCACAGCGGTTGGT
>QJZQ01000223.1 GCA_003246675.1 Nitrospirota bacterium | reverse complement strand
TGGTGGCCGACGGCAAGGTGAACAAGCTGGCCGAAGCCATGCAGGCGATACACACCCAGAACAGCAACACCGCCAAGCAGGTGGCGGACATGAACCAGGGGGCGGGGCAGATGCAGAGCTCCAACCAGCTGGTGGCCGAAAAAGTGAGTGCGCTGATCGCCACCAACAAGGAGATGGCGGCTCATTCCACCCACCTCAACCAATCGGTCCAGTCGATCGGTCAGTCGATGCAGGGGGTCGAGACGGGGCTGGCGAAGGTGGACCTCGCCAACGAAAAACTCAACAAGCTGGTGGAGATTCTGAAAGCCATGGCCGCCGAGCAGAGCAAGGTCAGCCAGATCCTCGACTCGCAGACGAATATGAAAAAGGCCCAGCTCGATATCCGAAGTTCCCAGTTGGAGATAAAGCAGGAGCAGGTGGAACTCAAGAAGGCGCAGGAAGACCTGATCCGCAAAACCAACGTGGCGCTGGCCAGGACGGACGAACTGAAGAAGACGCTGGAGAAAATCCAACCGAGCGCCACCGCCAAGGCAACGGCCCAGTAAACCGGGGCGATGGCCGGCACTTCATGGCGGGGCCGAAATTACTGCCCGATTATTCCCGTGCTCTGGTATGATTCGTGGAAACCCTGTACCGGGATGAATCTGGCATGGCCAAAATTACCACCGTATACGTCTGCCAGAATTGCGGCCACCGGGCCCCAAAATGGCTGGGGAAATGTCCCGAGTGTTCCAGCTGGAACAGTCTGGTCGAGGAAACCGTGGGGCCCGAGCCCAAACGCAAGAGAGGGGCCTCGGCGAAAACCCCGGCGGTGCAGAAAATAACCGACGTCGAAGGCCTCTTTGTCGACCGCATCTCGACCGGGGTCGGCGAGTTCGACCGCACCCTGGGCGGCGGCCTGGTGGCGGGTTCCCTGGTCCTCATTGGCGGTGACCCCGGCATCGGCAAATCCACACTGATGCTCGAGAGCATGGGGCGGTTGGCGCGCCAGGGCAGGCGGGTTCTCTACGTATCCGGGGAAGAATCTCCCGCGCAGATCAAACTGCGGGCCGAGCGCCTCGATGCGCTTTCCGAAAACCTGCTTCTGAGTTCAGAAATCTGTATCGAAGAAGTTCTTCGACTTCTCGACCGGGTCGAGCCGGATGTGCTGGTTCTCGATTCGATCCAGACTTTTTACACCAGCGAACTCACCTCGGCGCCCGGCAGCATCGGCCAGGTGCGCGAAGTCGCCTTCAAAGTATTTCAACATATCAAGGCGTGTTCCCTGCCGGCGATGATCATCGGCCATATCACCAAGGATGGCGCCATCGCCGGCCCGAAATCCCTCGAGCACATCGTCGATACCGTGATCTATTTCGAGGGCGACAGGAGCCACGCCTTTCGTATTCTGCGCGCGGTGAAGAACCGCTTCGGCGCCACGCCGGAGATCGGCGTATTCGAAATGGTCTCCGGCGGCCTGATCCCGGTCGAAAACCCCTCGCGCATATTTCTTTCCGAACGGCCCGAGGACGCCCCAGGCTCGGTTATCGTATGCAGCCTCGAAGGCACCCGGCCGCTTTTGGTGGAAGTGCAGGCGCTGGTCAGCCCGTCGTCGTCGGTGGGCATGCCAAGGCGCATGGCCACGGGGCTCGACCCGCATCGGATGACCCTCCTTGTCGCCATCATGGAAAAGCGGCTGGACCTGCATCTTCAGGGCGACGACATCTTTGTCAACATCGCGGGGGGCATCAAGATCGCCGAGCCCGCCATCGACCTGGGGGTCGCCGCGGCGATCGCGGGGAGTTTTAAAAACCAGACCATCGATTACGGCACCGTCATGATCGGAGAAGTCGGGTTGACCGGCGAGGTGCGCTCGGTCAGCCAGATCGAACCGAGGCTGCGCGAAGCCGAGCGGCTGGGGTTCACGCGTTGCCTCGTTCCGCACACGGCGGGGGCAGGGAAGCGGCCGATGGAAAGCACCATGGAGCTTCACTTCGTGAAGAATCTCAGCGAGGCATTTGAAATTATTTTTTAACCCCGGAGTCCGCCGATGCAGATGAAGGTTTCGGTCATCATCCCCGCCGCGGGGCAGGGCCGGCGCATGGCAGCCGGTGTCTCCAAACAGTTTATGCTGCTTGGTGGCGAGCCCATCCTCAAGCGCACCCTCGACGTGTTCCTCAAGGAACCCTCCGTGAGCAGCGTCACCCTCGTGGTTCCCGAGGCCGACGTCGGGGCCGTGAGCGAAGAGTTCGGCGGTGGGCGGGGCAAACTCCAGCCCGTGGTGGCCGGCGGCAGGGAACGGCAGGATTCGGTTTACAACGGCCTGTTGAGCCTGAGTGCCGACACCGGCGTGGTGCTGGTGCACGATGGCGTGCGCCCCTTCGTCACGGGAGCGATGATCCGGGAGGCCACCCAGGCGGCCATCGCCCATGGGGCCGCCGTGGTCGCCATTCCCGTCAACGATACCCTGAAGCGCGTAAGCCCCGGCGGGATCATCGAAGGCGGCGTGGACCGGGAGGGGTTGTGGCGCATGCAGACGCCGCAGGCGTTTCGTTATGCGATACTGCGGCGGGCATTCGAGAAAGCCCGCGCGGATGGTTTTTGCGGTACCGACGAGGTGTCGCTGGTGGAACGGCTGGGGGAAAAAGTCGCCGTCGTCACCGGGGCCGAATCCAACATCAAGATCACCCGCCCGGAGGACCTGGCGCTGGCCGAGATGCTTTTGGCCGCCCGGCGTTGAGGCAGGAAAACAACTTGCTCCTCCAGCGGACCCGGTGGCATCTAAACAGCATTTCAAGCTGAATATGAGGAGGTTCGCCATGCTCAAGGAAGGAACCCAGGCTCCGGACTTTACCGTTACGGACCACAATGGCAATACGGTACGGCTGGCCGACTACCGGGGCCGCCGCGTCGTGCTCTGGTTTTACCCCAAGGCCGATACCCCCGGCTGCACGCTGGAAGGTCAGGGATTTCGCGATAATTACCATCGCTTCAAGGCAAAGGACACCGCCGTGCTCGGCGTCAGCCTCGACGACGAAGCCGCCAACAAGGCGTTCGCCGAGAAGTACGCATTCCCCTTTCCCCTCCTGTGCGATGTCGACAGGAAGATCGCACTGGCCTATCACGCAGTGACCGGCCCGGACGACGCCTACGCCCGGCGCATCAGTTATGTCATCGGCGAAGACGGCGTTATCCAGGAAAGCATCGAAAAGGTCGACACCCAGACCCACAGCCGGGATCTGTGTTCGCGGCTCTAAAGAGCGCTGCGTTGCTGCAATAATTCATCGGTAAAATGGCCCCCCATGGGGGCTTGACCTCGAATCAAGCGGGGGCTATCATGCCCTTTCGAATTTACACTTAAGAGGGGACGGTTAAATGGCGTACAAAGAATACCTGGGGAGTGAGCCTCTGAACGAGGCACAGAGGAAAAAGAAAAATGAAATCCTCAAGACCCGCGTGGAACCGGTGGATTTCGAGAAGCTGGGCAACATCGCCGATCTGGTGGAGGCGTTCCAGTCGAGCTCGATTCAGGCGCGCAACATCGGCCTGTGCGGCCAGGTTTACCGCAAGATGCTGACCGATAAAGAGCGGCCCACCATCCTGCTCGGCCTCGCCGGTCCGCTGATTGCCGCCGGTCTGCGCAAGGTCATCCGCGACATGATTCACTACAATATGGTGGATGTCGTGGTTTCCACCGGGGCGGTTATGTACCAGGATTATTACGCCGCGCGCGGGGGCGGGCATTACTACGGGAGCCCCAACGCCAACGACCGCACCCTGCGCGAGCTGTTCATCAACCGCATCTACGATACCTACGTCGACGAAGAACGCTTCGCGGAGGACGACAGTTCGGTGGGCACGTTCGCGGGCACGCTGGAGCCGCGCGGCTACTCCAGCCGCGAGTTCATCGAAAAGCTGTCCGAAACCATCGACGATGAAGACTCCATCCTGGTTGCGGCGAGGAAAAAGGGCGTGCCGATTTTCTGCCCGGCCATCAACGATTCGAGCATCGGCATCGGCCTCACCGAACACTACGTCGATGCGCGCAAGGCGGGCCGGACGCCGATGACCATCGACTCCATCCGCGACAACTACGAGTTGACGCAGTGCGTGGTGAAGTCCGGCCGGACCGCGGCGTTTTACGTCGCCGGCGGCGTTCCCAAGAACTACATCAACGATTCGGTGGTGATGTCGTTTATTTTCGGCAGGGACACCGGCGGGCACAAGTACGCCCTGCAGATGACCACCGATTCCCCGCACTGGGGGGGCTTGAGCGGCAGCACCCTGGCCGAAGCCCAGTCCTGGGGCAAGGTCAACAAGGAGGCCACGCACGCCATGGCCTTCGTGGAGCCCAGCGTTTCCCTGCCGCTGATTTTCGGCTACGCCTTTCAGCGCGGGTTCCACAAGAACCGCCCGCCGCTTTCCTTCAAATGGAAGGGCGACGTGCTCGAAGACCTGCAAGTGGGTTCCTGAGCCTGGAGGGCTTGCGTGTGAACCAAGACCCCGCGGACGAGGTGGTGTTCGTCGCGCCTGGCGAGGCCGTCACCTTTAAGCTCAAGGGCATCGAGATCGATCAGTTCCTGCCGCGAGAGGCCTGCCGGCAGTTTTCCGCCTATCTTGTGCGCATGTCGCCGCGCCAGGTCAAGCAGCCGAGCTTTCACAAAAAGGGGGAGGAGCTGTATTACGTGGTTTCCGGCGCGGGCGAGGCCGAACTGGGCGACCAGCGGTTTGATCTGGTGCCGGGCTGTTTCTTCCGCGTACCCCCAGGAACCGTGCACACCTTTCGCACCGGCGAGGAGCCCCTTCACCTCCTCAACTTTCATAGCCCGCCGGTGTTCTCAGACCACGACACTTATTTTGCCGGCGGCGGCTGATCGCCATTCAGATCGAAGTCGAGGTAGATGCGGGCCTCGTCGATGCCCGGCATGCCCGTCAGCCGCCCTCTCAAGCCCTTGAACAGGTTCTCCATTTCGCTCACAGAGAGGTCGCCGTCCGCCCGCAGAAAAACATCGACAATATTCTTACCCTTCAAATGGTGCACCCGAAGGCGGCTCAACTCGAGGCCCGCGCCGGTGGCCCTCACCACCGGGGCGATGCGCTGTTTCATATCCTGCCGCGTTAAGGAGTAGAGGGGTTCCACATCGCTGTCGTCTTCCGCGTCCACGTGGACCAGCACGTCCTGAACCCCGGCGAACGTGTTGATCATCCTGCGCCGGACCAGCTCGGCGATCTTATGGCCTTCGGTGACCGTGAGATCGGTTTCGACCAGGATATGCACATCCATGAAAATTTCCCCGCCCATTTTCCGCGTCCGCAGGTCGTGATAGCGGATCACTTCCGGAATGTCGTCGAGAATTTTCTCGAACTCGGCGGACTTTTCCTCGCTGACAGCGGTGTCCATCAGATCCCTCACCCCGCTTAAAATGATATCGATGCCGACCTTGACGATCATCAGGGCGACGACGCCGCCCGCGAGAGGGTCGAGGATGGGGTAGCCGAACATGGCGGCCAGAATCCCGACCAGAGCGGCGATGGAGGAAATCGCATCGGTGCGGTGGTGCCAGGCGTTGGCGATGAGGGAGGGGCTGGCCGCCTTTTCGCCGATGATGCGCTGGTACCGGTACAGCGCCTCGTTGATGAGAATCGACCCCAGGGCTCCCGCCGCGGCCATTTTGCTGGGCACGCGGTCGGTACCCGCCTGGATGATGTCCCAGACCTCGTAGGCGATGCCCGCGCCCGCGAGGATGATGACGCCGCCGACGACCGTTTCGCCGATGGATTCGGCGCGGCCGTGGCCGTACGGGTGCTCCGGGTCGGCGGGCATGCGGCCGAGCTGGTGGGTGAAAAGAACGACCCCGTCGGTGATCAGGTCGGAAAGGGAGTGGACGGCGTCGGCGATGAGCGCGGTGCTGTTACCGAGAATTCCGCCGATGAATTTGATCAGCGAAAGAAACAGGTTGGCGGCCGCGCCGATAAGGGTCGCCTTCACGCCTGTGCTCATTTTAAAAAATCCGGCCATGGTCCCTCGGGTTCGTCCCCCTCGGCGCCGCAGGGCGCATGGGGGCCGCCTTAATTTTTTTTCCGGGCGGAAGCCTTCGCCCCGGCGCGCTTGCCCTGGGGCTTGAGTGCGGCCTGTTCCGCCAGGTGTTTAAGAATCTTAACATTCGCGGCGGGGAAAGGGTAGGCGGCAAGTTCATCGACGAAGACCCACTTCCACGCCTCGCAGCAGGTGGGCTTCAGGCGTCCGGGGCCGAGGCGGCAGGCATAAACGTGCAGGGTGACGGAAAAGCGCGTGTAACTGTGCCTGAGGGTCATCAGTTTTTCCCGGATTTCGATGGCCGCGCCCAGCTCTTCCAGAATCTCCCTGCGCAGCGCATCTTCCGGGCTTTCTCCCGCCTCCAGCTTTCCTCCCGGAAATTCCCACAGGCCGCCCATGAGGCCGTCCGCCGGGCGCTTCTGAATGTAAGTCTTGCCGTTTCTTGAGATGACCGCCGCGCTGACTTCTATTTTTTCCGCCTTCACCCGCGCCTTGGGCGGCGGGAACTCCTCCTGCCGGCCTTCCCGGTGGGCGAGGCAGAGTTTGGCGACGGGGCAGCGGCCGCACCCGGGACTCTTTGGCAGGCACACCGTGGCGCCAAGTTCCATCATCGCCTGGTTGAAATCCCCCGGCCTATCCCGCGAGAGCAACCGCTCCGCCGCTTCCCACAAGCGTTTCTCCGAAGTTGCGGTGCGGCCGTTTTCATCCAGACATAACAGGCGCGAAATCACCCGTTTGACGTTGCCGTCGAGCACCGGAACCTCGCGGCCGAAGGCAATGCTGAGCACCGCCGCCGCCGTGTAGCGGCCGATGCCGGGCAGCCGGACGATGTCCTCGTGCGTGTCGGGCACCCGGCCCCCGTGTTCCTTGTCGATGATCCGCGCCGCGGCCAGCAGGTTGCGGGCGCGCGAATAATAGCCGAGGCCTTCCCAGTGCTTGAGGACAAGGGTTTCGTCGGCCCGGGCGAGAGAAGCAACCGAAGGGAACGATTCGAGGAAGCGCCGGTAATAAGGGATGACCGTGGCCACCTGGGTCTGCTGGAGCATGAACTCCGAGATCAGGATGCGGTAAGGGTCCCTGGATGCGCGCCAGGGCAGGTCGCGTTTTTCCCTGTCGTACCAGCCGAGCAGGGCGGTGCGGATTTTACGGTTGGAAGGGTCCATGAGGCCGGAAAGCGCGGCTTAAACGCCGATGGCGTTTTTGTCCCAAATCACTTTGTGCAATTGCAATTGCAGCCGGACCGGCAGTTTGTCCTCGAGGATCCAGTTCGCCAGATCCTTCAGCGGCAGCTTGTCGTGCACGGAAGAAAACAGCACCTCCGCCTTCTCGTTAAGCGCATGGGTTTTGACCATGTTCCGGCTCCACTCGTAATCGGCGCGGTCGAGGATGACGAACTTGACCTCGTCTCCGGGGACGAGAAGGTCGAGGTTCCCGTAATCGTTGCGGGCTTCCTCACCACTTCCCGGACACTTAAGATCCATGATGCGGATGACGCCCGGAGGAACATTTTTCAGAGAAATCGATCCGCCGGTTTCAAGCAGCACCCGGTAGCCCTTGCTCAACAGTTCCTCCATCAGAGGAAACACGTCCTTCTGCATCAGCGGCTCGCCGCCGGTGATCTCGACATGCTTCAGGCCGAAGCCCTGCACCGTCGAAACCACTTCCCGCAGCGTCATCGAATTGCCCTCGTAAAACGCGTATTCGGTGTCGCAATAGGTGCAGCGCAAATTGCATCCCGTGAGGCGGATGAACACGCAGGGGATGCCGGTGAAGGACGACTCCCCCTGAATACTTTGGTAGATCTCGTTGATTTTGAGCATGGATGATAGACGGCCCGCGAGCCGTCGAAAGGGTATTGCTAAATTCTACACCATGTTCAATCCGGGATCACCTGTTTTGCGGGTCGGGCGGGAAGGAAAAGAGGGGGGAGGAGAATGGGCTCAAGTGGTATTTCCCGCCGGGTCGATGATGAAGGTGGAGGGGGTCTTCGGGTGCTTCAAGGTGGCACCGAGGGTTTCCTCGAACGGGTCGGCCATCTGAAGGACGATGCGGGCGGACTGGTTGAAGCCGTAGGAGGCGCCTGAAACGGCGCCGACGGTGCACGGGGCCACGCCGGTATGATTCCCCCAGAAAGCCTTGCAGGCGACGAACAGGTTCCTGAGGTTGATTCGCGCGTCCGCCTCACTGGCCCGCTGGCCGAACTGGGTGTATTTCGATGTAGCCACGGCGCTCAGAATGCCGACGGTGGCCATTGCGGCAATGAGTGCGAAGGGTGAAGCCCTGCGCGTTTCCGAGTGGGTTTGCCGGCCTGGAGGAGCGGAGATTCATAAAAAGAGGCCTCCCAAAATAAGGGCTCAAGCGATTGACTCCCCGGTCTTAATTCACTATGCCGGTGCCTCAGGCAACCTGATTATTTTGTAAATTTGATA
>QJZQ01000092.1 GCA_003246675.1 Nitrospirota bacterium | reverse complement strand
CACGCGAATTTTGCGATTGGCCGGTGGCCCTTTGTCTGCGCGTCAAATGACTTCCCGCCTCATTGTGGGCCGGGGTTTTGGAAAAGGAAGAAAGAGATGATTAAGAAATATTGGATCGCGTTGCTGGTTTCTTCATGGATTATAGGCTGGGCGAGCCTGGCTCAGGCCTTTATTGGTTTGTGCTGCGCGCATTGCGGCGGCAACATGCCACTCAACATTCCCGGTGGAGGCATCCCCGAGCCCAAGGAGTTTCGCTTCAAGCTCAGCCAGATGTACATGCAAATGGGCCCCCTTCGGGAGGGCACCGAGGACCTAGACAACGCCGACCTTCTCGGTATGCCAAACGGCACCACCTTCGCGGCGGTGCCCAGTGAAATGCGCATGTTCATGACCATGGGCTCGGCGGCCTATTCCTTCACCGATGATTTTGCCGGCATGATGATGCTCGGTTACATCAGGAATGAAATGCCCATGGAGTTCAATGCGCAGCTTCAAGGAATGACCGGCGAGCGGGGCTTCACCATGTCTTCGGACGGCGTGAGCGATATCACTCTGTTGGGCAAATACCGGCTTTTCAGCGACGATTCGCTGGCCCCCACCCATCAGTTGTCCACGGTGTTCGGGCTCACGCTTCCGACCGGCAGCATCGAGCAGGAATTTTCCAACAACCCCGTGCCGGGGCAGAACGGGACGATCCAGCCTTTCAAGATGCAGACCGGGTCGGGCACCGTGGACCCGATTTTCGGGCTCACCTATCAGGCTTCTTCCGATCCCTTCTGGTACGGTGCAAACCTGCTTTATAAAGGACACTGGTACGACAATTCCCAGGGATACCATGCGGGTCAGGAATTTCGCTACGATTTATATCTGATGCGGCAGGTGCACCAGAAGGTGGTGCTCCAGGCGCAATTTAACGGAAAGTATGAAGGCAAGTACAGCGATGAGCCGGAGCGGGGCCGCATCGACGGGGAGGGCCACGCCGGAGGCAACCCCAACAATCCGTTTCTCAGCCCCCTGTTCGATCCCGATAATTACGGCGGGCATAAACTGGGGGTGAGCCTGGGAGTTCAGTTTCAACCTTTCCCCATGCATATCGTAGAGCTGAACGGCATTCTTCCGATTTATCAGGACCTGAACGGGCCGCAACTGCGGGACGACTGGGGAATTCAATTCACTTATTATATAGAGATCCCGACGAAAAAGAGCCGCCGGCACACGGGGATTGATGCGCCTCGGGAATTGGGATTTTAAGCGGATGATAATTTCTTGGAAACAGGGAGTGGGCGGTTTTTTTTTACTGATGACCGTGGGTTGTTCGGGGCCGCAAATACCGGAGGCGGGTTCGCCCGCCGCCGAGCGCTTCCTGGCCAACTGTACCGTGTGCCATTCCTGGCCTCATCCCAAACGTCATTCGGCCAGGGAGTGGGACCACTATTTGAAGCTGATGGATAAAAATATGCAGGAAAGGGGTATGGAGTTATCCGCGGAGGACAGGCGGGTTATCCGGGAATACCTCCATCGAAACTCAAGATGAGGCCTTCAATGATGAATAAAACGATGCAGCGATTTTGTGCGGTGGTCCTGATTTGTGCTTTATTTCTTGCCGGGAAGAGCCAGGCGGCGGAGGTGGACGCGCTTTACGATAAAATGGGGATCGTGAAACCCCGGACGGAAAAGACCGCGCCGGATTTTTCGCTGAAGACCCTGGATGGCCGGTCCGTCAAGCTCAGCGAGTTCAAAGGCAAGCCGGTGCTGCTCAATTTTTGGGCCACCTGGTGCGAGGCCTGCAAGAAAGAAATGCCCTCCATGCAGCGCTTGTACGACCGCTTGGCCGAGCAGGGCATTGAAGTGATCGCCGTATCCATCGACCGTAAAAACAAGGACCGCGTGGAGGACTTCGTCACCTCGCACGCACTGAGCTTTCCCATTCTGCTGGACCAGTCCCAAGAAGTGCGCCGGAAATATTTTATCCTGGGCCTGCCGACAAGTTATTTGATCGGCCCGGACTTCAAGCTCAAGGGGTATGCGTCCGGCGCGAGGGCCTGGGACCATCCGGACCTGGTCCGGATTCTCGAAGCCCTCAACAATCACTCCTGATGGACGGGGCAAAACGTGCGCCCGCCAATTTTTCATTGGCCATCGCCCTCGCGGCCGTTCTCTTCCTGCCTTCTTTCGCCCACGCTCAGGATGCCGTGGCGAAATGGATCGACCGGTTGGATGATGCTTATTATTATCCCCAGCGTCAGGGCCTGGAGCAACTGAGTGTTCGCATCGAATGGAACCGGGGGGACCCCGCGTCGGATAGGGGAGCCGTCCTGCGGTTTCCCGAGGTCGATTTTAATTGGGAGAAGGGTAGCGCCGGGCGTTTCTCTCTTTCCCCGGAAACTTCACCCATGGCCCGGGAGGCGGAGCGCGAAGTTTTGAGCGCCATTCAAAATTACCGGGAAGTGATCGTTCCTCTGCCCCTGAAAGATAAGTTTTCCTCCTACCGTGGAAAGCGCCTTCCCTCTTCGCGGGACCGGTTGCATCTGGAATTTGAAAGCGGGGACTCAGGGGAGATGATCCGGAAATACCAGTTGATCGTGGACCGGGTTAAATTCCAGATCCGAAAGTTCCGCATGCTGCGCAATCAGGCTCCCGAAGCCATTGCCAGCCAGCTTGCTTATACGGAGCGAGAGGGCAAATGGCTGGTGGCGGAAAGCCGGAGCCGGTTCCAGTGGGATGGCAAGGATCATGAAGATATCAGCGAATTCAGCTATCAGTCCGTGCAGGGAATCTGGCTGCCGCGAAAGCTGACGCATACGATCAGACAGGGGGGGAACGATGTCCAGACAACCGTTCTCAGCTTCAAGGATTACCGGCTGACCGTGGGGGACTGCCGCGGCAGCTGCCGATGAAACCACCCTGTCCGCATCGCCGCGCGAGCCAGCTAGATCTCCTTCAGGTCGGCGATTTCCTTCAGAACCCTCCGCCGGGCCGGGCCCTTCAGGTGCATCTCGTCGAGCATTTCCGGACGGTCCGCCAGCTCCGTGCAGAGCACCACGTTTTTTCCCAGCAGTTCCTTTTTCTGCCAGACTTTCAGCGTTGTCAGGCAGGTGACGGGGTGGATCTGGCTTAATTGGATGCGCTCCCGCAAGCCCTTCCCTTCGGGATAATCCCAACTCAGCAGCTTGAGTCCGGCGCATTCGCCGTATTGGATGGCGTCGCGGGTGAATTTGGCGTTGGTGGTCAGCCAGAAATCCTGGAAGGGCGGCAGGTCCGGATTCTTGGCGAGGTCCATGGCGCGGGCATGGACGTAGAGCGCCACCTTCACGTCGCATTTGTTGCCGTGGTTGTTGCGGTATTTGCATTCCACCAGCACCCGGTGGCCGGGGCGCGTGGCGATGACGTCCACTTCGTGACGGACACAGGCTCCCGGCAGCTCCACGTCGACCTCGGTGGTGTAGTTTTGCTGCTCGAACAAGGCGGCGATGAGCCGCTCGAAGGGGTAGCCCGAAGGACCGAGCGCCATAATGGCCTGCTTGAGGCTGTAGCGGGCCGCCAGATGGCGCGACTCCTTGTGCAGCAGACTGAAAGCGAGGCGGTAGATTTTTGCCGAGGTGATGCCGGGCCGGACCTGTTCCTTCACCCGCAGGATCACCCGCTCGGCCATGGCCTCCGAAGCACCGGCGTGGCGCAGCGACGCGTGCAGCTTCTCTTCGGAAAAAGCTTCATGCTCCCCGGACGCCTTTTCAACGGCGATGATTTTCTGTGGCGGGTTCTTGCTCAAGAAATTATCTCCCGATTGCGCCGGCGCCGCTTGCCCGGCTTCATGAAACCACGAGAATGATGGCGCTGGTGGCGCCCGCGATCAACAGGGCGCGAAGCCCCGTCCATAGCCAGAACGTTCCGCTCACCCGCCCGAGCATGACGCCGAGCAGGAAGATGGCCAAAAAAGCGAAGCCTATCGCGGCGCGCTCCGGCGATACGGCGAGGGGCATCCCGTAACGCTCCAGCCCATAGGGAATCATGATAAACAGCGAGACGAGAAGAGGGGAGAGCCCATTGACGCCCGCCACAAGGAGCGGAACCCAGCGTGTGGCCCGGCCGAAGTCCGTCTCGCCGAGGTCGGCCACCAGGGCGCTTTCCAGTTCGGCCAGCTCCTTTTTTCTCTCCTCGGATTCGCTGATGTAGGCGCTGGTGAGGCCGCTGATGGAGAGAGCCACCGCGGCGCCCAGGCAGGCGCCCAGGGCCACCGGGGAGGGAACCCCATCCACGCCCAAGAAGCCCATGTTGACGCCAAGCTGTGTCAGGGCGCCATCATAGCCGTTGGTGAAGAAGTAACGGCGTGCGATGCCATGCGCGCGGCTGATGTGCAGGAAAAATTCGATGCGCCGCCAAAGGGCCATGTTTCATCCCGCCGCCGGGCCGTTATCCGGCGGTCTCCCTGCCATCCACCTCGACTTCGTCGATGCTGTGCAGCGAGCCACCGAGGTCGTTAATCGCTTCGGCGATGGCGTCGAAATCGATGGCTTGCCCCTCGACGACCAGGATGATGGATTCGGTTTTTTCATCGACCTCCTCCACCGTGAGTTTGACGTGGCAACCGCCTTCCCCCCGTCCGGCCACGGCTTTGGCGAACTCGAGGGCGCTGGGATGCCGGGGTTTCAAAACGTCGAGAACCAGACGTAAAATCCGGGCCATGCTATTTTCCTTCAGCGTATTGAAAAGAAAGCGGAAGAATGCTTTTGAAAGGGATCATACTTGACCCGGAGGGGGATTGCCAGAGAAGATTTCCCGAACCGGGCCGGCCCATCGAAAGGAAATAAAGACGGGTTACTTGCCGCCCAGGGATTCAATATTTTCCTGAATCGTGGAAGAGCGTTCGGGCGTCGGGTCGATGAGGGGCCAGATCAGGATGAACACTATGAATCCGGTCACCAGAATACCGACAGCGCAGGCGATGGCGTCGAAAATCGAGAATTTATCTTTTTTTTCTTTTACGGGCATGCGGGTCGGCCGTTCACGGGTTTTCTTGCAACTTCAAATATGCCACGAGCGGGCGGTGGGGAAAAGTAAAAAACGCAGGCCGGGAAGCAGGATCGCCGGAGAGATCTTTGCAGCCGTGCGTTATAATAAGCCTGCGCCAGAAGTTTTACCTGCGTGATATCTGGAGTTAAGCCCAAATCATCAAGGAGGTGAAGCCGATGAACCGCAAGAGACGAATTCATGATGGCATCGCCGGGGCTGCTTGGGCTGACGCTTGCGCAAAGCGCGTTTACAGGATTTTGCCCGGTCTGCTGCATCCCGGACAGAACCTGCGGGAAGGATTGATTGATTAATTGTAATCGATTAAAAAAAACGGAAAGGTCCGAATGGGCTCGGGTCGTGGTGAGCCTTGTTTTCGGCCTGACCCTGCTTATGAGACCCGGGGCAGGGGGCGAGGCCATTGCCAGCGAGGAAATGGTGCTCATCCCTTCGGGAACCTACCTCGCGGGAGACTCTCGCCAAAGCGGGTACCGGGAGTGCGTCAAGTACAACCGGGTATGCAAAAAATCCTGGTTTGAAGATGAGCAGCCGGCGCACCGGGTGTTCATCAGTGAATTTTATATCGATAAGTATGAAGTGACCGAGGATGAATTCGCCCGCATCTCTGGCGGCCGTCCGGCGGAGCACCCAGGCGGCCGCTATCCCGCGCAAGAGGTGACGTGGCACGAGGCGCTGGCTTATTGCAGGAAACTGGGCAAACGCCTTCCCACCGAAGCGGAGTGGGAAAAGGCCGCGCGGGGAGGGCAGGACGGTGTTTATCCGTGGGGTCCCGAGGCGGCTTCGATGAAGGCCAACTTTTGCGACCGCCGTTGTGAAAAAAAATGGCGGGTGGACCGCTTCGACGATGGCTATCCCGAGGCCGCGCCGGTGGGCCGCTACCCGGCCAACGGCTTTGGGTTGTACGACATGGCGGGCAATGTCTATGAATGGGTGGCAGACACCTACGACCCGGACTACTACGCCCATGCGCCGGAGAAGGACCCGGCCGGTCCCGCGTCCGGCCGCCGCAAGGTGATTCGTGGCGGGTCCTGGATCAATTACCCGACGGGTATACGTCCGGCCGACCGCACCGACGCGAAAGCCGATTCCCGCCTTGAATTTGTCGGATTTCGCTGCGCCCGCTGAGGGACGCCGAGCGCAGGCGGTGTGACGAAAAAAAAATCTCTTCGCAAAATACGCTTTTTCAGGCGTTCTCCAATTCTCCCGCCGACTGCGCCAATTTGAAGCCTGCCATTTCCCCGGCAATCCGTTAAACTATAAGTATCATGAATACATTTGTGCAAAATTCGCCATTTCTACTGGGCGGCATTTGGGTGCTTGTGATCTTGTTCACCCTTTGCCGGCAGGACAAACTGGCTGCCTGGGCGCTCACCGTATTTGGCGCTACGGTTGGCATCAGCGCCATCGGATACCTGGCTTTTTATATTTACGGCGTCATTCCTTCCTGGCACAGGGCGATTTACCTGGTCAGCTTTCCTCTCGCATGCGTTTTGGTGTGGCGATTCTGGCCTCAGGCTATTGGGCGGGAAGATCGTTATATTTAACGTAAACGCATTTCCTTCCTTGCAGGCGTAATGTTCATGACGCGTGCTTCCACGCCGCACTTATCACCCTTCCGTGCGAATTTGCGCGGCGATTAATTCCTCCCGGCAATTCACTTCGCCGCTTCTCCCTGTAGAGCGAATGGCTTTCCCATCCCCTGAGAGTCCTTTTTTCAGATCGCCGGGCCGATACTGGTCCGGGAATCAAATACCTTGATTGGGGTATTCCCTCAACCCGGCTGAACAGGCTACAATCCTCTGCAATCGCATTGAAAAGCCGTCGTTTCCTGTGGATGACGATGATGTTATGCGCTCATTAGAATAGTTTTAAATCGAGGAGCAGAGATCATGTTCCCGGGCCAGATGTTTTCCGTCAGCGCCTCCTTCGACAGTCGAGAGAAACGTTATTTTCTTTGGGTTTCTCTATTATTTCTAGCTCTCACCGCCTCCCTTCCCGAAGGCCCGGCAATGCCGGCAAGGCATAAACCGGCTGGCCCATTCCTCATTCGTTTCATCAACCACTTCAACGTTCCCGGCGGATGTGTTGAAAGAAGAAGGGACTGCCATCTCATCGAATTACAGGGTGAGAATCTGCACACCGGCGCCAAGCCGCGGATTATTCTTTCCGGAATCGGTAATCTGGAGGTGATTCGCCTCGATGCGCGAGGCATGAAGATTCTGGCTGAAATTCCGCAAGGCGTCCCCGATGGACCGCACACCATTCAAATAGTGAACTCCCTGGGTGAGAATGAAATGATCTGGACCCTCAAACCCAGATAACTCAGCTCATAATTCCCCCGCTGAGGAGATCATCGCCCAAATTGTAGGAATAATCCTATGCTCGTGCCCAGGGAAGCTTGAAAATTCTCTTAAAATATTCCCAGCTGTGCGGGTTTCCTGATAATATACGCATCCCCCTCGTATAATAATACCAAAGCAACTGTTGGATTTTCAGGAGGTACTGCGTTGAGCAAAGGCACCATTCTGATCGTAGAAGATGAAGAGGACATTCGGGAAATATTGGGGATGCATCTCGCCAGCGCGGGCTTCGCAATTCTGGAAGCAGAAAACGGCGCGCAGGCGATAGACGTGATCGCAGCTCAAAAAACCGACTCCGAAAAGGTGAGGCTGATCATTTGCGACATTCGCATGCCGGAGGTCAATGGCCTGGAGGCCGTGGAATTTTTTCATGACCGCGCTCCTGAAATTCCCGTGATCGTGGTCACCGGGTTTGCGGATAACATGCTTGAAAATAACCTCATGGCCAGGGGCGTAAAAAAATTCCTGATCAAGCCATTGGAAAAACTACAGCTCCTGCAGGCTGTGGAAGAAGTGCTGGCCTGAATTCCTGCCCATCAGAGCCGGGTGTGTGAAAAACATTCCCCCCTAAACGCGCGGCTCCCCCCAGAAATAAAACGGTAGAGTGGATGACCCTCCCGATGCCTCTTGCCGTGGAGGGGGCAACCCGTCTGTGGCGGGTCCGGATTATTATTCGGTTGGGTTGGAGCGCGCGAGAAGGAGCATCAGTCTCGCACGAAGCTGCTGAAAGGCAGCAGTGGCCTTGCGCCGAGGGGGGAGACGGTCGATAGCGCGTGTCGCCGACTCAAAGGCGATGCGGGCCTTTGCCCAATCTCCCGCGGCCCAGTGAAGTTCTCCCTTACGCAGCAGCCACGCGGGGCTGGTTTTCAATGGAGCCGGCAGGGTTTCGATGCGGGAGATTCCGGCGTTGTAGTTTCCACGCTCGGCTTCGAGGTCGGCGGCCATCTCGACGAGAGCCACGACGGGGCCCATACGGGCAATACCCTCGTCCAGCGAAGCAATGGCGGATTCTTCATTGTGAGGACTTGCGTCCGCCAGGGCGCGGGCTCTTTCAATGTAATGTTCCGGTTTCGGCGCCGGCAGGCTGGCCAGAGCTTCTCCCATGAGTGCCGCGCCTTCTTTGATTCTGTCCTGGCGAACGAGGGCCCGGCCCAGTTGGAAACGGGCGTGCCCCAGGTGGGGCCGGGCCGCCAC
>QJZQ01000137.1 GCA_003246675.1 Nitrospirota bacterium | reverse complement strand
AGGTAGAAGGGGGAGAGAAGCTTGACAGGCAATCTCCCCCGGCCCTCTGTTACAAGCAGGCCGGGGGAGAAGTCGCTACTGCGTCATTAATTACCGAGAGACAGACACAGGGCTCTTACGGTAACGGTTTGGTTCGGGTCAGAGGCTCCCCCCAGATAACCACTAAAGAACCAGGTGTTTTCGTCAGCCGTGCCGCTTTCGCCCGGGATGCTTTCCGCCACTTCCACCGCAATGGAGGTGTTCAGGGAAAAGCCGCCGGAGACCAGGGTGCTGCCAGCCGGGCAACTGGCCGAGACGGAAGTCAAGGCGGGGCTGCTCGTCATTTGGACCGGGCCAGTATCAACGGTAAAAGTTCCTGTTGCGAAATCATCTGCAACACCCCCCGCGGGGCCTGGAGGGCCTGCGGGTCCGGGCTCTCCCTTCGGTCCAGGCTCTCCAGGCTCTCCCTTCGGACCGGGATCTCCCTGCGGACCAGGATCTCCCTGCGGACCAGGATCTCCCTGCGGACCGGGAGGGCCTTGCGGGCCGGGAGGGCCTTGCGGGCCTTCTAACAATTCTATCTCGTTGACCTGCTCTTGCAGATTGTCGGTTTGATCCTGCAGGTCGCTGACGGCGTGAGCCAAACCCTTTGCATCAGCGGTACCGCAAAACAGGGCTGGGTTCAGAGCGGGTCCGGCCCCCAATTGAGCCATCGAGAACAGGAAAATAAAACCAGGAACCAGCGTGGCGCGTTTTGAACGAGGGGGCATGATTTCTCTCCGGATATGAGGGTTGTCGCGAGCGATGAAAATCGTATTAAACTTACATGCACCCTATAGCATTTTTCCCGTTACATGGACAGGGTTAAGGGGAGGTTTTTCCCGGCGGCGGTTCATACAGGCCAAGGCGGTTGCCTTCCGTATCGAAAAATCGCGCCAGCTTGCCGTAGGGGTGGATCTCCAGTTCTCCGTCGAGGGTTACCCCCTGGCGTTCAAGCCCGGCGAGGATCTTTTCGATGGGCCGGGCGGTGAAGAAAACCGCCGGCAAGTCTTCGCGCGGGCCGGGGTGTTTCTCCTGATACAGGGCGAGACGCATCCCGCCGGCGTTGAATTCCGACCAGTCGCCGCGCTCGAAGAGCAGGGTGAGGCCAAGGACGTTGCGGTAAAAATCCACCGCCCGGCGCATGTCGGAAGCGGGGCGGGCGATGAAGGCGATTTGATCCAGCATGATAAAAAAATCCTGTATTTAAGCCGGGCATTTGCTATGGTGGTACGTCCACTCGCCCTCGGGGCGATGGATTTATTTCGATCCCCGGAGACCGCCGATTGCCGCCTTTGAGCATCGGGTTGATCCTGCTCTCCAGCATTTTTCACGCGCTGTGGAACGTTTTAACCCAGACCAGTAAAAACTCCCAGTACTTTTCCGGCCTCAAGGGGTTCTTTATCATTCTCATGGCGCTGGGCTCGCTGGCGCTGTTTGACTTCGAGTACCGCCACCCCATGGTCATCTTCTGGGCCGGGGTCTCGGGGCTTTTGCATGGCCTGTATATCCTGTCTTTGTCCCGCGCCTACAACACGCAGGACATCTCCTACGTGTACCCCATCGCGCGTTCGGCGCCGGTGTTCGTTCCCTGGTTCGCTTTTTTGTTCCTTGGGGAGCAGATACCGCCCGCCACGGGTCTTGCCATCATTCTCATTGTTCTGGCCATCTATATTCTGCATTTCGACGGGCAGTTGATCCGGGGATTCAGGAACCTCTGTGGCGCCATGTTGCACCGCGATCTGCGCTGGGCATTCGTGACGCTGGGGCTCGTGGTCGCATACAGCCTGGTGGACAAGGTGGGCATGCAGACGTTTTACCGTATCTATCCGGACCGTCCTTTCGTCAACGGCCTGGTTTTCTTCTTTCTCGAATCGCTGGTGGGGTTCACCCTTTGCCTGGCTTACCTCTTCATCACCCAACCCGCGGACGGCATCATCTTCGCCTGGCGGAACGAATGGAAGATGGCCCTCCTCGCCGGCGTGGCCACTCTTGGGTCCTACGGCCTGATCTGCGTGGTCCTGCAATTCGAGGCGGTGAGTGCGGTGGTCACCCTCCGCCAGACCAGCGTTCTCATGGTGGTGGTCTGGGGATGCTGGAAACTCAAGGAGCCCTTTGGCGGAAAACGCCTGATGGCTGCCGCGCTCATTGTGATCGGTGTCACCCTCATGGGCTTGAATAACGGCTGAGCCTCACGGGCCATTCGGCCGTTCGCCTGTCCACCATTGCCCCCAGCGGATCGATGTGACATGTTCTCGAAAGGCGGCGCCGGGCCGGTAGAAGGCGCGATAGGCTCCCGACTTGGCGGTTTTCTCGCGCAGAACCCATTCCCCGGCCGGGAAATCCTCAAGGTGCAGCACCCACACGGGGTTTTCGTCCTCTTTCACCACCGTCAGGAATCCGCGATCCGTGCCAAAAGACGCCTGGGCAAACAGCGTCACCTGGGTGCCGGGCGGCCCGTGGAGGGTGAACGTGGTGCGCCCGGTGTTCAGCCCGCAGGGGTGGACTTTCAGGTTATGAATGTCTTTCCCCTCGCGGAAGTGCAGGAGTCGGTCGCAGGCGTTGTCTCCCATGGAAATATTGTATTCGAGGCGCAGTTTGTCGATAACCAGTTCAGCGGCCTGGCCGGGGAGGGCCAGGGTCATCATTGCGGCCAGGATGAAAATTTTGCTCATGATGGATCTCCTTCGCCATGGATAAATTCCGTATTTGCAAGGCCGGTAAAGGTGGGGATGCAGCCCCATTTTAGTTTTGCGCGGCGGGCTTTGTCAATGAACCCCATAGGCCCTGACAGGGGCCGGCATGGCTGGAATAAATTTTGACAGCGGGGTGTTTCGGTGTGAAAATTTATTCAGGGCTTTTTGATCCGCCCACGATCCCCGATCAACAGGCTCCCGCCCCTTGGGGGCGGTATGAACTCACTGGAGGTGCTTTGTGCTCAGGTTGAATCCCCGCTTGGCCGTTAAATTTTTGTTAGCGGTTTCTCTTTTTTTATTCCTCGGTTCCGCCGAAGCCGCGCAGCGCGAAACCAAAGCCCTGAAGCTTAAAAACGGTCTCGAAGTCTTGTTGACGCATGACCCCGAAGTGCACCGAAGCGCCGCCGCGCTCTCGGTGGGTGTGGGTTATCTGTACGACCCCAAAGAGAAGATGGGGCTCGCTCATTACCTGGAGCACATGTTGTTTCTGGGGACGAAAAAGTACCCCGAATCCGGATCTTATAAAAAGTACCTGTCGGAAAATTCCGGTTCCAGCAACGCCTACACCGGCGAGGCCATCACCAATTACTTCTTCGAGGTTTCCCATGAAGGGTTCGAAGGGGCCCTCGACAGGTTCAGCGATTTTTTCAAGGCCCCGCTGTTCGATCCGCAGTACGCCGAGCGCGAAGTCAACGCGGTTAACAGCGAGCACGACAAGAACATGCGCAGCGACGGCTGGCGCTCCAACCAGGTGCAGATGATGGTTTCCGAGCCGGGGCACCCGCTGCTCCGGTTCGGCACCGGCAACAGCGAGACCCTGGCCGGCGACAATACGGGCGCGCTGCTCGACTTTTATAACAAGTACTACGCCGCTTCCATCATGAGGCTGGCGATCCTTTCCAACCAGCCGCTCAAGGTTCAGGCCGAGCTGGTGAAGAAGTATTTCGAGGAAATCCCCGATCATCCCGTGGATCTGCCGAAGATCGACCCGGAGTTCCGCAAGCCTCTCAAGGAAAAATACCGTCTGCTGAAAATCAAGACCATTCAGGACGTCCGCCAGATAGGAATCGAATTCCCCACGATTCGCCTGAAGGACCACCTCGGAAGCAAGCCGGCATCCATCCTGGGAACGGTGATCGGTTATGAGGGCAAGGGTTCCCTGTTGTCCCGCCTGAAGGAGGAGGGGCTGGTGCTCGGGTTGAGCGCCGGGGGCGGCTTCAGCCATCCAAGCCTGAACACCTTCAATGTCAATATCACGCTCACCCAGAAGGGGGTCGATCAATACGAGAGGGTCCTGGAGCGCCTTTTCGCCTATATCGGATTGATCCGGAAGCATGGCATCGAGGAATACACTTATCTTGAAAACAAGGCGATGGCCGAGATCGATTTTAAGTGGAAAGATCCGGACGAGGGCATGGGTTTCGTCGCCCAGCACACCGCTTTGATGCAGGATTACCCGCCGGAGGAGATCGAGACGCTACCCTACCTGTACCGGAAATTCGACCCTGCGGCCTACCAGGCGCTTCTCGATACCCTGGTTCCGGAAAATGCGATGGTCGTCCTTCAAACCAATGACGTGGAAACAGACCGGACCGAGCGGTTCTATGGCACGGAATATTCCCTTTTGGAAGTGGGCGGCGAGTCGTTCGCCCGTCTTTCCCGGCCCCGTTTGGCCGATGAAATGGCCTATCCCGGCCGCAACGAATTCATCCCCTACAACCTGCAATTGGTAGAGGAACAGCCCCACGTGGTTTGGGATGATGACCTGGCGAAGGTGTGGTTCAAGTTCGATAACCGGTTCATGCAGCCGCGCGTCTACCTGCAATTTCGCATTCAGACACCGCATGCCTACGACACGGTGAAAAACGCTCAACTGGCCGGGCTGTATAACATGGCGGTTCAAGAGGGGCTTAATGAAATCGTCTATCCGATCCAGATCGCGGGGTTGTCCTATTCGCTGGGCAGCGAGAAGGAGGGAATGCTCCTGACGATCGGCGGCTATTCCGAGCGGGTGGGAGAACTGCTCAAGCTGGTGACGCGCAGTCTCAGAGAGATCCGCATCACGCCGGAAAAATTCGCCAATATCAAGGAAGCGGTGATCCGTGGATTGAACAACAGTAAACTGGGGCAAGCTTATGCGCGCGGGGGCTATTACCATCGCCTGCTGGTTCTCAAGAAGCAATACACCGAGGAAGAGGCTCTGGAAGCCCTGGAGGGTTTGACGCTCAAGGATGTGCAGGACTATGCCGATAAGCTCTACAACCGGGTTCATGTCACCGGCGTGGGCCACGGCAACTGGAGCGATCAGCAGGTGCGGGAGAGCGTCGGCATTCTCCTCGGGCAGTTGCAAAGCAAGCCCTTGCCCGAAGGCGACCGCTTCAAGGAAGAGATCGACCTGCTGCACTCCGGCGAGCGCGTGTTGTTCACAAGCCAGGTGGAGGATAACAACAACTCCCTGGCCTACACCCTGCAGGTGGGCGAGGTATCCTTTCAGAGTCAGGCCGAGACGTCGCTGGTCGCCTCCATCGTCGAAAGCGACTTTTTCAACGAGATGCGCACCAACCAGCAGCTTGGCTATATCGTGTGGAGTTTTCAGCAGCGCGTGGAGGACGAGGTCTACCTGCGCTTCGTCATCCAGTCCGCGAACCACAGCCCCTTCGAGCTGAACCGGCGGGTGGAGGCGTGGATGGATGGCCTGGACGGCCTGTTCGCCAAGCTGAGCGATGAAGAGTTCGAGCGCCACCGGGCCAGCCAGATCGTCAGTTTGGAGAAAAAAAGCGATAGCATCGCCGAGGAGCTTGGCCGGTTGTATTACCTGGCCACCGTTGAAAAAGGCGATTTCACCTACAAGGAGAAGCTCATCGACGCCATCAAAAGTGTCAGCAAGGAAGATATTTTAGCCGCTGCCCGGCGTATTTTCGACCGCAGCCGCACCCCGCGGTTGGTGGTGCTCATGCGCGCCGGGGCGAACGGCGAAAAAGTCCCCGAGGGGGTTTTCACGGAAGTGGAGGCCTTCAAGGTGAGGCGGACCACCCAGGACGGTCTCGCGCCGAGGGCTTCCGAAGGCTCATGAGCTGGAAAACGCTTCTCGGCCGGGCCGGCCGCATGGCCTCCATGGGCGCGGCGGTGATGGCCGTGCGCCGGGCTGGCGATGCGGAAAAAAAGCTCTGGGCGCGTAAATACACGGTGGAGCTCATGGGCGGCGCCCGGGGCCTCGCCGCCAAAGTCGGGCAGATGATGGCCCAGGGCGAAAACGGGGAAGAGCTTCAGGAGAGCCTCAAGGCCGCATCCCCTCTGATGCCTTTTGAGCAGGTGGCCGAAATTCTCGAACGCGCTTATGGCGCTCCGCTAGGCACTTGTTTCTCCCACCTCGAAGAACAGGGGATAGCCGCGTCTCTCGGCCAGGTGCATTTCGGTGAATTGGCCGATGGCCGTTCGGTGGCGGTGAAGGTTCAGTATCCCGAGATCCGCGAGGCGGTGAAAGCCGACCTGCGGTTATTCGGCTGGCTCCCCAGGGCGGGCCCCGTTTCCCGCTTCGGAATTTCCCTCGAAGGGTACCGGCAGGCTTTTGCCGACAACTGCGAGCGCGAGCTCGATTATCTCGAAGAATCCCGCCGGCAGACCCGCTACCGGGAACTTGCGCGGCCCCTTTCGGGCCTGGTGGTGCCGGAAGTTTTGCCTGGGCACTGCCGGGACCGGGTGCTGGTGCAGTGCCTGGAAGAAGGGTTCAGTCTCCAGAAAGCGGCGACCCTTCCGGCTATCCCCCGGCAGGAGATAGGCCGGAACCTGGTGAGCCATTTTCTTTACATGTTATTTCAGCACGGGTTCCTGCACGCCGACCCGCATCCCGGTAATTTGGCGTTCCGGCAAACGGGGCGGTCAAAATTTTCCGTCATTTTATACGATTACGGCTGCATTCTTGAAGTGGAAAGGGAAAGGCGGTTGGCCCTTCTTCGCTGCATCCTGGCGCTCAGGGAACGCGAGGCGGTGAGCCCCGTCCAGTGCCTGGCGGCGATGGGGTTCGATGCCGAGAAAATGCGGGATATGGATGCCGTCTTGCCGTCGATACTGGCTGTTCTGTTCGAGCCCTTTGTTCAGGAACAGCCTTTCGATGTGAAGCGTTGGCGATTGAGCGAACGCATGGACCGGGTTGCGGGGGATCTTAAATGGTGGTTTCGCTCGGCGGCGCCAGCCGACCTCATCTTCCTCGTGCGCGCGCTGCACGGCCTGGTTCTCGCTCTCGAAAAGCTCGACGCCCGCCTGGTCTGGAGCCAGTTGCTCGATGAATACGCGGGCGATCTTTATGCCGAGGCCCGGTCACTGACCGTGGGTGATGGGGGGCGGGCAGGGGGCGTGCCGTTTTCAGGCGTGGCCCGTTACCTCAAGGTGGATATCGAAAAAGCGTCCGGGGTCAAGGTCAAGCTGACGATGCCCGCTCGCCTGGCCGAGGACCTCGAACACGCCATGGACGAGACGGTGCTGAAGGCGATTCGGGAACAGAATATCGACCTCGCGGATATTCAGGAGCGCGCCCGGAACAGTGGGTTCGTGCCGCAGGTTCTCTTCGAACTTCACGATGCCGAGCGGGATGTCCGCGTGTGGCTCGCCTGAATAAAAAAAATAAATTCTATTAAATCAAATAGTTATGCTATGAGTCCCAGAATCCGGTTGGGGCGGAGCTTCGTCGGGTTTTCCCGGCATTCTCCGATCCGGGGATCTGAATGCATTCCCGGATACCTCATTTCGGGACAGGGCAGCTGGAAAGAATGTTTTTCACCTCGACCTGGGCATTTGTGAAATCGGTCATGAGGGTTTTGTAGGCGGGTTTTTTCGTCAGTTCACTGCGGAAATAGCCGCGCATGCGCGGCCAGTCCGCATGAAAGTTGTTGCGCTTCCTCAAATCGCTGATTTTTTCCATCCTTTTGCGATTCGCCTCGCTTTTCTCCACGAAACGGCTTTCATCGGCATCCGACCAGGTAAAATTGCTGAATTTCGACAAGCCGTGATGGGTGATGATGCGTTCGGGGTTTGTCTCCAGCAGGTAATCGATCTTCACCTTACGTTCCTCGGCCAGTTGGACCTGCAAGTCGCGGTTGAGTGCGGCAAGGGCCTTGAACTCGGGTTTGTCATCCACGATCATTTGATGCAGACGGTCCTGGAAATCCTTTTTAGCCGCCAGGTCCCGCGCCGCTGCGCGGCCAGCGCACGCCTTGAAGTCTTCAGCGTGGGCGAGCGGGGTGGTCTGAACCATCAGCCCCAGAAAGAGCAGGGCGAAGCCCCATTTTACGGATGGCGCTGATCGGATTCTATAGTTGAGATAATCCCACATAACCTGTTGTTTTCATTGTAGTAATATTAATTTTAAACCTTCATGGCATTTCCAGGATATTGCTTTTAGCGATCGTTCATGAGCAGGCGTCGATTTCGACCTGAAGGTTCGGCGGCACCGCCACCGGGGTCACGGTTTTGGCCACCAGGTCTTGCGTATTGCCGACGTTCAGCGTGTCAAAGAGAAAGTCGATCTTCCCCTCAAGTTCCCGGCCGATGGCAGCGCGAGTTTCTTCCGGCAGCTCCCAGAAACGGGCCTTGAATTCGCCGAAGCCTTTTTTCCGGGTCTTGTAGATGAACTGCTCGTCGGTTTGATCCGCTTTTTTCTCGCTGGCGAACTTGCTGCGTAGATGTTCGTAGATTTCCTGTTTGAAGTCGGCCGGAAAGTGACGGCTTTCGTAGATCATATTCTGGAAATCCGTCGCGAGGTGGATTTCGGCGGTTTCGAGTTCGGCGAATTTGCTGAACATTTCCTGCGGCAGGGTCGAGGCGCCGTGCTGCACAGCCCCGGCAAGGCCGTAACTTTCCCGGGAAACCCGCGAGAGTTTCTCCAGAGTGGCGAAATCGAGCGCCACTTCGGCCACGCTGCCATCGGGCAGGGGGACACCGCCGTGGCTGGTGCCCGTTTGAATCGAGATCTTGCTGATGCCGCGTGAGCCCGGGCGCGCCGCCTCAAGAGTAGCGTTGAAATGATCCATGTAGGCGCGCAGTTCTTCCTCGGTACTGTTATCCTTGCCCACTTCGCCGATTTCACCCCCCACTGAAATGGTGATGCCTTCAGGCTCCAGGTCGCGCACGATCTGGGTGAGTTCCGCCCCGACTTCAAAATTGAGGCGTTGCTCTTCGACGACGTTGGGTTTATCCAGGTCCACGAGCGTGGACGTGTCGATATCGATATTGTAGAACCCGGCCGAAACCGCCTGGCGGATGAGTTCCTTCAGGCTGCCCATTTCCTTGCCGCGGTCGGCGTGGTAGTTCTTGGCGTTGACCTGAAAATGGTCGCCCTGGATGAAAACCGGGCCCTTATAACCTTCCTTTATGGCGGCGGCGAGGATCACCGGAGCGAACTCGTGCGGCGGCTGGAACGTGTAGTCGATTTCCGATTTGGCGATTTCGAAGATGAAAGCTCCCGTATTCTTCTTTTTGGCGGTGCGGAAGATGGCGCGGGACAATTCATAGGGCAGACCGCGAATATTGAGGGCGGGCACCGTGAAGCCGCTGCACTCGCCACGGCCGCGGGCATCGTACAGATCCTGGATGGATGCCGAAACCGCTCCCAGTTCGAGTGCGGCCGATTTTATGAGGAAACGGGCAAAACCCTTGATTTCCGGCCTGGGGTTAAAGACGGCGTTTTGCAGCAGCTCGTCGAGCAGTTCGTCTCGAAAGCGGTCGGCGTTTTCCAGTTTGACCTGGCCGTTGACCTGCGTGGCGATGCCATTGAGGCGCGCGGCGATTTCATCCTTGCTCGCGAACAACATTTTTTCCTCCTTCTTGAGGGCGTATGGGAAAAGGGTCCTGGCAGGGGGGCGGGCCTGGATAAGCCGAATTCATTGTCAGCAACCCTAAATATTATGCGTCGATTCCGGGCGGCGGTAGCGAATTATACGGCCCGGCCCCCACAGAATAAATGAAAACCCGGCAACTGGCAAAGACTCTTTCACCTCGTCCTTAAAATAGAGGTCTGATCCCATGAATTTCATCGCTTTTTTTGTCTGAAGCGGCGGGGTTGCTTGCTCCGTTTATGGCCGATGGATATAGCCCGGCCGAAGCGTTCCATTGCCGGGTGGGCCCTTTTCCCGCCGGGCTTCGGGGACCTTATTTTTTTCAGCAGTTTAGGCAGGGGGCGGGGGAGGGCCAGGCCCCCCTTTTCCTGTTGACAGGGGGGGATAATTTGTTAGAATCCCACAAAAGCTTGTTATATGCCAAGGAGTCGATTTTCCGGCCAATTTGGTTATGAATTTCGATCCAATCCCGATAAATAGGCCCGGCGGGCCTGTGAACAGTTGAATCCCCCAGGCGGGGAGGGAGAGCTCATACCCCATGTTTAAAAATATTTATTTACCCATCGATAACTCAGATTACTCCAACGAGTGCATCGAGCTGGCGCTGGAGCTTGCCGACAAGGACACCACCCTGACGGCGAGCCATGTTTACGCGGCTAAAATGCATGACGTGCGCTTTCGGCAAATGGAAAGCGGCCTGCCCGAAGAGTATCAGGACGAGGAAGAACTGGAAAAGCAGAGGAACATTCACGATCAGCTCATCACCAAGGGCATGGAGGTCATCACCGACTCCTATCTCGAGGTTCCGCGCCAGAAGGCCGAGGAAAATGGGCTGCCTTTCGTCGGCAAATCCCTTGAAGGCCGCAACTGGATTGAACTGGTGAGGGACATCAAGGAATCCAATTACGATCTGGTCGTCATGGGCGCTCTGGGTCTCGGCGCCATCCGGGACAGCCAGCTGGGCACCGTGGCCGAACGGGTCATCCGCCGCATTCAGACCGATACGCTGGTGGTTAAAAATCTTCCCGCTCTCCAGGGCGACAAGCCGACCAGCGGTAAAATCGTCGTGGCGGTGGACGGCAGCGGGCACTCCTTCGGCGGCCTCAAGACAGCCATCGAAATGGCCAAGAAACTGAACCGGCCTCTGGAAGTCATCTCCACCTTCGACCCGTATTTCCACTACGCCATGTTCAACAGCCTGACGGGCGTGTTGACCAAAGAAGCGGGCAAGGTATTCAAATTTGAGCAGCAGGAAAAACTGCACGAAGACATTATCGACAAGGGGCTGGCCAAGATTTATCAGGCGCACCTCGAAATCTCGCGCAAGCTGGTGGAAGAAGAAGGTCTCGAATGCACCATTCGCCTGCTCGACGGCAAGGTGTTCGAAAAGGTATTGCAGTACGCCCGGGAGGAGAACCCTTATCTCCTGATCCTGGGACGCATCGGCGTGCACAGCGCGGCGGACATGGACATTGGCGGCAACACCGAAAACCTTCTGCGCCTGGTGCCGTGCAATGTGTTTCTCTCCAGCAAGGTTTTCAAGCCGCCGATCGACATGCAGGCCGAGGAATCCATCGAATGGACGGCCGAAGCCAAGGAACGGCTGCTGAAGATACCCGGCTTCGTCCGGCCCATGGCCACCGGGGCCATTCTGCGCTACGCCCTGGAGCGCGGTCACAGCATGATCACCTCCAGCGTTATCACCGAGGCGGTGCAGAATATCCTGCCTGCGGGAGCCATGCAGGCCATGCGCCAGATTGGCGAGAACATGAAGGCGGAAGGCGTGGACCCGAACGAGCCCGCGGTGCTGGGCAAGCTCAAGGATCAGATGATGGAGGCGCATGCCGGCAAACCGCCTGAGGAAGTCACTCTCAAGTGCACGAGTTGCGGCACCATCCTGAAGGGCGATGTGGTTAAATGCGGCGTGTGCAACGCCACGGCCGAACGCTTCCTGCCCATCGACAAGGAAGAATTCCGGCCGGACGAAAAGGAAAACGAAGAGACCACCACCATTACGACCTTCGACTCGGTCGAAGTGGTCTGGACTCAGGAAGCCCTTTCCGCTCTCGATGAATATCCCGAAGGCCACGTTCGCCGCCGGGCTCGCGCGCGCATCGAAAAGAGCGCCCGGGTGCAGAAAATTTCCGCTATCTCCCTGGCTTTCGTTGACAAAGTGATGAACGAGAGAGCCGTCAAACCGGGAGAAAATGGCAATGGCGCGGAAGTTGCCGCCAGGAAAACCATTCAGGAGGTCCAGGAGTACGGAGCTTCCCTGAGCCCGGAGGATTTTATCTGGTCCCCCGAGGCGACCGAACGGCTGGAGCGCGTGCCCAAGGGCTTCATGCGCGATAACACCCGTAACCGGGTCATGGGTTACGCAGGCTCCAAGGCGATCAAGGAAATCACCCTCGAAGTCTGCGAGGCGGGTATCGCCGAATCGGTCAAGCTCATGGAAGATGCGATAAAGAGTGGAGCCAGCCTTGAAGACTTTCTGCCGAAAAAGGAAGTGGAGGCCTGATGCCGGGAGGTCTTCCCGGTTTTCTCCCCCAGCAGGCGGGCGTGTGTTGATTCGCCCGGTTCCTTAACATTTTAAGCCCCTGCGTGTTGATGCCTCATCGGCGCGCGGGGGCTTTTCTTTTCCCCGGTCTCCGGCGGCGGCCTCCCCGCCGGGCCGGTCACGCGCAACATCACGACAGTCCATGACCCTCCGACTCTATAAGCGGTTATTTAAATACCTCCGGCCCTATCTTTCCCGTGTGGTCCTGGCCATTTTCTTTTCCGTGGTGGTGGGCGCCATCGCCACCTCTCCTGTTCCCCTGATCCAGAAAACCTTCGATAAAATATTTGTCGAGAAAAACTACCTCATGCTCACGTTGATTCCTATGGCGCTCGTGGGGTTGTACCTGATCAAGGGAATATTGCAGTATTCGCAAAACCTGATTCTGTTCCGCATCTCCTGGGAGCTCGTTGTTTCCGTCCGCCAGGAGGTGTTCGAGCATCTGCACAGGCTTCCCCTGGGGTATTTCGAGGATAACGATACCGGACAGATATTTTCCCGCATCATGAGCGATGTCACCATCATGCAATCCAACCTGACCAACGTGGCGAAGGATTTTTTGCAAAACAGCGTCATGTTCGTTGGGCTGGTGTTCTGGGTGATTTACCTGAACTGGGTCTGGGCGCTGTTCGCCCTGGTTCTTTTCCCCATCATGATCCTGCCTTCGATGAATGTCGCTCGCAAACTGCGCCGGTACGCCCACCAGGGGCAGGGATTTCTGGCCAACATCAGTTCCACCATCAACGAATCATTTTCAGGCATCAAGGTGATCCGGGCGTTCGGCCTGGAACCGCACGAGATCGATAAATTCAAGGGGTTCAACCAGCAGTTCCTGGCGGTGATGAAAAAGAACGTCAAGTACACGGAGATTCTTTCCCCGCTCCTTGAGTTTCTCGGCGTGATGAGTGCCGGCTTTATTCTGTGGTATGGCGGCACCCAGGTGCTGGAGGAAAAAATCAGCCAGGGGACCTTTCTGGCTTTTCTCGCGGCGCTATTTATGATGTACCGGCCCCTCAGGCTCCTGTTCAAGAGTTACGCCAGCGTGCAAAGCTCGCTTGCCGGAGCTGAGCGTATTTTTGCGGTGCTCGATGAGGTGGAGGAGAAGGTTCAGGAGGGCCAGCGGGAACTGACGGGGCTTTCCGACTGCATTGAATACCGCAACGTGTCGTTTAAATATCCGAGCCGCGACGCCATGGTGCTGAGCAACATCAATTTGAAAGTGCAAAAGTCCGAGGTTCTGGCCATCGTCGGCATGAGCGGCGCGGGCAAGTCCACGCTGGTGGATCTGCTCTTTCGTTTTTTTAATCTCACCGAGGGCGAAATCAGGATCGACGGCGTCGATACCCGCGAATACACGCTTAAATCGCTGCGCCGGCAAATGGCGCTGGTCGCTCAGGAGACGTTTCTGTTCAACGACACGATCTGGAATAATATCGGTTCCGGCCGGCCCGGGGCTTCGCGCGAGGATATTCTGCAGGCCGCCCACGCCGCCCATGTCGATCATTTCGTCCGCGATCTCGATAACGGTTACGAGACAATGATCGGCGAGCGGGGCGTTCGTCTCTCCGGCGGCCAGAGGCAGAGGATCTCCATCGCCCGGGCTCTGCTTCGGGATGCGCCCATCCTGGTTCTCGACGAGGCCACCTCGTCGCTGGACTCGGAATCCGAAAAACTGGTGCAGGGCGCGCTGCACAACCTCATGGAAAACCGGACGACGTTCGTCATCGCGCACCGTCTGTCCACCGTCAAAAACGCCGACCGCATCGTTGTCCTTGACCATGGGAAAATTGTAGAAACAGGCACGCACGATTCCCTGATTGCCAAAGGCGGCCTGTACGAGAAATACTACCACACGCAGTTTTCCGAAGGCCGATCGCGGCCACGCACCATAGAAGAGGCCGGAGATGCGCTTTAGCAACGTTTGTATCGAGGCGGTGGGATATCACCTGCCGGAACGTGTCGTCCCCTCCAGCGAACTGGAGGAGCGTATGGCCCCGCTCTACGAGCGCCTGAAGCTCCCGGCGGGCCGCCTGGAATTGATGAGCGGCATTCGTGAGCGCCGCTTCTGGGACCCCGGTGTATTCCCCAGCGAGGTGGCCTCTCGGGCGGGCGAGAATGTGCTGAAGAAGGCCGGGTTCGACCGCGGCCGCATTGGCTGTCTGATCTCCGCCTCGGTGTGCCGGGATTTTTTGGAGCCCGCCACCGCCTCCGTGGTTCACGATCGCCTGAACCTTTCCCCGCGCGCTCAGGTCTTCGATATCTCCAACGCCTGCCTGGGCGTACTCAATGGCATGATTCACGTGGCGGGAATGATCGATCAGGGGCATATCGAGGCCGGGCTCATTGTCGCCGGAGAGCACGGCGGGCCTCTGGTGGAAAATACCATTCGCCGTTTGCTGGCCGACCCGGAAGTCACTCGCGACAGCATCAAGGCGTCATTTGCTTCGCTGACCATCGGCTCGGCGGCGGTGGCCGTGCTCCTCACCCATCAGAAGATTTCCCGGACGGGACATCGGCTGCTCGGCGGGGTATCCCGCGCGGCCACGCGGTTCAACGGCCTGTGCCGGGGTACCGACGATCCGGACCCCAACAGCCAGGGGAAACCGGTCATGGAAACCGACTCGGAGCGCCTGATGAAGGAGGGCTGCCAACTGGCCGGTGAAACCTGGGAGGCGGCGCGCGGGGTGCTGGGCTGGAACAACACGGAGGTGGACCGCGTATTCTGCCATCAGGTGGGCGTGATGCACCGGAAACTGCTCTACTCCACCCTGGGGCTGGACCCGGAAAAGGATTTTTCAACGATTGAAACTCTGGGCAACACCGGCGCCGCTTCGCTGCCCGTGACCCTGGCCCTGGGGCACGAAGCCCGGCCCATTCAGGCGGGGCAGAAGGTGGTGCTCCTTGGCATCGGCAGCGGCCTCAACTGCCTCATGCTGGGTGTCGAGTGGTGAGCGGCGAACGGTTTCGGGCGCTTTATCCCTTCCGCCCAAATATCCTTAAGCTGGGGTCGCTCGATTATCATTATCTGGATGAAGGCGAGGGCGAGCCGTTATTGATGCTGCACGGCAACCCCACCTGGTCATTTTATTTCCGCGACTTGGTGCGGGGGCTCGGCGGAGGGCGGCGCGTGGTGGTTCCGGATCATATCGGCTGCGGGCTGTCGAGCAAGCCCTGGAACTACCCCTACACCCTGGCCACTCATATCGACAACCTGGAACACCTCGTGGTGCATCATCTCGACCTGAAGGAGATCACCCTGGTGGTGCACGACTGGGGCGGGGCCATTGGCATGGGGCTTGCGGTGCGGAGGCCGGAGCTCATCAAGCGCCTTGTTTTGTTCAATACGGCGGCGTTCTTGTCCACGCGCATCCCGATGAGTATCGACCTGTGCCGGCGGCCGCTGCTGGGCCCGCTGGCGATCCTGGGGTTCAATGCCTTTGCCCGCGGAGCCCTGGTGCGCGCGGTGATGAAAAAGGATCGCCTGACTCCCGAGGTGCGCTCGGGCTATCTGGACCCCTACGATTCACCGCGAAAACGCATCGCCCACCTGCGCTTCGTGCAGGATATTCCGGTGACCGACGATGTGGCGAGTTACAACGTGGTGGCGAATATCGAGAGCAAAATCGGCCAGCTGGCCGGACGGCCTTCCCTCATCATCTGGGGGAAACGGGATTTTTGTTTCAACGATCATTTCCTCAAGCGCTGGCGGGAAATTCTGCCTGCGGCCGAAGTGCATGAAGTGGAGGATGCGGGGCATTACGTCGTGGAAGACGCGCACGAGCGTATTGTCCCCTGGATAGAGGAATTCCTGGCCCGCCATCCCTGACGGGCCAGGCCTGCTGGATCAGTAGCGGTAATGGTCCGGCTTGTACGGGCCCTCCACCGGCAGGCCCAGGTAATCGGCCTGCTCCGGAGAGAGGGTGGTCAATTTGACGCCCAGTTTGCCCAGGTGAAGGCGAGCCACCTCTTCATCGAGTTTTTTAGGCAGCACGTGCACGCCGAGCGGATATTCCTTGGTGTACAGCTCGATTTGCGCCAGCACCTGGTTGGTGAACGAGTTGGACATCACGAACGAGGGGTGGCCGGTGGCGCAGCCAAGGTTCACAAGCCTGCCCTCGGCGAGGAGGAGGATGCTCTTGCCGCTCGGGAAGGTGTACTTGTCGACCTGAGGCTTGATGACGGTTTTCTTGATGCCGGGATAGGCGTTCAGCTCTTCGACCTGGATCTCGATGTCGAAATGGCCGATGTTGCAGACGATGGCGTCGTCCTTCATCGCCTCCATGTGCTCGATGCGGATGATGTCCCGGCAGCCGGTGGTCGTCACGAAAATATTGCCTTCCTTGACCGCCTCTTCCATGGTGGTGATTTCATACCCTTCCATGGCGGCCTGCAGGGCGCAGATGGGGTCGATTTCGGTGACGATCACCCGCGCGCCGAGGTCGCGCATGGATTTGGCGCTGCCCTTGCCGACATCGCCATAACCGGCGACCACCACCACCTTGCCCGCGACCATGATATCGGTGGCGCGCTTGATGCCGTCGGCCAAGGATTCCCGGCAACCGTAAAGGTTGTCGAATTTGGATTTGGTGACGGAGTCGTTGACGTTCATCGCCGGCACCTTGAGGGTTTTCTTCTCAATCATCTTGTAGAGCTGATGCACCCCCGTGGTGGTTTCCTCGGTGATGCCGCGGATGCCCGGCAGAAGCTCCGGATGCTTATTGTGCACGTAGGCGGTGAGGTCGCCCCCGTCATCGAGGATCATGTTGGGCCCCTGGCCGTCGAACAGCAGGGTCTGCGCGGTACACCACCAGTATTCCTCCTCGGTTTCTTCTTTCCAGGCGAAGACGGGGATGCCTTCCTTGGCGATGGCGGCCGCCGCGTGGTCCTGCGTCGAGAAGATATTGCAGGAGGCCCAGCGGACTTCCGCGCCGAGGGCGATCAGTGTTTCGATGAGTACGGCGGTCTGGATGGTCATGTGCAGGGAGCCTGCGATGCGCGCGCCGCTCAAAGGTTTGGAGGCCGCATACTTCTTGCGCAGCGCCATCAGGCCAGGCATTTCATTTTCAGCCAGGACGATTTCCTGCCGTCCCCATTCGGCGAGCGACAGGTCCTTGACTTTATATTTCGGGGCGACAGCGGTATCTGGCATTTGGATCTCCTGATGGATAAGATGGATATATTATGGGATCGGCCTCCGGGGACCGGAGGCGAGGCTGGACCTGTTCAAGGACACGCGGACGAAACACCGGCGAATCTCTTGACCTGTACAGTTTAATGAATATTGGCTCTTTCGTCCAGAACCAACGTGCAAGTGACCGATGTAAAAATTTTTCCCTTCGAAGCCGCAGCGCCCGGTTCGAAACTTGTCGCTTTTGCCGAAGTGACCCTCGACGGGAGCCTGACGCTGCGCGGTATCCGGATTTTCCGTTCCGCCCAGGGAGGGCTGTTCCTCGGCTACCCGTCGCAGAAGGGGCGGGGCGGAGAATACCGCGACCTCATTGCGTTCAAGGATGCCGGCCTTAAAAACCATCTGCGGGACGCCATCATCGAAGCTTACAAAAACCTGGTCTAGTTTACGTTAGCGGACACTTTGACGGTTTTATACAGAAAATTCTTAAAACTGACGAATTTTTTCATCTCGTCCGGGTGTTGCTGGAACCCGTCGGCGCATACACCAAGTTTAATGGCCAGGCCGGGAAGCGGGGCCTTATAGCGATCCTGCGCCGCCCGGATAAGCGCCATAACCGTCTCCCGTGTCATTTGCTTGGCTTTGAAGGGTTGGTGGACCGCCGCCCAGAAATCGGTATCGCCTTTCTCTATGCGGCCAAGAAGGTTATGGACCCTGAGATCGGGGCTCTCCTCGGCCGATTGCGGACTCCCTTCGGCCTGGCACGCCTCGATGATGTCCTCGCGGCGGATGCGCGGGCCTTTCCTGAACAGCATGGCGCGCAGGAGGATATTTTTGAGCTCCCGCACGTTGCCGCGGAACCGGTGGCTCTTCAGCTGGTCGATGGCCGCCGGTTCGAGCTGCGGGGGGGAGGCTTCGGTGCTGTCTCCACGGTAGGTTTGAAACAGGATGCCCAGAAAATGCGTGGCCAGGTCTTCAATGTCCTCGGCACGCTCGGTCAGGCTGGGAATCCGGAAGCTCAGGGCATTCAACCTCTGGAACAGATCCTCGCGGAAGCGGCCCTTCTCGATTTCAGCCCGGAGGTCCTTGTTGGTGGCGGCAATCAGAAAGATGCGCGAATAGCGGGGCTGGTTTTCGCCGAGCCGCATGAACACGCCGGTGTCGAGGAAGCGCAGAAGCTGCACCTGGGTTTTAGGATCGGCATCGCCGATTTCGTCGAGAAAAACGACGCCGGTGTTGGCTTCTTCCAGAATGCCCTGGCGGTGGAATTCCGCGCCGGTGAAGGCCCCCTTTTTGTGACCGAACAACTCGCTGTAGGTGAGTTCGCCGCTGTAGGCCGCGATATTGGTCTTACGCAGAGGCAGCTTGAAATCGTTGCCCTTGGCGATTTGGAATATTTCCGTGAGGCGGGAATAGATATTGTTGAAGAAAAACTCCTTGCCCGTTCCCGTCGGTCCCTGGATGAGAAGGCAGGGGAGCCCCGTCATGGCCTCGCGCTGTTTGCTGCTCTCCCAGTGCAGCATGCGGTTGCAGATGGATTCGACCACGGTGTCGATGCGGTGGACCAGCGAATGAATCCGCTCGCTCTTGCCGATAACGTTGCCGAAGTGGTAGGACGAGACCTTGGGGTCGCGGTACTCGATGTCCTGCTTGAGACGGTTGATCTCCTGCCTGAGATCCTCGATCTGCACCAGGTTGTGGAATTTCTGGCTGATGAGGCTCGCGATGATCTGCAGAATGCGCTTGTGCTCCTCGGTGAAATAATGCGGCTGAAAACTGTCCTGGTTGATGACGCCGATGACGCTGTTGCCGTGAATCACCGGGACGGCAAGCTCGGCGCGGATGGCGGGCGACAGGTTCTTGTAAAACCCCAGGGTGAGGCGCTCGTCGGTGACGTCGTTAACGAGGATCGGCCGGGCCGTGAAAGCGCAGTAGCCGTTCAGGGACTTCTTGTCGTCGGCCAGTTCCTCGCCGCCGACGGGCAGGGGAGGGATGGTGCTTTTCATCCACCCGCGCGATTTCGCGCCGGTGAACCGGCCCTTGTTCTCCACCACCAGCCAGGGTTTGCCGTCGATAATCTTGAGCACCGAAATGGTGCCGCTGTGGGCGCCGATGAGTTCCGAGGTTTTGCCCAGGATGTTGTGAAGGAACTCCTGCAGGGTATCGTTCTGCGTGGAAAGCAGTTCTTCAATTTCTCCCAGAACCTGGATTTCGATGCGCTCCGGGCTTTCCTCCACGATCAGTTTTTTCACCATGGCCGCGTGGTCCTTGAGCAGCCTCTTTTCAAATTCGGTGAACACGTGCTTCTCGTGCGTGTAATAGTTCACCGAACAGATGAATTTGCCGGTTCTTTCATCGAACTCGGGAAACTGGTACAGAGACACCAGGTCGATCTGGCGCGCCACGGGTTTACGTGAAAAATTTTCCCCCATCACGTCTTCGATATACACGGCCTCGGGCAGAGGTTCGCGGCCCACAAGACCGCTGTGCCGGTCGTAGCGGACGATGCGGTTGAGCAGGTTGGTATCGTTCTGGATGCTGATGGATTCGTGCGTATTGTAAATCAGGGCATCGTTCTTGTTTTTGGCGAACACCGCGAGCACCTCCACCTCGTCGGAGGGCCGGCCATCGGGTGTGGAGGCGGTGGGGGAGGGGACGAGGACCGACGCCAGCGACAATTTATCTATCATATGGACTGCGGACCGCATCAGACGCATCGCCGCTTCCTTTTTTCTTGCCAGGTCCAGGTGTTTGGAAAAGGTGATCTGCTGATGAAAACGCTTCGCCCGCACCAGCGGGCTGCTGATTTCCTCGAAAAAGCTGTTAATCTCCTCGATGGTGCGCGGGGTTAGAGACTCGCCTTCCTCGTTCCAGTCGAGGCTCACGGTTCCCACGGGCCGGAGCTGATGGGTCACAGGGAATACGGCCGTCGAGAGGATGCCCGCACCTTTCTCAAAGGGGTTGCGCAGGCGGCGGAACTCCTCGGGCGCATGCCACGAAAGAACCACCTCGTTCTTAAAAAAGGCCTGCGACAGGATCGATTCCCGGGGGGAGATGAACCGGGTGAGGGGCGTCTCGCCGGTGGTTTCATCGCTGCTGATGTACTGGCAAATCAGCATGCCTTCGTAAAGATCCTCAAGATAAATGCGGACCATCTTGCAGCCGTAGAGATCCTTCAGGCCGCTGGCAGTGAAATGCAGGATGTCCGACAGGTTTTCCTTGCCGAACTTCTGAATTTTCCGGCTTAACTTTTCCAGGCTCTTATTCATGGCCGTTTACTCAATATTGTGTGATAAAGTTACACTATCCCCAGTGTACCTCATATCGGCTTGCGGTGAAAGGCTTCATCGGCGGGTGTCAAAATATTCCCCATGGACAGGGAAAAGATTGCCAGCCTTTACTCGGCAAAGCAGCATTTGTCGTTTCTCATAATTTAAATCTTTTAAAATCAATGAGATAGATTAATGGCCGGGCGTCGATTTCTGTGGTGGTGCTGGCATGGGAATTGCTCGTAATCTCTACGAAATCATTTTTTGAGGCGTACATGTTTATCGACCGAATCCTGTTTTCAGACCCGCTTCCTCTGCTGATGAAAAAGAGCCTGGATTTCAATTCAGCTCGCCATCTGTTGATCTCCAGTAATATCAGCAATATGGACACTCCCGGTTACCGTGCCCACGATCTGGATTTCAAGGAGCAGCTGCGGCAGGCGGTGGGACAGAACGGGTCGCTCAACCTGAAGTCGACGCATGCCACCCATTTTGGTCCCTCGGCGCTGTCGCTGGAAAACCTGGCCCCCGTTCCTTTCGAGACCAACGGAGAGGAGAAGTCCAACGGCAACAACGTGAATATCGACGAGGAAATGGCGCGGTTGGCCGAGAACCAGATCCGCTATTCCGCGGTGATGCAGATGATGACCAAGAGAAATTCCATCCTGGGCAGTGCAGTGAGTGAAGTGGCCTGAAGAGGGCCTAACGCGGTTGACAAGGGGCCGGGAAAGCATTAACTTGAGACGAGCGGATTCCGGGAGTTAGCGGTCATGGACGACATCACCATAAACAGTCATTTGCAGGCGCTGAAAGGGCTTTCTTCTTCCGCGCCAGCCGGTTCCCCCGATAAGGAACCCGGTGGGCCTTCGTTCGCCGATACCCTGGCGCAGTCGCTGGAAAAAGTCAACGATCTGCAAAAGGAGGCCGACCAGGCCATCACGGAATTCGCCTCCGGCGAAACCGGCAACATTCACGAAACCATGATCGCGGTGAACAAGGCCGATCTGGCGTTTCGCCTGACCATGCAGGTGCGCAATAAAATCGTCGAAGCCTACAATGAAGTCCTGCGCATGCAGGTGTGAGGGGCTTTTTCGCTTGCCGCCTTCCGGGCTCTTGCCTGGGAGGCTTTTTTTATGGCGCAAGCCCCCACCTTCGCGTGCTTGACAAGGTGGAAGAAGGGCAGATACTATCTATCTATATCCGGTGGCGCCGGGCTTGCCTGGCCACGCCGCATGCATTGAGTTAACCCAATCCGTTCCGGCGAAATCCCGGAGCCGGGGCGCAGGAGGCGATATGAAACGAGCAGTGATTTTTAGTGCGGCGCTATGGTTTGCGGGCGCGGCCGGGTTTGCCGTGCCGCAGCAGGCCCATGCTCAGGCCAGCGGGCACGCAAGCGTTGGGCTTGGCCATGGCGAGGAGGGTTATCTCCATCTCGAGGAAATGATCAAGCATCTGGAATACGGAATGAAAATGCCCGACGCCGGCGAGGAGATCAAAACCCACGGCAGCGCGGCGCTCACGCATGCCAGGGAAGCGCGCACCCATTACATGGAAGCGCTCAAGCATGCCTCCGAAGCGCTCGGCCGCAAACAGGCGCCGCTGATGGACGGTCAGGGTGAGGAAGGCTCGCATCACGAGCACGAGGAAGGTTCCGGCATGCCGCCAGAGCCCGAAGGATCGCACCACTAAAACGGCGGGTTATCTATCCCTCCACTTCTTCGGCAAGGCCCAGCTGGATTTTCCCCTCGCTCACCCGCACCGGGTAAACACGGGTGGCCAGTTCCGGGCTCACGTTGCACGCGCCCGTTTTGAGGTCGAAGCGGAAACCGTGGTTGGCGCACTTGATGCCCGCGCCGTCGAGAGTGCCGCGGATGAGTGGCGCGGTTTTCTTGTGCGGGCAGGTGTCGTAAATGGCGTAATACGCTCCGCCCGTATGAAACAGGCTGATCTTTTTACCCTCCACCACGACACGCAGACGGCCGCCCTCGGGGATCTCCTCCACACTCGCCACCGTTACGAAGCGCGCGCTCACGAGTTTTCCACCGGCAGGGCGGGGTTGCGGCTCCAGTCCCACCATGAGCCGTCGTAATTTCTCACTGAATACCCCAGATAACGAAACACGAAAAAAGCCATGGCCGAGCGAACGCCGCCGGTGCAGTAGACGACGATCTCCTGACCGGGCTGGATGCCCTGGTTCTTCAGCAGGAGCGCGAGGGTTTCCGGAGGCTTGAGGCGGCCCTCTTCGGTAAAGAATTCCTGCCAGGGGATGCTCAGGGCGCCGGGTATATGGCCGCCGCGCGGCGAGCCGTAGGGCGTTGCTCCCTTAAATTCTTCTCGGGTGCGGTTGTCGATGATTTTGAGATCCGCATGGGCCAGCCGGTCGCGGATCCAGTCTTGCCGGGCGAGAACCGAGTCGTCCAGGACGATGTCCTGAGCGCTCAGCCGTGAAGCGGCGGCTTTGCCGCCGGAGCCGCGCTCGATGTCGCCTCCAGCCGCCTTCCATCCTTCAACGCCCCCGTCCAGGAGCGCCACCCGGGGGAAACCGAAACGCAGAAACATCCAGAAGAAGCGGCCATCGGTGCGCCAGGGGTCGGCCGGGTCGCCAACCAGCACGATAGTTTTATCCCGCTCTATCCCCAGGGCCCCTAGTTGCGCGGCCACCCAGGCCTTGTCCTCTATGAGGATGCCGGAGACCTCATTCACCGTGTGGGTAAAGTCGCTCCAGTGACCGATGCGCTGCGAGCCAGGAATGTGCCCCAGGAGATACCTGAAGGAGGACCGCGTGTCGAGGATGACCCGTTGGTTTTCGGGCAGGTTCGCCAGGGTTTCCGGGCGCATCAACAGGTCCTTTTCCAGCGCCTGGGAGGGAGCGGAAAGCGGCGCCAAAAGCGCCACAATGGCCCATAAACCGTAACAAATCAAAGCCCTTATTTTTCTTGACAAATCAGGGTGTCGGCTTGTAAGATCAGGCTTCATTTTTTCACTCGGGTTGCGTTTTTTTTAAGGGGAAATGAGTCGGCCGCCCTTGCCTTGTTCCGGTTTTCAGCCCGGTTCGAAGAGGTGGCGCAGGGTTGAAAGTTTCATGCTCGGTCTCGGCCGGAACCAGGGGCGGGAGGGTTCTCCGCCATCCGGAAAAATTCCCGCGAACCCGTGTGGGAAGATGATGCGACCAAGCCAGGCATTTCCAACCGTTAATATAGCATCTTGCCGGTATGCGGAACACGTATAAAACGTTTTCCCGCTCCGGAGTACAGGTCCGCGTACAGGAACGTGGGTCATCGAATCAGAAAACCGCAATAAGTCATCAGAGTTGTTATCCGGAGGAATCATGACCACGAGCGACAAAGAAAACGAAAACGAATCCACAAGCCCTGAAGACCGGCTGGAAGAAATAAAAAAGGAAGAGAAAGAGGACGCAAGTTCCTATTACGCGCAGGGGCAGGAAGAGAAGCCGGATACGGAAAAGCAGTTCAGCGAGCCTGTGCCCCCGGTTAACAAGGAAGAGGAAGAGATGAGCCTGGTCAAGGCGCTCGCTTTTCTGGGTTTTGGTCTGGCCATGCTGGCCATCATTTTCATCGCTTTTTTCGTTCGTGATCTGGACCAGCGCGTCGGTGGCGTCGATAGCGCGGTCACCAAGCTGGAAGAAGCCATTGCCCCCCTGCGAGCCGAATTGAAAGGGGAGATGGATGAAGGATTCAATAAATTAAACACCGACCTGGCCGGCCTCAAAACAAAAGTCGGCGAGTACGAGCGCAGCATGGCCGTGGTCGAGCTAAAACGTGCGCTGGTGACCCTACAGGGCGTGAGCTCCGGTTCCACCCGGCCCGAAGTTAAAGCCCGCACCGATGCCGTGGCGGCGAGCATCCATTCCCTCCTTCAGGAACTTGGGGAAACGTCGGCTGGCCCTGCCGGAACCCTGACGGTGAAGGAAGCGCCGGAAGCCCCCGCAGCGGAAGCCCCGGCACCCGCAGCGGAGCCCGAGGCAGCGGCGACCGAGGAGCTGCCCACGGTTGAGGAACTGCTGGGCGTTGAAGGCGAAGCGGCCCCCGCAGCACCGGCTGAAGAGGCTCACGCGGAGGAAGCCCCTGCCGCAGCGGCTCCCGCCGCTGAAGAGGCCGCTGAGGAAGCACCGGCAGCCGATGATGCTGAGAGCGATGCAGGCGATGAAGGAGACGATGAAGAGGAGGAGGACGAGTAAACTTGCGGTTCCGCCGGCCAGTGCCGTGCGGTCCGTTGTTCCCGTCAACCTTGTTATAGGGCGCTTTCAGGATTCGCCCCGATAAGGCATGCAAGCCATAAAAGTCATCGTCACCATTCTTTTTTTGATTGTGGTTGCCGCGTTCGCGGTGAAAAACATGAACCCCGTGGATTTGTTTTATTACGACCTCGGGCTCAATATCCACAGCTTGCAACTGCCCCTCATGATCGTGATCCTCATCCCCTTCGGGATGGGCTTTATTCTGGCCTACCTGCTGGGGTGGATCGATCGCATCAAGCTAAAAACCCGCATTCACCGGCAAAACCGTAGAATCCACGTCCTCGAGTCCGAGGTCGAAGAGCTCAAGCCCAAGCCCGAACGCACCATTCCCATCCCGCTGGAAGACTGACCCTCCCGCAGGTTTACCCGTTTTACAATAAAGAATCAGATCGAGGAATTGAGCGCCGGTGTTTTCATTCCGGCGGGCTCCTGCTGCGTGAGGCAGTGGATGGAGCCCAGGCCCCAGATCAGGACTTCCGACCCGATGGGAACCACCGCGCGGCCGGGAAAGGCCTCGGCCAGCTTCTCCAGCGCCACGGCGTCGCTCGGGCCGCCATAAACGGGGCAAAGCACCACGCGGTTGCCGATGTAGAAATTGAGGTGGCTTGCCGGCAGGGGGGTGTCGGGTGGGCCCACGGGAGCGGGCAGGGGCAGGGGGATCAGCTTCGTCACCCCTGCGTCCTCAAGGCGGCGGAGGTTATTCTCCAGGAAGTCCGGACCTTTCTCATCAAAAGCCAGTAACACCGTGTCCGGCGAAGCAAAGCGGGCCAGGTTGTCGATGTGGCCATCGGTGTCATCGCCCTCGATGCCCCCTTCCAGCCAGATGACCTGGCCGGCCCCAAGGTACTCGGCTAAATAGTTTTCCATAGCCTCGCGGGACAGGCCGCCGTTGCGGTTGGGGTTGAGGAGGCAGGTGGAGGTGGTCATGCACCGGCCCTGTCCATCCACTTCGATGGCGCCGCCCTCAAGGACGATGTCCGGCCGGAAAACCGGCAGGCCAAGCTTCCCGGCGAGAACTTCGCCGACCTGGTTGTCCTTTTTATGAGGGTACTTGCCGCCCCATGAATCGAACTGCCATTTATTGAACGCCACCTCGCGCCCCTCCGGCGTATCGCGCACCAGAAAATTGGGGCCGTAATCTCGAATCCATGCATCGTCGGTGGGCAGCACCAGCAGGTCGAGCTGGGATGTGGCAATGTCCCGTTCTTCGAACCCGGCTTGCACGCGGTCCCGTGTGGCCTCGTCGCGCATCAGGATGCGCACCCGCTCTCCGGGCGCAAGAGCCGCGACGATCTGGAAATACGCCGATTCGACCAGAGCCAGGTCCTGGCCGGGCCAGGTGGTCTGCTTGTGCGGCCAGCTCAGCCAGGTGGCGGCATGGGGCTCCCATTCCGCCGGCATGCGGTAACCTTGTTCTGACGGGGTCATGCCTTTATTCATTCGGTTCGTTGAACAGAGAGGTGATGGGGGGGTATGCGTCGATGCGGCGGTCGCGCAGAAACGGCCAGTGCCGGCGCGTATCACCGATTTGTTCCCGGTCGCAATGGGCGATAAGAATTTCAGGGGCATGCGCGTTGGCCTGCGCGATCACCTCTCCAAAGGGGTCGGAAACGAAGGAGCGGCCCCAGAAATTCATCGATTCTTCGCGCCCGACGCGGTTGACGGCGGCGACAAACACGCCATTGGCAATGGCGTGCGACCGCTGAATGGTTTGCCATGCGGCGGCCTGCTTTTCAGCGTGGGGCCGGTCGTCGTCATGAAATCCAATCGCGGTCGGGTAAAAGATGTAATCCGCGCCGGAGAGAGCGGTGAGCCGCGCCGCTTCGGGAAACCACTGGTCCCAGCAGATGAGAACGCCCACGCGGCCGAACCGGGTCGGGAAACTCTGGAAGCCCGTGTCACCGGGCGTGAAATAGAATTTTTCGTAGAAACAGGGGTCGTCGGGAATGTGCATTTTCCGGTAGCGGCCCACGAGGGTGCCATCGGCATCGATGACCACGGCCGTGTTGTGGTAAAGGCCTTCCGCTCTTTTTTCGAACAACGGCGCAATAATCACCACACCGAGTTCCGCCGCCAGGCGAGAGAATTCATCGGTGCTGGGGCCGGGAATGGTCTCGGCGAGGGCGAAGCGCGCCGTGTCTTCCGCCTGGCAGAAATAGCGCGTGCGATACAGCTCCTGCAGGCAAATGATCTCCGCGCCCTGATTGGCCGCCTCCAGAATGGAGCGGATGGCCTCCTTCAGGTTTTCTTCGGGGCTTTCAAAGCCCTCTGTTTGAATCAGGCCGATCGTCGTGGGTTGTATCATGGCTTTAATTAATCCCAAGGATAGACAAACTGCGAGTATAAATAATCTTTTCCCTTTACACAACGGGAAAGCCTTTGATTCAATTGATTTGTCTCGCCCCGGTATTTGTGCTAAAAATAAAGCTCGTTAATTTCAAAGCTATCGACCGCGTGGGGCGTGAAACCTTCGTTGAAGGCCCCTTTTTCAGCCACCCAACAACGGCCAACTCGAAGACGTGTGGATCAAACAGGCATTCCGGGATTATTATAAGCCGAAACTTCGGCGCGAGCTCAAGCGCGACCCGACGCAGGAGGAGATGGACCGGCGCTTCGAAGAGATTTACGCGCAGGTGAACTGCGTTCTTCTTGCCGGTGTGTATGAGGGGGTGGGCATTTATTTCTATGAAATTGCCCGCTTCACCCGTGAGGAGGTCGACGCTTTTCGCGAGGCCCCGGAGGAATACCTGAAGGAGCGCTTCGGTGGCGGGAACTATAAATTGAATTTTTACGAGGGGCCGTCCTTTATCGTTTGCGTCAATTTCAAGCCCAAGGGCGAACCCCGGTGGCATCACCTCATCCAGAAAACTCAGGGGCCCACATCGGCACCGTCCTGACCCCGTCCGTTCCAGCACGGTCCCCGGATCGCGCTTCGTATTCATGAACCAACGCGTATCACTCCCCGAAAGCGCCACCTTCAGCGATCGTCTGGAGGCCGTGGCCCAGCGCCTCAAGAGCAACGGCGGGCCCTTTAAGGTTGAAGGGCTGGCCGGCGCGTCGCGCGCCCTGTTCATCGCCCGGCTCAGAAAAGCCCTGCCCAACCCCATCCTGGTGCTGACCGCCAATTCCAATACCGGTGAATCCCTGCTGGGGGATCTGAAATACTTTTTCCGCCTGGAAAAGATAAAGACGGCCCCGCAGTTTTTCCCGCATTGGGAGCTGCTCCCCTATGAAAATCTTTCGCCTTTGCCGGAAATATCCGGCGAGCGGCTCGGTATTCTCGCGGCCCTCACGGGCGTCGGCTGCCCCTTGCTGGTGGCGCCGGTGGAAGCCGTTATGCAGGCGGTCGTCCCGCGCCGGGTGCTCGGCCAGAGCATTTTCCCGGTGCGAGTGGGGGAGACGCTGGAACGGGAACTCCTCGAAGCCAGCCTGGTGGACAATGGCTACGCGCGGGTGGGCATGGTGGAAGGGCAGGGGGAGTTCAGCGTCCGCGGCGACATCGTGGATGTATACCAACCCGCACTTGCGCAGCCTGTTCGCGTCGAGTTCTTCGGCGACCGGGTAGAGTCTCTGCGCCAGTTTGATATCGATACGCAGGTTTCCATGGAAAACCTCGAGACGGTGGATTTCCTGCCGGTGCGCGAGACGCTTATCGAGCCCAATGGGCTGGAAGAGGTTATCCGGCGCATCGAGACCTGTGGCCGGGAACACTCGGTGAGCCGTGCCGAGATTGCCGAATGGGTGGAAAAACTCAGGCACCTGGGGAGCTTTTCCGGCATGGAAACCCTGACACCGTTCATCTATCCCGACCGGGAATTTCTGTTCGATTATATCCCCAGGGACACCCTGATTTTACTCGACGAGGAGGAAGTGCTTCAGGACCAGGTGGAAAAATATGAAGCCCTGGTGCAGTCGGAATACCAGGACGCCTGCGACCGGCACGAGCTGGCGTCGCCACCTCAGTCCTTCTATTTGTCGGCGGCTGATTTCAACAGCCGGCTGAACGACCGGGCGGTATTGTCGCTGAACGCGCTCAAGCTGTCGGACTCGGAAGAAGAGCCGGTGGAGCGGTTCGACGTGAAGGCCATTCCGCCACTGCTTGGCCGCTTCGATTCCTTCGCCGAAAAAGCCCTCGCATGGCAGGAAGCGGGAAGCCAGGTGGTCATTGCCGCACCCACGAAGGGGCAGGTGCGCCGCGTTCAGCAGTTGGTCGACGAATACGGCTTGCAGGCCGGGGTGGACCGCGGGGCGCTCAGCGCGGGCTTCGAGCTCCCGGCCGGCGGCCAGGTGTTCATCGCCGAGCACGAAATCTTCGGGCTTTCGCACAAACACCGTTACCGCCGCAAACCCAAATCCCAGAGCTTTCAACGCGGTTTCAAGGACCTTAAGCCGGGAGATTACCTCGTTCATATCGACTACGGCATCGGCCGTTACGCGGGGACCCGTGAACTCAAGACCGGTGTCGGCGGCGGTGAATTTCTGGAAATTTTCTACGCCGACGAGGAAAAACTTTATATCCCCATGGACGGCCTGGGCTGCGTTCAGAAGTTCGTCGGCGGCGGCGACGAGTCCGCACCGGCTCTCAGCAAATTGGGCGGAGTGGCCTGGAAACGGCAGAAGAGCAAGGCGCAAAAGGCCATCATGGAAATGGCCGAGGACCTGCTCAAGCTTTACGCCCGGCGCGAGGTGTCGCACGGGGTGTCCTACCAGGGCAACGCCGTGCTGGTTCAGGAATTTGCCGATTCCTTTGAGTTCGAGGAAACCGAGGACCAGCTCAAGGCCATCGAGGAACTCGAGAACGATCTGGAAAACGAAAAGCCCATGGACCGCCTGATCTGCGGCGACGTGGGCTACGGCAAGACAGAGGTGGCCATGCGTGCCGCCTTCAAGGTGGTGCTGGAGAAAAAACAGGTGGCGGTGCTGGTGCCGACGACGCTGCTGGCACAGCAGCACATGAATACCTTCCGCGAACGGTTTCGCAACTATCCCGTCGTTATCGAGTCGATCAGCCGCTTCCGCTCCGCGGCGGAACAAAAGGCCATCCTCGAAAAATTGAAGAAGGGCGAGGTGGACATCCTCATCGGCACCCATCGCCTGCTTTCAAAAGACACCGCCTTTGCCGACCTCGGCCTCATTATCATCGATGAAGAGCAGCGCTTCGGTGTGGCGCACAAGGAGAAGCTCAAGAAGCTGCGCTCCACGGTGGACATCCTGACGCTCACCG
>QJZQ01000105.1 GCA_003246675.1 Nitrospirota bacterium | reverse complement strand
GAAGCGGCGCAAAAGGCCGACGCCGTGCTGCTTGGCGCGGTGGGCGGGCCGAAATGGGAAACGCTGGATTTTTCCCTGCGGCCGGAACGCGCCCTTCTCGGGCTGCGGTCCTCTCTCAAACTTTACGCCAACCTGCGCCCCGCCCGGGTGTTTCCCGCCCTCGTCGAAGCCTCGACCCTGAAGCGGGAACTGGTGGAGGGGCTCGATATTCTCGTCGTCCGCGAACTCACCGGCGGCATCTATTTCGGCGAGCCGCGCGGCATCGAAACCCTGGCCGACGGCAGCCGCCGCGGCATCAACACCCTGGTTTACACCGAGGGCGAGATTGAACGCATCGCCCGCATCGCCTTTGATGTGGCGATGAAGCGCAGCCGCAAGGTGACCTCGGTGGACAAGGCCAACGTTCTTGAGTGCACCGGCCTGTGGCGGGAGGTCGTCACCCGCGTTCATGCGGATTACCCCGAAGTCACACTCGAGCACATGTACGTCGACAATGCCGCGATGCAGCTCGTCCGCCGGCCGAAGCAGTTCGACGTGATCGTGACCACCAATATGTTCGGTGACATCCTGAGCGATGAAGCGTCGATGCTCACCGGTTCCATCGGTATGTTGCCCTCGGCCAGCGTGGGCGGTGAAACCGGAATGTACGAGCCCATCCACGGCAGCGCGCCGGACATCGCCGGACAGGGCAAGGCCAACCCCCTCGCCACCATTTTATCGCTGGGTATGATGTTCAAATATTCCCTGGAAAACGAGAGGGCCAACGATCTGATCGAGGCGGCGGTGCAGGCGGTTCTGGCCAAGGGAGTCCGAACGGGAGACATCATGTCCCCGGGGATGACCGAAGTCAACACCGCTGAAATGGGAGACCGTGTGGTTGAGGAGCTCGATAAGATTCCATGCTGAAAAAAAAGGAACGCTATAACGTCGCCGTGGTAGGCGCCACCGGGGCGGTTGGCCGCCGCATGCTGTCCACCCTCGAGGAACGCTCATTTCCCGTGGCCGGGATCAAGGCGCTGGCCTCCGCGCGCTCGGCGGGGCAGAAGTTGCCCTTCGCGGGCGGCGAAGTGGTGGTGGAGGAGCTTCGCGGGGACGCCTTCGCCGGAGTGGATATCGCACTGTTTTCCGCCGGCGGGGGGGTGAGCCTGGAGTATGCCCCGCAGGCCACGCGCCATGGCGCGGTGGTCATCGATAACTCCAGCGCCTTCCGCATGGACAAGGACATCCCGCTGGTGGTGCCCGAGGTGAACCCCGATGCGCTGAAAAACCCGGTGACCATTGTCGCCAACCCCAACTGCTCCACCATTCAGATGGTGGTTGCGCTCAAGCCTTTGCACGACCGCTTTCGCATCCGCCGCGTGGTGGTGTCCACCTATCAGTCGGTATCGGGTTCGGGGCAGAAGGCCATCGACGAATTGCTGGTGCAGAGCCGCCAGGCGCTGGCGGGCGAGGCGCTGGAACCAAAGGTTTACGCGCATCCCATCGCATTCAACTGCCTGCCGCACATCGACGTTTTTCTCGAGAACGGTTACACCAAGGAAGAGATGAAGATGGTCAACGAGACGCGCAAAATTCTCGGTGACGAGACCATCGAGGTGTGCCCCACCACGGTGCGGGTGCCGGTTTTTTATGCCCATTCCGAGGCGGTGAACGTAGAGACTGAAAAAAAACTCGACGTCGCCGAAGTGAAGGCGCTTCTGGCCCGGCAGCCCGGCGTTGAACTGGTGGACCGGCCCGAGGCTAACGCCTATCCGCTGGCCATCAACGCCGCCGGGCGGGACCCGGTGTTCGTTGGCCGTATTCGTGCCGACCTCACGCGTGAAAATGCCGTGAATATGTGGATCGTTTCAGACAACCTGCGGAAGGGCGCCGCGCTCAATGCGGTGCAGATTGCCGAACTGCTCATCCGCCGTCTGGCCGGCTGATTCAAAAAGGTCAAGGATGGACGCCGGGCCCTTGACATCACGGTGCCAGTAAGTGTATATAATATAGTCAGTTATTGGCCTTAACGCGGGGCGGGAGGAGAACCCGGTCGTTTCCGGTCATCGAGGCGTCATACCCCTCCATCCTGATTTTCTGATCATTTCCTGTCACTTCCGGCAAAGGCTGAACGTGGGTTGGGCCGTTCGGGTGCGCCAGGATTGTTCCCCCGCCTCACACGCGGCGGCCCTTGGGCCGGCGCCTTTAACCAGGACCCTTCCGCATGGCGGACATTGAACTGGGCATCATCGGTGGCAGCGGCCTGTATCAAATGAAGGATCTCGAGATTCTCGAGAAGCTCACCGTCGATACCCCCTTTGGGCCCCCATCCAGCGAAGTGGTCATTGGCCGGCTGGAGGGCCACAAGCTTGCTTTTCTCCCGCGCCATGGCGCGGGTCACGCGATCCCGCCCTCTGAAATCAATTTCCGCGGCAATATATTTGCCATGAAGAAGATAGGCGTTCGCCGCCTGCTTTCGGTGAGTGCCGTCGGCAGCATGAAAGAGGAAATCCGGCCGGGCGAATTCGCGGTGCCGGATCAATTCATTGACCGCACCACCCGGCGCATCAGCACTTTTTTCACGAGCGGCATGGTCGGTCACGTGAGCCTGGCCGACCCGGTCTGCCCGGAAGTTTCCCGGCTGGTGGCGGACACCGCACGCCGGGCGGGTAACGTCGTGCACGAAGGCGGCACCTACATCTGCATCGAGGGACCGCAGTTCTCCAGCCGGGCCGAATCCAACGTGTACCGGCAGTGGGGCGTCGACCTGATCGGCATGACCAACGTCACCGAGGCCAAACTGGCGCGCGAGGCCGGGCTGTGCTACGCCACTCTCGCCCTGGTCACCGATTACGACTGCTGGCGCGAGGAAGAAGCCGCCGTAACGGTGGAAGCCGTTCTTGCCCTCATGCACGACAATGTAGAGCGGGCGCAGGCCGTGGTTTCGGCCCTGGTTCTTGGTTTGGACGGGCTGGACGAGTGCGGCTGCGGCCAGGCGGCGGCGCATGCCGTCATCACCGACCCCGCCGTGATTCCCGCGAAGCTTAAAGAAGAATTATCGATCCTGTTTGGAGGTTCTCAGTGAATATCAGCAAGTCGGAAGCATTGTTCGCCCGTTCGCGGAAGGTGATGCCGGGCGGCGTCAACAGCCCGGTCCGGGCTTTCAAGGCGGTGGGCGGGCACCCGCTGTTCATCGCTCAGGCCAAAGGCGCCCGCATTACCGATGTCGATGGCAACACGTTCATCGACTACGTCGGATCGTGGGGGCCGATGATCGCCGGCCACGCCCATCCGCGCATCGTCGAGCGGGTGAAACACCAGGCCGAATTGGGCACGAGTTTTGGCGCACCCACCGAACTCGAAGCGGAACTGGCCGAAAAAGTTGTGGCGGCGGTTCCCTCCATTGAAGTGGTGCGCATGGTCAACTCCGGCACCGAAGCGGTGATGAGCGCCATCCGCCTTGCCCGAGGGGTGACGGGGCGCGACAAAATCGTAAAATTTGAAGGCTGCTACCACGGTCATGGCGACAGCATGCTGGTCAAGGCCGGTTCCGGGGTGATCTCCCTGGGCCTTCCCGAATGCCCCGGCATTGTCGCGGACCTCGCGAAAAATACGCTCACGCTTCCCTACAACGACGCCGCGAAAGTGCGCGAGCTGTTCGCCAGCGAGGGCGGCAACATCGCCTGTCTCATCGTCGAGCCTGTGGCGGGGAACATGGGCGTGGTTCCGCCGGCCCCCGGCTTCCTCGAAACGTTGCGCGAGGTGACGCGGGATGCGGGCGCGCTGCTCATTTTCGATGAAGTCATCACCGGTTTTCGTCTGGGCCTGGGCGGTGCGCAGGCACGCTTTAATATCAAGCCCGATTTGACCTGCCTTGGCAAGATCATCGGTGGCGGGCTGCCTGTGGGGGCTTATGGCGGCCGGCGCGACCTCATGGATTCGATCGCGCCCACGGGGGCGGTTTACCAGGCGGGAACGCTTTCGGGCAACCCTCTCGCCATGGCCGCAGGCTGCGAGATGCTCGATATGCTGGCGGAAGAGGGCGTCTACGACGACCTGGAGAAAAAGTCGGACACGCTCTGCCGCGGTTATCGGAATAACGCCGAGTCCTTGGGCGTCGCCGCGCACTTCACTCGCGTCGGCGCGATGTTCTCCATGTTTTTTACCGATCGGGAGGTCACGGATTACGACAGCGTCAAGACTTGTGACACCGGGCTGTTTCAACGCTATTTCAACGCCCTCCTGGAAGAGGGGATCTACATTGCTCCATCGCAGTTTGAAGCGGGTTTCATGTCGCTTGCGCACAGCGATGAGGATATTCAACTAACCATCGAGGCCAGTCAGCGCGCCTTGAAAAAGGCCAGGGGATGAATCAATCATGAGTGAAATCATCGGAGTACAGGCAAGGCAAATTTTAGATTCCCGGGGAAACCCGACGATTGAGGTGGACGTGGTGCTGGATGACGGTACGCTGGGGCGCGCCGCCGTGCCTTCCGGGGCCTCCACCGGCACGCGCGAAGCGGTGGAACTGCGCGATGGCGACCCGAAACAATACATGGGCAAGGGCGTGACCAAGGCGGTGAAGAACGTCAACACCGTGATCGCGCCGGAGATCATCGGCATCGAGGTGACCGAGCAAGCGCTCATCGACCGCATTATGATCGAGATGGACGGCACGAAGAACAAGAAAAAACTCGGCGCCAACGCCATCCTCGGGGTGTCTCTTGCCGCGGCCCGCGCCGCGGCCAACGACCTGGACCTGCCGTTGTTCCAGTACCTTGGCGGCGTCAATGCCCGCGAACTGCCGGTCCCCATGATGAATGTACTCAACGGGGGGCAGCACGCCGACAACAACGTCGACATTCAGGAATTCATGATCCTCCCCGCCGGTGCGGCCGATTTTTCCACGGCCCTCAGGATGGGGGTGGAGATTTTTCATCACCTTAAAGCGGTGCTTAAAAAAGGCGGGTACAACACCGCCGTCGGCGATGAGGGCGGGTTCGCCCCCGATCTGGAGTCCAACGAACAGGCCATCGAAATTCTGCTCAAGGCGGTGTCCGCCGCGGGCTACACGCCTGGGAAGGATGTCTGGATCGCCCTCGATGTGGCGGCGAGCGAACTCTACAACAATAAAAAATACGTCCTCGCCGCCGAGAACAACGCGCGGCTGTCCAGCTCCGATATGGTGGACTACCTTGCCCGCCTCGCCGGGAAGTACCCGGTGATCAGCATCGAGGACGGCCTGGCCGAAAACGACTGGCCGGGCTGGAAAGCGCTCACCGAACGCCTGGGCGACAGCGTGCAGATTGTCGGCGACGATGTTTTCGTCACCAACACCGAGATACTGAAGAAGGGCATCGCCGAAAATGTCGGAAATTCGATCCTTATCAAGGTCAACCAGATCGGCACCCTGACGGAAACCCTGGAGGCCGTGGAGATGGCGAGGCGCGCCGGTTACACCGCGGTCATTTCGCATCGCTCCGGCGAAACCGAAGACACCACCATCGCCGACCTGGCCGTGGCCGTGAACTCGGGGCAGATCAAAACCGGTTCCCTGTGCCGCACCGACCGGGTGGCGAAATACAATCGCCTGTTGCAGATCGAGGAGATTCTTGGCGAACAGGCGGTGTTCGGTGGTAAAAACGTTTTTTATAACCTGTCCCGGCCTCCAGGAAAAAAATGAATTTGCCCCGTTACCAGCAGATCATCCTCCTGAGCATCGCTTTTTTCGCGGTGATGATGCTCGTTGCCGTTTTTCATGAAGAGGGGATCCGCGAGGTCTATAAATTTGAAGGGGAGCTCGACGCATTGCGCGAGCGCATCGTCAGCCTGAAAGATGCCAATCACAAAACCCGCGAGGAAATCACCGCTCTTAAGACGGATCCCTTCGCCATAGAAAAAATCGCCCGCGAGAAACTTCGTCTCGCGCGGCCGGATGAAACCGTCTACGTGATTGTTCCCCCCGAGACCCGGACCCCCTGATTCTCCATTTTTTCCCCCCGATCTAAAAAAACACGCCTTTTCAAGAAAAAATTATTTCCTGGCCGAATATCAACCCTTTGCAAACAAAAGGATTGCCGGGGAATGTCTGACCATTTAAAAGCAATTGAATTTATATGGGTTATTTCCTGCGCTCCGGGCGCAGCGGCAAAAACAGTGTCAAGTGTAAATGATTACCCTCACGGCCGGGCCGGTCCGCGTGAGGAAAAAATCGCCTTATAATTCAATAAGCTATTGATATTTTTATTATAAGTGTTAAATTAGAAGAATCTCATACTTGAATTGAACAGCTTTCTTCCCGGCCGGTTGAGAAGCAGTACAGTAATAGTGCGTTTGGCTTTGCCAGGCCAGCGTGTAAAAGCTGTATGCATCCCCTGCAGCGTGAGGGGGAAGGGCTGTATTGAATGAGTAGATTAAAATCGTTTAATGAATTAATCCTAGGGGTCGGTAACTAATTACTGTCTAAGGAGGGACCATGACCAAGCAAGACATTATTAACCAGGTTTCTTCCCGGGCCAGTTTGTCCCGGTCGAAAGCAGAAGAAGCCGTCGAAACCGTCATCGAGTTGATCAAGGAATCTCTTGGTCATGGAGAGCCGGTAATTTTGCGCCGCTTCGGGACGTTCCAGGTTCGGCAGAAGACGAAACGCGTGGGAAGAAACCCGAAGACTGGCGAAGAGGCTGAAATTACCGCGCGAAAAGTGGTTCGCTTTAAATCCGGCAAGCACTTCAAGCAGGCCGTCAACGACGACGCCTGATCAGGCAGACCATGCGGCGGATGTTGTTTTAAAGGATGAGCATCGCGTCGCCGTAGCTGTAAAAACGGTAGTCCTGCCGGATGGCCTCCTCATAACATTGGGCCATCCGTTCTTTTCCTGCGAATGCGCATACCAGTAGGTACAGGCTGGATTTCGGCAGGTGAAAGTTGGTGAGCAGGTGATCCACCGTTTTGAAGGACCGGCCAGGGTACAGAAAGAGGCCGGTGGCCCCCGTCACATCCCCTTTGGCGGGCGCCGTGAAATCAACCGATTCCAGGACCCGCGCGGTGGTGGTCCCCACCGCCAGGACCTTGCGGCCCTCGCTTCTGGCATGGAGGACCCGGCCCCACGTGGCCTCGGGGATGCGATAGTTTTCCACCTCCATTTTATGATTGAGCACGTTCTCCTCCCGAATAGGGAGAAACGTTCCCACCCCCACATCGAGCGTGAGAAACGCCGTCTCGATTCCTTTTGATCGAACTGTTTCCAGCAAATCCCTTGTAAAATGAAGCCCGGCGGTGGGCGCGGCGATGGCCCCCGGCGAACCGGCGTAGATGGTCTGGTAACGCTCGTGGTCCTCCCTGCGGTGAGAGGTGCTCGCCTCCCGCCGGATGTAGGGCGGAAGGGGCATCTCGGCGATCTCTTCCAGGAGAGCCGTCAGCGGGCCTTCGTGGCAAAGCGCCAGACGGGCGCGGCCGTTCCTTTTTTCCAGCAAACGGGCCGTCAGGCGGCCGTCGCCGAACCGCAGTTGAACCTGAAGAGGAAGCTTTCCAAGGCCCTTGATCAACGCCTCGTGAACTCCCGGTTCCGTTTGTGCAATTAATAGCGCTTCTACCGGTTTCCCCGTATCTTCGCGATGGCCCCGCAGCCGGGCAGGGATGACCCGGGTATCGTTCATCAACATGAGGGGCCGGTGCGGAAGATGATCCGCCAGGTTGTAAAACCGGTCGTGGACGATGGAACCGTCCTGCCGGTTGAAAACCAAAAGGCGCGACTGATCGCGGCGTTCGGCGGGCGTCTGGGCGATGAGGCGGTCGGGAAGCTGGAAATCGAAATCCGTGAGTTTCAAGTTGAGGTTAACCGTGTGTGGCTGCAGGTTGAGGTGAATGCGCCCGCCGGGAAGCCGTCGGGGCCCTCGGCTGCAGGCTTAAAATGAGGCGCATTGATAAAGCAGGGGTTCGCTTCGATGGGTATTGACCCAACGCTCTTTTTATATTATTCTGCGTAAATTGATTTCGCAAGACAGTATTCGAATGATTATTGGCCTGAGGGGAGGACAAGATGGGGAAAACTCTTAAGATATTGAGCCTGTTGGTGCTGACCATCGCTTTTGTGATGGGTGGCGCGGTGGATTCGGAAGCGAAGAAGAAAAGTCAGAAAAAAATCCCCAAGAGCCCGAAGTACGTAGGCGCCGTGAAGTGCAACGGCAGTTGCCACGATGCGTATTACCAGGCCTGGAAGGCTTCGCCCCATGGCGGGACGTACAAACTGCTCAAGCCGGGCGAACGTGCCGAGGCCAAGACGCGCGCCAAGCTCGACCCCGATAAGGACTACACCACCGACCCGCTTTGCCTGCGCTGCCACACCACCGGTTACCAGCAGGCGGGCGGCTTCAAGCCCGCGGGCAGCAAGAATAAAAAGGGCAAGGACGTCAGCAGCAAGATCGACCCTGATGAGCCGAATAAGGAGCAAGTCGGTTGCGAGATGTGCCATTCGGTGGCCGGTGGCGCCCAGTTCCGTGTCGTTATGAAGAACACCAAGGGCGACTTCAAAAAGGCTGATATTGAAAAATACGGCCAGCGCTGGGATTACGCCAATGTCTGCACGCGTTGTCACACGCACCCCAACACACCCTTCCAGCCGTCGGTGCATGACAAATATAAATTCAACTTCGAAGAACGCAAGTTGAAGGTACATCCCACAGATAAATACTGGACCGAGGACAATCAGGACCAGAAGCTCGAGAAGAAAGAGGATCGGGCCAAGGAGGTTT
>QJZQ01000089.1 GCA_003246675.1 Nitrospirota bacterium | reverse complement strand
CCCGCCCCGCGCTCGACGAGCACCTGGGCCCCGGCTTCCGCCTTGAGCCCGGTGTTCAGGGTGCTCAGCGGCGGCAGCGAATTCCAGATTTTCCCGTTGACCGCGTCGTCCTTTTCGAGCCTGAGAATCGGGTGGTGAAGAAAGCCTTTCACCGGCCGCGACGCGAACTCCTTCTTGTCCCAGGCGCGGGCTTCACGCAACAGGGAGACCGGGAGAATATCCTCGATGGCGGTGCGCTCATAACCCCCTCCCTGAAACGACAGGTCGCCGCCGATCATCAGGAACGCCCCGCCGTTTTCGACGAAAGCCTTGACGTTTTCCAGGTGCTTCTTTTCGATGAAGGGCGCGTACTTGAAATTCTGGAAGATCACCAGATCGAACGAGTTCAGGTAATCGGTGAACAGCAGGTTCGATGGAAAAGGAATGAGGCTGAGCTCGGTGGTGGGCGCGGCCACCTCGTCCCCCAGAGTCCGCAGAATGAAAAAGGACAGCAGATCCACCTTGGGATTGTTCACCAGCACTTCGCGCAGAAACCGCGAATCCCACGAAGGCCGGCCATTCAGGTGCAGCACGCGGATGCGGTCGGGGATGACCTTCACCTGAAAATCCCGCCGGTTGTTGCCGGGAATCGATTCACCGGCGAACAGCGGCAGCGACAAGCTGTAAACCCGCTTGCCAACGGCCCGGGGCGTGAACTCGAGGTCCACGGGGTAGCGGTGGGTGTCCTCGCGTATCTCGATCATTTTCGACACGAGGACGTTATCCCCCTCCTTGAGCACCAGCGATACGTTTTTGTTGCCCAGAGTCTCGGCGCTCACCATCACCGAAAGGTGAACCGGTTGCTGCACGAAGCCGAAGTCCGGCGCGTCGATCGTCTCGATAGCGAGGTCCTTGAACATCTCATTGCTGCCGGTCTGAAACGTGTGGATCGGGCTGTCGAGGGCGGCGACGGCCAGCCTCAGCTCCTCCGAAATTTCGTCCGGCTCAGTAGTGAGGTCGGCGCCGTCGGAGAACATCAGCACGCCCTGCAGGGACTGGCCTTCGTATTTTTTCCTGAGATCGGTGAACACCCGGGCAAAATCGGTGAACGGCTCCTTCGGTTCATAGCTCGCGGCCGGCTCCGCCGGGGCCTGGACGAGGCGGTCGGAAGCGAAATAAAAATCGACATTGAACGTTTCGGCGAGCTTGTCGAAATAGGGCCGGTGCTTCTCGAGAGCGCGGCGGACGAGGTCGGCCCTCGGGGCCTCCTCGGGAAAGGTCTTGATCGACAGGCTCTTGCTGTCGTCCAAGAGGACGGCGATGGAGTTCTTGAGATAATGCCCCTTGCGCACCTCCAGCTCCGGCCGGAACAGGAGGACCAGCAGCGCAAGGAAGGCCAGCCCTCTCAGCGTTAACAGAAACGCCTTCTTCCAGGGGTTGCGGACGCGCGCGAGGCTGGTCCAGAAAAACCACAGCGCAAGGGGAATCAGGAAAGCGAGCGCCCACGTCTCGGGCCCTAGGCCGGCCTCCGTCCAGCGCAGCTCCCACTGGTTGTATTCCTCCGGGTTGAGCCCCAGCCATTTGATGAGAAAGTTCACTGTGAATGATACCGCCGCAGCCGTTCGAGGATGATGGGCAGATGCACCATGTCCTTTTTATAATCGAGGGTGAGGGCGTACATGATGATATTCACCCCCAGGCGGATGCTCTCCTGCCGCACCGTGTACCCCCCCGCGATGATGTCGTGGTTCCAGTTGCCGAGCTTATCGCGCGACCAGGCCCCGCCCTGGTCGTTGGCGCTGTACACGATGACCGTGCGCCCCTTGATCGACAGACCTTCCAGATAAGGATTCACTATCACCCGTCCCGCAGGCCGGTTGATGAGGTAAAACGAGCGGAAGATCGAATGATCGCGGGGGATTTTCCGGAGCGGGTTCTTGGGGAACAGGGCGGCGATCATCTTTCTCACCGAGGCGTCGAACGCCGACCCGGGTTTCCCCGAGTTATCATCGATGAAAAGAAACCCTCCGTACGCCAGGTAGTTCCTGAGCGCGGCCAGGCTCTCGGCTGAAAAAGGCTGGAACCCCTCGTTGCCGCCCATGTACAGGAAAGGGTAGCGGTAAAGCGCCGGGTCCGTGGCCTTGAGCATCACCGGCTCGCGGTTGACCTCGATGGAAGTGCGCCCGGCCACCTGGGCCAGCAGGCTGCGCAAGGCCTCGGGGCGGGGGTTGGGGTTACCGCCAGAATACTTGAGCAGGGGGATGGTGAAGCTGGAATAATCCTCGCCCGCCACCGGGGCCGGCAGCCCCAACGGAAGCCCTGTCACGAGGAGGAAGATCATCAGACGGAGAAATCGCATCACTTGAGTGTAAACAGGATCGCGGCCGTTTTCAATCCACTTCATCAAGAGGCCTCGGGCCGGGGCGGCGCTTTTAATTCCTTTTGCCTTGCCGAAACCCCTGGGTTAGACTGGCCCGCGATGCAACCTCACCCGCACAGGAAAAGAAAAGGATGGCGATGAAACGAATGGTTCTGCTCAACCCCGGACCGGTGAACGTCAGCGACAAGGTGGCCCGCGCCCAACTCCGGGGCGACCTGTGCCACCGCGAGGAAGAGTTTGCCCGCCTCGCCTCCGGCATCCGCCGCAAGCTTAAGCGGGCGTTCGCCATCGAAGACAGCTTCAGCCCGGTGCTGATCTCGGGCTCCGGAACCGCGGCGCTGGAAATGGCCGTCGGCTCGTTCGTGTCACCGGAAAAATCCCTGCTCGTCATCTCGAACGGCGTTTACGGTGAGCGCATCGCCCGAATCGCCGAAGTGCACGGCATTCCCCGAACCGTTCTGGAGACGCCGTGGGGAACCCCGCCGGATCTTGACGCCATCGAACGCGCCCTGGAGGCCGACCCCCGCATCGAGGCGGTCGCCATGGTCCACCACGAAACCACCACCGGGCTGCTCAACCCACTGAACGAGGTGGGCGCCCTCGCCCGCCGCGCCGGGAAAAAATTTCTCGTCGACGCCATCAGCAGCCTGGCCGGAGACACCTTCGATTTCGACGCCGCCGGCGTCGACCTGGCGGTGGGAACCGCCAACAAATGCGTACAGGGCCTGCCCGGCGTTTCCTTCGCCCTGGTGAGGAAGGACGACCTGCCCCGTCTGGAGGCCATTCCCGCGCGCTCGCTGTACCTGAACCTCGCGGCGCAGCACCGCGCCCAGGAAGCGGGGCAGACGCTGTTCACCCCGGCGGTGCAGGCGCACTATGCCCTCGATGCGGCCCTCGATGAACTGATCGAGGAAACCGTCGCCGGACGGGTCGAACGCACCCGGCGGGCGGCCCGGCTGCTGCGAGAGGGGTTTGCCGCAATGGGCCTCCATCCGCTGCTGCCGGAGAAATGGCAGTCCAACGTGCTCACCGCCCTCCAGCTGCCCGAAGGCGCCGCCTACGCCGATCTGCACGACCGGCTCAAGGCCCGGGGCTTCGTCATCTATGCCGGGCAGGGCAACCTGGAAAGCCGCGCCTTCCGGGTCGCCAACATCGGCGACATTCGCCAGGACGAATTCAAAGAGTTTCTCGCCGCGCTGGAAGAAACCCTTCCCTCCCGCCCGGCCAACGCCGGAAGCCGCCCATGACGATTTACCAGCGCATGGCCGAATACGCCCGGCAACACCGCGTCACCCCGGTGGAGGATCTGCCCGCCGGAGAGCTCGGCAAAAGCCTCGCCCTGTTTCATCAGAGCCTGATCGAAACGGGCCTCGATGCCGACGGGACGGAGGAGAACCCGCGCCTCACCGCGGTGCCGGAGGATATCTCCCCGCTGCACCTCAGTTATTTCGTCGTCGCCTTCCTGCCCTTCAACGCCATCACCGAAAAAAGCGAGACCAACTCCACCCTGTTCGATGTTTATTCCTTCTGCCAATGGCTGAGGAAAACGGGCGCAGCGACCGGCCTGGAAGACCGGCCGGTGGACGGGCTGATCCGCGAACTGGCGGCCCAGCAGGATCGCTGCCTGAAACTGAGCCACCTTCTCGACGCGGAGTCGGAACGCGTGCTGGAGTTCCCGCCGGAGATCGTTTCCACCCGCGCCGACCTGTTTCGGGTTACAGAAATCGCGAGGGGCCGCGTCCTTCTGCAAAGCCCCCGCCAGGAAGACACCCTCACGCTTCGCCTTTCCGGAGCCACCCTGGAAAAGATGCGTCCGAACGATCACCTCGAACTGGTCATCGGCGACACCTCGGAACGTTGGGTGCTCCTCGAAGCCAGCAAGGTTTTTCCTGGTATCTCACAGAACGATCTGCGTAACTGAACCCGGAGTCTTCCCTCTGAAAATTTTCGCGGGCTTTGCGCTTCAGCGATGGTCGCCGCTCAGGCTGAACCCCGCCCAGTAGGAGGGATGCGGGTAGAATTTCTTGACGAGGAGCTGCGCGTTTCTCAGGCTCTCGGCCTTGTCGCCGTGGGCGAAGTTACGGTAGAAATGCTTGATGAGCACCGCGGTGGAGATGTCGCTCACCCGCCACAGGGATGACAGGATGGAATGGGTGCCGGCGTAGATGAACGCGCGGTTGAGCCCCACCAGCTCGTCCCCGCCCTTGATGTCGCCGAGCCCCGTCTGGCAGGCGCTCAGGGTGACGATGTCGGCATTGATCTTGAGCGAAAACACTTCGTTGACCTCGAAATTGCCATCGGCGGTTTCGTCTTTCGTCAGTTTGAGCGAGGAAAACAGCGGGTTCACCGGGTCGAACTCGCCGTGCGAGGCGATATGGATGATCTGGTATTCGCCGATGTGCTCCTTGAGCCAGCTTTCCGTCGCCTTCTCGCGCGTCAGCACATCGACCTCGGGAAAATCCCAGCGAATGGCGTTGGCCTCCATCTCGGCGAGCGGCAGGTCGTAATTGAAATCGCCGAGGTCGGGGTTGCCGAGCGCCAGGACTTTCGCCCGGCCGTTGATCTCGCGCTTCCGCTCGAAGGTGTATTTGAGCACCGAGGCGCTCGGCGAGTAGAACAGCGGGTGCCTCTCGACCAGGTAGGCCTCCTTGTCCTTGAGCGAGGCGAAGGACAAGTAGTGCAGGTGCCCGTGCGGCACGATGCCGAGCACCCGCGCCCCCGCGACGCGCTCCGCGAGCGGGCCGATCAGCCAGCCGTGCAGCCGTTCGGCCACCTCCTCCACCGGCGCGAGCTGCTGAATCCGTTTTCTGTAATCGGCGATCCCGGCATTCAGGTCCGCCTCCGCCACGGCGGTGCGAACCACCTCGATGCCCCCTTTCGTCACCACCCAGGCGACAAGCTCGCGCTCGGTCACCAGGTATTCGATCAGCGCCGTTCCCTCTTCCAGGAGTTCCTGAAGCTCGCCCAGCTCGATGGCGTCGACGGTGACGAAGCTTGAAATCTGCGGACTCTCCTCCTTGGCCGCGATGAGCTCGTCCTGATAGCTGTCGCGCGCCGCCCGAAGCTCACCCGCCAGCCGCGTGGCCGCGTCCTCGTCCGCCTTGCCGCGCGCCTCGGCCAGGGCGTCCTCGATCAGGCGAATCTTCTGCTTGCCCCCCACCAGCCGGTCGTAGAGCTTTTGACTCACGTCGTTTTTCAGGCTGATCTTCTGATTCCCGAGCAGGTCGATAAAGCTGCGCGACTTGGCCTTCTCGGCGTAATTGAACGCCTCTTCCACCCGCCCCATGTCGAGCAGGAGCAGGACGAGTTCTTTATAGACATCCTGCTTGTCGGTGAGGAAGCCGTTCTGGAATTCTTCGATCTTGATGGCGGCGCGCAGCCGGTCCACCACCGCCACCGCTTCCCGGTATCTCTTTGCCGCTTCGGCGCGCCTGCCCCCGGCAACCAGGGCGACGCCCTCGCCGCGCAGGGCGCGCCACCTCACCTCGGGCAGGTTGATCGCCTCCGCCCGCTGCGCGGTTTCCTGAAATACGGCGATGGACGCATCGAACTGTTTTCGTTCCAGCGCCAGGTGGCCGCGTTCCAGCAGGGACTTGACGAGGTTGGTGTGGTTGCCGATCTCGCCGCTCAGGGCGACGGCCTGTTCGATGTGCTCCTCGGCCTCATCGAACCTGCCGAGCCTCAGAGTGCTCATGCCGAGGTTGCGGTGTGTGTATCCCTGCCCCCATTTGGATTTGAGCTCGATGTCTTTTTCGAGGGCCTTGCTGAAAAATTCGATCGACGTTTCATAGGCTTTGTTCTGCCGGTGAACGAGGCCGATGTTGTTGTAGGCCGAGGCGACGTCCAGCGGCGAGTCGACGGCCTGAGCGAGTTCGAGGCTCTTCTCCATGTTCTTGAGCGCCCGCGCGGAATCGTTCAGGGTCCAGTGAATGAGCCCCAGGGTGTTGTAGATATGCGCCTGCTGACGCAGGTCGCCCTGGGCTTCGGCGATGTCCAGGGCGTTTTTCTGGTACCTGAACGCTGGTTGGTAGGCTCCCTGAAACCAGTAGGAGTTGGCCTGGTAAAGCAGAGCCTTGGACAGGGTGCCCGGCATCTCCGCATCGCCTGCGATCTTTTCGGCCTGGCGGTAATAATTCAGCGCCTCGTCGAAGCTTCCCTGCTTTTCGCTGACCAGGCCAAGCTCCAGCAGGCTTTCGGCCATCTGCTCCTTTTCATCGAGCCCGGCGAACAGGGAATAGGCGTCGGAGAAATATTTCCTCGCGTCGGCGTAGCGGCTCAGCCGGAGGTAATAGATTCGGCCGATGCGCCGAAGCTCGCGGCCGCGGTTAAGCTCTTCACCGATTTCCTCGTTGATCCTGAGCGACTGGCTGAAGGCCTCCAGGGCCTGGCCGTAGTCGAGGGCGTTTTCTTCGACGATGCCCAGCGTGCTGTAACTTTCGGCCAGCCGGTCGAGAATTTCGTATTCTTCATAAATCGCCAATGCCCGCTTGAGGTGCTCCACCGCTTTCGGGAAATTCTCCGCCCGCGATTCGAGAATGCCGAGGAAATAGAGCGCTTCGGCCAGCTGTTCCGGGTCCTCGGCCTGTTCGACGACGGGAAGGATCGCCTCCTGGTAATGGATGGCCTTCAGGTAGTCTCCCCCGTTGTAGGCGGCCTGCGCCAGGGTCTGGTTGAGCTTGACCGCCGGGGACGGGTCGTCCAGGAAACGGACGAGCGCCAGCGCCTTCTCCAACTGATCGATGGCCGAAAGCCAGTCCTTCGCCAGGAACGCCTTCGCCCCGCGCTCGACGTTGGCGTCGAAATGCGCGCGCGCAAACGCGTTCTTCTCGTCCTCCGCCATGCCGGCATAACCGTAAAACCGGTATCCCGCCCAGGCACGGCTCTCGGGGTGGCGCCGGGCCACCTCCACCTGCGCAAGCTGCAGGGCTGCGGCGGGGTGGCCTTCGGGCAAACGCCTATAGAACAGGTCCAGGAGTTCGGCGTGCAGGGCCTCGTCCCTCGGGCCGGTGAAAAGCAGCACGCCGGGATAGCCCTTGAACGTGAGCGCGCGGATCAGCGGCGCGGTGGGGCTCATGCCGGACTCGGGAAGAAAGCGCGGCCGGACATCGCCGAGGGCAAACAGGTGCGCGTCGTACGGCTCTCGCAACAGGTCGCCGAGGAAGAGGCGTTCGAACCGGTTCTCCCGCCGCGTCAGGCTGAGGGCCACCGCACCGGGGCTGAGATGCGCCGGCGTGTCGATGTTCACCACCCCAAAATGCCCCCAGCGCTCGCGGAACGCCTCGCCGGTGGCGGCGTCGCCGCTGAGGGTTTCCACCGAGGAAAATTTTTCCGCAAGCGATTTCAGCGGCGGCGACTCCACGCCCAGGTAGCGGGCGCTGTAAAGATTGCGCGTGGCGGTGGCCCCTTTCAGGTGGGCCAGCGACGAGAGAAACACCAGCGGCATCCTCTCGGCCAGCATCGTCCGGCCAACGGGTGCCGCGGCCCAGGGCAGGAATTCAAGCGCCCCGTCGGCTATCAGGTAGAGCGTTTTCGCCCGATCGATTTCATCCATCACCGGCTGGAGGACCGCCGCCAGGGTCTCGCCATCGGCGGCCGTGGGGGTGGCCACCTTTTCCGGCGACAACCGGTCCGCAAGACCGGCGGAAAGGGGAACTCGGTATCCCGCCACCGGCCCGCCGCCGACGGACCAGAGCAGAATCGCATCGTCCACCCGCTGCACCTTGAGGAGGAGAGCTCCCGGTTGAAGAAGCGGCTGAATTTCCTTCAGGCCCGGCACCTCCGGAACGAGGAGGGATGCCAGCCGGGGATCATCCTCCCGAACCAGCGCGAGAAACTCCTGATACTCCGCAAGCGCCGCATCAAAGGCGTCCGCCTCCCCGGGCGAAGCCGCGGCGGCAAGCAGGCGGGCGCTGAGCGCATCGATTTCGTCCTGGTAGGCCTGGCGATCGGGGTCTGCAAAATGGAGTTTCGGCTGCAGGGCGAGGAGCGTCTGCTGCCGGCCCTTCTCGGACACCGCGAGGGCTTCTTCATGCTTCCCGGCGGAAAAAAGAAGGGCGGTGAGTTCCCGGTAAAGATCCTCCATCAATGTCAGGCCTGCCGGGTCGCGCACGAGCAGACCGGCGGGCAGGCGGCCAAGCTCCCTCTCCGCCTCCTTAAGCCGTTCCAGCCGGTCGCCCTCCCCGGCGGTGAGCGCCGCCTGGTAAAGCGTGCGCCAGCGCCAGGCCGGCGCGACCGGTGCGGGCTCCGCCGCGTCTTTCGGCTGGCCGCCGGCAAGCGTCCGCGACAGGGCGATGTTCTGACCGAGGGCCTGCCTCAGCGACTCGTTCGCGGCAAGGCCGCTCGCCTCAAGCCGCTTCACCGCCTCTTCGAAAGCCGCCGCCGACTTGCGGGCGTATTGTGCGTCTTGTGCAAGCTGGC
>QJZQ01000036.1 GCA_003246675.1 Nitrospirota bacterium | reverse complement strand
ATGAAGAAAAACATGGAACTGACCGGTGGCCTGATATTCTCTCAAAGCGTGCTGCTCGCTCTTGTGCGTAAGGGCGTTACCCGTGAAGACGCCTACCGCATGGTGCAGCGTAACGCCATGCAAGCCTGGAACAGGAAAGGAAACTTTTTGTCTTTGCTCAAGAAGGATAAGGACGTCAAGAAGCACCTTTCAGCCAGTGACCTTGAAAAAGCCTTTGACCTGAAGGCGCAGTTTAAGAACGTCGATACGATTTTCAAGCGGGTGTTTTCGTCATAGAACGGACTTTGAAAAAGCCTTCGGCTTGAAGGCGCAGTTTAAGAACGTCGATATCCTCTTCATGCGGGTATCTTTGTTATAGAAAAAGGAAAAGATCATGAAACGTCTGGGAGCTCTTTACGAAGGCAAAGCCAAAATTCTCTACGCCACCGACGATCCCGATCGGCTGATCCAGTATTTCAAGGACGACGCCTCGGCGTTCAATGGCATCAAGAAGGGGACCATTGTCGATAAAGGAGTGATCAACAACCATTTTTCCACCAAGATCTTCCGCTTCCTGGAGGAGAACGGCGTGGCGACGCATTTCGTCGAGCATATTTCCGACCGGGAGATGCTGGTTAAAAACCTGAAGATCATCCCGGTGGAGGTTGTTTTGCGCAACGTGGCGGCGGGCAGCCTGGTGAAGCGCCTGGGTATCGAGGAGGGGAAGACGCTTGACCCCCCGGTTCTGGAATTTTTTTACAAGGACGATCCCCTGGGCGATCCGATGATCAACGAATCGCACGTGGCGACGTTTGGTTGGGCGACGGCGAAACAGGTGGAGACCCTCAAAACGCTGGGCCGCAAGATCAATAGCCTGATGGTGGATTTCTTCAAGTCACACAAAATCCTGCTGGTGGACTTCAAGCTGGAGTTCGGCGTGGACAAGGACGGGCAGGTGTTGCTGGGCGACGAGATCAGCCCGGACGGGTGCCGCCTCTGGCACTGGGACACGCATGAAAAAATGGACAAGGATCGTTTCCGCTTCGGTCTTGGAAACGTGGAAGAGAAGTATCAGGAAGTTTACCACATGATCTGCGGCGACGAGTAAGTGCCAGGGGGCGATGCCCCCTGCGCCAGCAGGCTTGCCTCCGCCGGATCGAGCCGCCCCGCCCCTCTCTCAAAATTCGTCTTTTCGGGCCGTCTTCTCCGCCTCCGGAGCGGATCCGCGTTTTCTTAAAGTTCCCGGCACTCGAGCTTGGTGGGTTTTCTGGCCTGGCATTCGATGGACTCGGTCATGCCTGTCGCGGCGCCGCCGCAGGCGGTGCTGATGCCGGTCATGATGGTATCCTCCTTGTCCATTCCCTTCACCTTCTGGCAGACCTCCGTATCCTTGTAGAGAATGCAGACCTCGCACTCATATTTATTCCCCGTCCAAAGCAAGGTGAAGGAGAAGTAGCCGATGAAGATCAGAAACCCGAGAGTCAGTAGCGATCCTTTTGTCATGGTATGTTGTTGGGCGGCGTGGGAGGAGCCGCTTCGATGAAATAATGTTTTCGGTAGAATATCAATTCCTGCAGGGATTCACGCACGTCGATGCTGGCGAGGTGAGCCTCGCTTTTCTTGGGGAATTTGGGGCCGTTCGGGTACCAGCGTTTGACCAGTTCCTTGATGGTGGTGACGTCGATGCTGCGATAGTGCAGGTGGGCGTGAAGTTTTTTCATGTATTTGGAGAGGAATCTTCGATCCTGGGCGATGGAGTTGCCGCACAGGGGAGATTTTCCCTTGGGGCAGTACTGCTTGATGAAATCGAGCGTGGCCTGCTCCGCCACGGTTTCCGAGATGGTCGATTCTTTCACTCGCTGGGTCAGCCCCGAGGCGCTGTGATGGGTGGTGTTCCATTCATCCATGCGGCTCAGGATTTCATTGCTCTGGTGAATGGCCAGGCAGGGGCCCTCGGCGAGGAGGTTCAATTGGCCGTCGGTGACGAGGGTGGCGATTTCGATGATGACTTCGGTGTCCGGGTCCAGGCCGGTCATTTCCAGGTCCATCCATACCAGGTTGTCAGATGATTTTTTCTTCACGTGTCTCCATTTTCCAGGTGCCCGCGTAACGCGACCCTCCCGCGCATGGGCGTCCTCATTGATTTTTTTTCAGGATCTTCTGAAACGCCGGGCTATCCATCAGAGCCTTGATCTTTGGGTTTTCTTCCACCTGGGAAAGGTCCCCGCGTTCGATGGCCTTGAGCAGTTCCTCGTCTTTCAGAATTTCCTGCATGGAAGGGTCTTTTTTCAGTTCTTCGATCAGTTTGACCGTTTCGGGGTCGCCCAGCATTTTATCCTGGGCCGCCTTGATCCGCTCCCGTTCCTGTTCGCTGCCTCCCTCGGGCGCCTGGACCGAACCGGCCGAGATTTCTGTTGAGGGGGTGGCCGCCATGCTGGTGGGGCAGAGAGGGCTCCACGCCCCGGCGTACAGCATAAAAACCAGAAGCGATAAAGAGGCGGCGGCTTTCCTCCGGCCCCGGTTGTCGGCTTTGACGATCATCGGGTCGCTGGATATTCCTTGCATGGCCCGCAACTTAACGGATTGTTGCGGAAATTTTAACCTAATTTCCTAAAAATGCGAAATTTATTCCCGGCCCGTTGGGGACGTGCGGGGCCTTCCTGATTGTGGGCCGATAAACCGCACGTTGCGGGGCCGCGGCGCTTATTTGCTCAGGGAAAACGGGGCGCAGGTTAAATAAAGAAAAAGGTTTTGGAACCGGGGGTCGTTAAAAAGGGTGTCTGAAAAAAGGAGCGGGGGAAAGGGTGGCCTTGGTACCAACCCATTCCCCCAGAGAAGGAGGAGAAAAGTAATAAATCCATTATAGGATTGGAAAATTAAACAATCATTAATGCGGGATTAAAAAATTTTAATGTTCAGTGGGAGGGATTTTGGCCGGCCAGGGGAGGCCCGTCGACGAATATGGTTTTTTCGTAGGTTTCGCGGACCAGGCGCAGGTTGTTTTCCAGCCAGAGGTCGGCGAAGTTCGGCGGGTATTTGGCGAACCCCTTGATTTGCTGCATCATGATGCGGGTATCCTGATACCACTGGATATTGCGCTTTTTCTTGAACACCGCTTTGGCGTCGGCAAGGGTTTTCAGGGCGCCGGCGGAATCGCCGCCTGCAAACAGGGAGAGCGCGAGGCCGATAAAACCGAGGCCCTCGCCGGGCCGAAGCTCGACGGCTTTCTCAAAGGCGGTGCGGCTTCCCGTATAGTCTTTCTGCCGGCTTCGGGCGTTGGCGAGATGAAAATAGGCATCGTAGCTTGCCGGGGCCAGGCGGGTGGCGGCCTGGGCCGTGGCGACGGCCTGATCCAGCCGGGCGATATCGAGACAGGTGCTCGAGAGTTTGAGATGAGCGAGCAGGAGGATGTTTTTTTCGGGTTCGGCGGCGATGATTGTTTCCCACGCTGCCGCCGCGTCTTCATGAAAGCCATCGCGGTCCAGCGCCAGGGCCTGCTCCAGGTTTTCGGAGCCCGCGTCCGCGCCCACGAATGCCGGGAGGAGACAGAGAAACGCCGCCGCCAAAGCGGCCAGCGCCTTGCCCCCCGTTTGGGAGCGGGGTTTCCGGGAAAGCGGGCGTGTTCCTGGGCGGGTGGGGTTGTTCATCGCGGTCCCTCCTCCGCTTCGTCCAGCAGGGTGGAGCTGGATTGCAGGAGATTCTGAAGAGCTTCCTTCAGCGTCTGGCTGAACTGGCCTTGCTTCTGGATGAATTTTTCCACGTCCTCCGGGCGAATATAAAAAATATTGGAGGCGGTGCCCTGGTGCGAGTGAAGCACCGCGCGCTGGATTTCAAGGTTGTACTCGGAAAACACCTTCGTCTCCATCATGAAGGTGCCGAAGAGATCGTGTGTGGCAAGCTTGATGGACCTTCCGATGAGGTTGATCTTGAGCTTGACCTCCTTATGCTCGTCCTGCTTGCTGGGAAGAACCAGCGTCCTGCCGCGAAAAACTTCAGCCGGGGCCTTCAAGTCCACGAAGATGTGGTGCAGGTCATCCATGATCTGCTTCTGCAGGAAGAAAAAATTGGCATGGTCGATGGGCTTGCCCGAGGAATCGAGGACGCGAAAAACATCGAACGCGTTGTCCTTCCAGGTCTGGATATTGGCATCGACGATGTTCAGCCGGTTGTAGGCGAGGGCGGTGGAAATCCTGAAAAGCAGGCCGTGGGTGTCCTTCGCGCACACAATCAGCTCCGAGGGCTGGTCGGGCTTGAATACGAGCTCGGCCGCGAACTGCCGGGGCGATCGGGCGAATTCGTAGTACACCTCCAACTGTGCCTGCATGTCGCGCGGCAGGCGCACCATCTGCATGAATTCCCGCCGGATGGAGCTTGGCACCTGGGTGTGTTTTTTGTGGTAGAGCGTGTACTGATAAAACATCTTGAGCTGCTGGATTTGCGAGGGAGACATTTTCATCTTGGTTCCCGCGCGGTCGGCGAAGGTCAGTAGAACCAGCATTTTAAGGCGCTCGCTGTCCTGGTCGATCAGATCCCACACCATGTCGTAAGTATCGTCCGCCTCGGGGTCGAGGAGCATCAGGTCGTAAATCGTCAGGTGTTTTTCCACCAGAAAAGCGACATCGGTCACTCGCCGGGGTTTCCCGGAGTAGCCGAGATGCTGCAATATGCCAGGCACCATTCGCGCGCCCACCAGTTCCTCGTTCTGATCGCCCTTTTTCGCGCCTTTTCCAAGGTCATGCAGCAGGACCGACAGCTTGAGCGCGGTTTTATCCTTCACCGTTTGATAGAGCCCGACCAGGAACGGGTCGGCCTCGGGATCGTTTTCCAGGGAGTTGAGCGCATCCAGAGCGGAGAGGATGTGCATGTCCGTGGGGAATTTATGCACGTAGATGTCCTGCAGGAGGCCGCAGATGTTCTTGAACTCGGGGATGTTGTACCCGCCGAGCAGGCCGAACTCGTGCAGCAGGCGCAGGGCCTTGGAAAAATACCGGCCGCGGATGATCTTCTTGAAATTCTCACGGATTTCTTCCCGCACCAGGGGGTCGAGGAACATGGGCTCCATCTGGTCCACCTGGTTTTCGATGCTGCGGGTGACGGGATAGGAAAGGTAATAGTTTTTTTCCGCCACCCAGGACAGGATCCGGTAAATCCACTGCGGTTTTTCGGCGAAGAGCCGCTCGTGGTTTTTGTCGAAGATGATCTGCCCCTCGGCGTTCAAGGCAAAATACTCCGAAAGGTTTTTGACCTTGCGGGTGTCGGCCGTCATGCTTTCCCAGAACAGGTTGCGGCTGTAGCGCTTGAGCGGGTAGCCCGCGTGGTAAAAGTATTCCTTATAGAGAGTCTTGAGGTCGAACCCCATGGAACGGGCGATTTCGTCGCGCACTTCGAAGCTGAGGACATCGCGATGGGCCCCTTTTTGCAGGCAATGCAAAAGCATGCGCACCCGCGAGAGAAAGTTGAGCGCGTTCTTCATGTTCTTGAACGCGGGCGGGCTGAGAATTTTCATGGCGTAAAGTTCGTCGAGGAGTTCGAACTGGTTGCTGGTCTCGAAGTCGCGGCGGATGCGGACCAGGGAGAGCGCCCAATAGAGCCTGCGCATCTCCTCCTTGACGTTGGGCTCTTGCCTGAACACCGTGTTTTGCACGTCGTAATAGGTTTTGTGGCGAAAACAGTGTTTGAGGATGTTATCCCCCTGAATCAGCCGGGCGGTTTTAAGGGCCCCCTTGAATTCGGCGTACACCAGCGGGCTCCCGGCGATGAAGCGGTTCTCCAGCAGGGAAAAGAACTTATCGAAATTATCCTCGCTGAGGTCCTGATCCAGGGAGCCCGGTTCCGAATGGCAAGAGCTTGCCGGTGTCGAGAACAGATCCTGAAAAACCAGCAGGTACTCGAAGTGCTTGATGATTTTGGCGGTGGCGTGTTGATGGGCTTTCCCTGGAGAGGTGACGATTTCAAGATCGACATCGGAGCGCAGGTACATTTCCTCCCGGCCATAGCCGCCGCGCGCGACGATGGCCACGGGAATTTCGGTGGCGCTCAGTTTTTTGCCCTGGCCCTGGTTGTGGATTTCGATGGCGCGGGTGAAGGCCGCCTGGACCACGGTGTCCACCAGCGCGGTCCGCTTGAGCAGGAGGAGATGGCAGTTGTCGGTCTCGCGGATCTGCTGCTCGAGGGCGAGGGTTTCCCGCTCGATCACCGGTTCGACCCGGCTCTTGAATTCCAGATAAATTTTTTGCGGGTCCGTTTCCCGGGCAGGCGCGCCTGCCTCCGGCTTCAGGGCGAGGGCGAAGACCTCTTCGAGGTTTTCGCGGTAAGTTTCGGCCTGCCTTCTATTGGATAGATGAAATTCGCTCATGGGCGGTAGGGGGCCGGCAGATCATCAGCGCCTGCCAACAGCGCCAAAGCAAAGCCGGGCGAATCGGGATTGCGATAAACCCTTATGCCGGAAGCATAAACCCATTCCGAAGGCAATTCAAGCGGAAGCCCGGCCCGGAGGCCGAAAGGAGGAAGATATTTTCTGCTGCGCGCGGCAGGGTCAGCCCAGGGTTCGCCCCATGAGCTGGATGAAGCCCTTCAGGTCCGTCATCATTTTGGCGAATTTATCGGGCCGCAGGGATTGCGGGCCATCGGAAAATGCACTCGCCGGGTCGGGGTGAACTTCGATCATCAGGCCGTCGGCGCCGGCGGCGATGGAGGCCCGCGCCATCGGTTCGACCAGATCCCAGTGGCCGGTGCCGTGGCTTGGGTCGATGATGATGGGCAGGTGCGTCTCCTTTTTCAATACCGGGATGCAGCTGAGGTCGAGGGTGTTGCGGGTGGCGGTTTCAAAGGTGCGTATGCCGCGCTCGCAGAGGATCACGTTGCGGTTGCCCTCCGAGAGGATGTACTCCGCCGACATCAGGAATTCCTTGATGGTGGTCATCATGCCGCGTTTGAGGAGGACGGGTTTCTGAAGCTTTCCGAGTTCCTTGAGCAGGGAAAAGTTCTGCACGTTGCGCGCGCCCACCTGCATGATGTCGGCATATTCAGCGACCAGGTCGACTTCGCGGGGGTTCATGACCTCGGTCACGATGGGCAGGCCGGTTTCTTCCCGGGCTTCGGCCAGGAGCTTGAGACCTTCTTCCTCCATGCCCTGAAAACTGTAAGGCGAGGTTCTCGGCTTGAAGGCGCCGCCGCGCAGGAAATTGGCGCCGGCCTTTTTGACCAGCCGCGCGGTGGTGAGGAGCTGCTCCCGGCTTTCCACCGAGCAGGGCCCCGCCATGATGGCGATGGGTTTGCCGCCGATAGGCACGCCGCCGGCGTAGATCACCGAGTCCTTGACCTGCACCTCGCGGCTTGCCAGCTTGTAGGGTTTGAGGATGGGAAAAACGCTCTCCACCCCGGCCATGGATTCGATGCTCTGCAGACGATCCTTGCCGCGTTCATCGCCCACGGCGCCGATGACCTTGCGTTCGACGCCCGCGATCTCGTGGGGCTTGTAGCCCAGTTCAATGATCTTATTTTCAACGGCCTGAATTTCCGCTGCCGTGGCGTGCGGGGTCATAACAATAATCATGTCGCCTAAGGGGGTTAAAGGTTGAATTTATCGAAGCTATCATAAGGGAGAGTTTCCGTCAAGGCCTCTGGTGGCGCGGCCTTGTCGCCTTGAGGGAGGCGCCCTGCGGGCGCCGCGCCGCATGTCCGGAAGCTTTTTGCGGCGGCGCTGTTTGCCGGGGTTGGTGTCGCGGGCCGGGAGAATACCTTTTGACAGGGCGGGGACTTTTGTGATAATTACAATTTCGTTTGCAGACGCTGAAAATCAGAGAGGCTCTATGGAAGTCAGAATCGGCAGGGACCATTTTCTAAGCGGGGTGCAGAAAGTTCAGGGCATCGTCGAAACCAAAGGCGCGATGCCGATTCTCTCCCACCTGCTTTTGAGCGCAGAAAAAGACGGCGTCTGCATTCAGGCCACCGATCTCGAGATCGGAACGCGCGGCTTCTACCCGGCCAACGTGGTGGCCGAGGGGGCCGTCGCCCTCAATGCCCGCAAGCTGTTCGATATCACCCGCGAGCTTCCCGATCAGGAAATCCACCTGAAGCGGGAGGACAACGATTGGGTCACCCTGAAATGCGGCAAGTCGAAATTCCGTCTGCCGGGCCTGCCCGCCAAGGATTTCCCCGCACTTCCCGAGTACAGCGAGGACTCCATCATGGAGTTCAGTTCCCTGCTGCTCAGGGAGATGATCCGCAAAACGTTTTTCGCGGTGTCTCCCGACGAAACCCGCCAGGCGCTCAACGGCCTGCTGCTGGAAAAAGAGAACGACCGCGCCAACCTCGTGGGCACAGACGGCCACCGGCTGGCCCTCATCAACCGGCCGCTGCTCAAGTCGAACGTGGAGGGGGACGAGGCGCTTTCCTACCTGCTGCCCAAGAAGGCCCTGACCGAGCTGCTGAAACTGATGGATTCCGACGACCAGGCCCTCCAGTTTTCCGCCAAGAACAACCACCTGGCCTTCATCCAGGGCCGGCAGGTGATTGTGTCGAGAAAGATCGACGGAAAATTTCCCAACTACCGCCAGGTGATTCCGGCGGACAACAAACTGCAGGTGCGGGCCAACCGCGATGACCTCATCCACGCCCTCAAGCGGGTGGCTCTGCTGGCCGACGAAAAGTCGAAGATGGTTCGCTTCGAGATCCAGAAAGGTCTTCTCACCCTGGTTTCCGACAATACCGAGCTTGGCGCCGCGCGCGAGGAAATGTCCGTCAATTACGACGGCGAGGACGTGGTCGTCGGCCTCAACGCCCGCTACGTTCTCGATGTGCTCGGCGTGGTGGA
>QJZQ01000219.1 GCA_003246675.1 Nitrospirota bacterium | reverse complement strand
AACCGCACATCCGGCGCAAAGTAGGACAGGGTGTTGTAGCCCCAGTAATTGGTGAGACCTTTTTTAAGCAGGTGGTGCTCATCATAATGCTGGTGCACCGGCATGAGTTCCACCGCCGTGACGCCAAGCTCCAACAGGTGTTCGATGATGGCGGGCGAGGCTAGCCCCGCGAAGGTGCCCCGTTGCTTTTCGGGCACGCCGGGGTGCCGCTTTGTCATCCCCTTGACGTGCGTTTCGTAAATGATCGTTTTTTCCCAGGGAATGGCGGGCGGGCGGTCTCCGCCCCAATCGAACGCGGAATCGACGACGACGGACAAGGGCGCGACCGGTGCGCTGTCGCGGGTGTCGATCGCGAGATCTTCTTCCGGCGCGCCCAGGCGATAGGAAAACATCACGTGGTCGGCACTGGACGACCGGGTGGTTAAGCGGGCGTAAGGGTCGGTGAGAAGTTTGGCGGGGTTGAACCGGTGGCCTTGCCCGGGGTCGTAGGGGCCGTGGACCCGGTAACCGTAGAGGGCCCCTGCGCCCAGGCCCTCGACACGGGTGGTCCAGATGAAACCCTCGCCACGGGTGAGGGAAACCCGGCGCGTTTCGGCCGCGGCTTTAGCGTTATCGAACAGGCAAAGCTCCACCGCCGTGGCGTGCTGGCTGAACAGGGCGAAATCAACCCCGCCGCCTCCCGGGGTGGCCCCCAGGGGAGTGGCTTCAGGATCCTGCATCACGAACGTGTGGCCCGTGCCTGAAAATCAGTATACGGGGTTGTGAAAGTAATACAGGGCGTCGTCGCCGGGGCGAATGCTGTAGTCGGGCAGCGTGGAACAATGTTCGAGGGAAATTTTCCACTCTTTGTCTTCCTGGGTGAAGACGTAGCTGCAAACGCTGTGCTGGCGCTCTTCGTTGTCGGTGTTGTCGGCGACCAGACTGCTGATCTCATCGGCAAGGAGGTAGCCCACATCGGCCCCGACTTTCCCCGCCAGGATCTTGCGTTGGGAATTGCATTTCAGCCCCTTGAATTCGGACATCATCGTTCGGTAGGCATCGATGCGATTTTTAAGCAGGGTGCGCTTGTCGTCCACCAACAGCACGAGGCTGCTTTCGGGCAGATAGAAATCCTTGATTTTCTCCGGCTCCTTGCAGACCAACTGATCCAGCTTGAGAAGCATCTCGGTGAACACTTTGGTCTTGGCCGCATCGCTCGGCTCCGCCTGGGCGGAAGACGTTATCATCAAAAATACACTAAGCGTCAGGATGGGGATCGATCGGAACATTGAAAACTCTCCACGTTTTTTTTGTTGGGTTTCATCTACAGGGTCCTCAAGGCACCGATCAGGGGAAATTCTGAAAATAAATTTCCACCGTCTCGCCATCATCACCCCAGCCGAAGGCTCCTGAGCCGGCATGGGTGGTGATGACGCCGCTGGCATCGACTTTGCGAATGCGGTTGTTGCCCATGTCTGATATGTACATATTGCCCTTCGAATCGAAGGCGATGGCCGCCGGGTTCTTCAGCATGGCCTTCTCGGCCGGCCCGCCATCGCCGAAGTAGCCCTGCACGCCGCGCCCGGCCACGGCCATGATATGGCCATCCTTGGTGATCTTGCGGATGCGGTGGGTGTTGGATTCGACGATGTGCAACTCGCCCGCCGGGCTGACGGCGAGATAGTCCATGGAGCGGATGCCCGCTTCCAGAGCGGGGCCGCCGTCGCCGGTGTCATCGTGGTCGCCGTTACCCGCGATGGTGGTGATGATGCCCTGGGTGTCAATTTTGCGAATACGGTTGTTGGCCGCATCGGCAACGTACAGGTTGCCCGCCGCGTCCATCGCCAGGGCCTGCGGGTCCCGGAAAGCCGCCTCCCTGGCCGGGCCGCCATCGCCCACATAGTCGGAATCGCCGATGCCGGCGATGGTGACGATGTTGCCGCTCGGGTCCAGTTTGCGGATTTGATGGTTCAGGCGATCGGTGATGTAGAGGTTGTCCTTCGCATCAAACACCAGGTCGGCAAAGTTGGTGATGGGCACGATGTCGCTCTTCATCGACCGGCCCAGCTTGTCGGCGAGGATGGATTTCTGGTATTTCTCATCGCCCGTGTCCAGAACGTGATGGACGATGCCATCGGGGGTGATCTTGCGGATGAGGCTGACGAAGCCGCTCGGGCTCAGGAAATAAATATCCCCCGCACTGTTTGGTGCGAGCATGGTGACGCTGTAAAGCGATGCGTCGAGGGCCGGCCCCCCATCGCCCAGGCTGCCCCGGTTGCCGTTGCCGGCGAGGGTATTGATGACGCCGTCGGGGGAAATCTTGCGTATGCGGAAATGCGCCTTGTCTGAGAAAATCAGATTATCGTCTTTATCGACGAACATGCCGTGCGGAAAGCTCAGCTTCGCTCCCGTCGCGGGGCCGCCATCGCCGCCGAACTTTTTAAGCCCGTTGCCCGCCACGGTTTCCACCTTGCCACGCGCGATGTCCACCCGGCGGATGCGGTAATGCGACCGGTCGATGATGAGCAGACGGCCCTCGGGGTCGAGGGTCAGGCCAAAGGGCAGGTGCAGGTTGGTGTCGCGGGCCAGTTCCGAGTCCCCGTTGTAGCTCTGTTGCCCGGTGCCGACGACGGTGCGAATCATCCCCTGGGAATCGACCACGCGAATCCGGTTGTTGTTCCGGTCGGCGATGTAGACGTTACCCTCCTTGTCGGCAACAACGCCCGTCGGCCCGGCGACGCTGGCGCGGTAGGCGGGCCCGTTATCACCCATGAAGAAAAAACCGCCATCGCCCGCCAGAGTGGTGATGGTTCCCCGGGCACTCACCTTTCGCACGCGGTTGTTGCCACGGTCGGCGATGTAGAGGTTATCGTTGGCATCGAAGGCAATGCCGAAGGGTTTCGAAAGCTCGGCCTCGGTGGCCGGTCCCGCGTCGCCGTGGTAGCCCTCGTTGCCGTTGCCGGCGTAGGTCTGGATGTTGCCCTTGGAGTCCACTTTGCGGATGCGCTCGTTGGAGCGGTCGGCAATGTAGAGGTTGCCCTTGGAATCGAAGGCGAGGGCGGAAGGCAGGTTGAGGCTCGCGCTCACCGCCGGGCCGCCGTCTCCGCTGAACCCGGCTGTGCCCGTTCCTGCAACGGTTGTGATTCTGCCCTTGCTATCGACTTTGCGCACACGGTGGTTATCCCGGTCGGCGATATAAACGTTGCCGCTCGAATCGGCGGCGAGGCCCGCCGGCTTCTTCAGCTGCGCATCCACCGCCGGGCCGCCGTCCCCGGCGAACCCGGATACACCGGAGCCGGCAAAGCGCGTCATCATTCCCTGCGGGTCGATGCGGTTGACGATGTTGTGCTCACGCCTGGAAATGTAGATGTTGCCCTTCTGGTCGACGGCAATGCCATCGACCAGGGAGATCTCGGCGGCAATGGCCTGGACCGGGCCTGTATTGGCTCCCGCAAGGCCGGGCCCCATAGCAAGGGCAGTCAGAAGCAGCGCGGCAAGCGCCAGGAACCGTCCGGTTTTATCCATGATGAATCGCTCGTTTTTTTTCATGAGGGGTCACATCGTTTCCCGGACCAAGGCCCTCGGGAAATCCTTTTTAAGTTCTTGGGAGTTCCACGTTCTTAACAGGTCGAAAACCACCCTGGCCGCTTCCCGGCCCGGGCGGGTCACCCGCGCACTCAAGGCGCAAAAAGTATTCGCCAAGAGCCGGGAAATCCGTGCAAATTGGCGAAAAAAACGCCCCGGCCGCAGGGCCTGGGCCTTTCCACGCTGGTCTTTATAAAAAGTCGATTATACGTTGCGCAAAAATGATGTCAAATGGATTTTGTTCCGCGCGCCGATGCCGCCTGGGGCGGCGAGAGCGTTATAATCATTATATGTTTGGCAATCCCGGCAGAAATGCTATCATGGCTCAATCATGAAAACGCTCTTGATTTTTCCCGCGCAGTGGTACCCCACTCAGCCCTACCTGAGCACCCCCTACCTGACCGCTTATCTGCGGTCGAAGGGGTGGCAGGCGGCGCAGCGGGATTTCAATATCGCGTCCTACGAGCGGTTCCTCTCTCCCGGCCGCCTGAAAAAGGTGGTGGAGAAGATGCAGGGGCGGCTCGAGGCCGTCCGCTCGAAAAGTTCGTTCACTATTAAGGACAAATCGCTCATCGACGTGCTGGCCACCGGGATCAAATTCTCCGGCGCCATTCTCTCGCAGGTCGAGGAGGCCAAGGCGGTGATGCGCACTCCGGAGCGTTTTTTCGATTTCGACGCCTACCGGCAGGCCGACATGATCATCAAGTCGGCGCTCAAACTGGTTTCCGACGCTTACTCGCCGACGGTTTTTTCCCTGTCCACCTTCGAAAGCGGCACTCGCGCCGAGGAATCCACCCAGCGCGCCGCCCAGGCCACCCGCGACCGGAACACCAACCCCTTTATCGAACTCTATGAAGAGGAACTGCTGCCGGGCGAAGCTTGGGAAGATTATGACGTGGCCGGCATCTCCATCATCGGCATTTCCCAGATCATCCCCGGGCTCACTCTGGCGCGCATGCTGAAGGAGGCTCACCCGCACCTGCACGTGACCCTGGGCGGCCCCATCTTCAGCGTCAATTCCGGCCAACTCCTCGAGCGCCCGGAATTCTTCGACGAATTCTGCGACAGCGTTGTGACCTTCGAGGGGGAGGAACCCCTCCACCGCCTGCTTTCGGCACTCAAGGACGGCGCTCCCCTGACCGGAGTGCCCAACCTCATGCACCGGAACGAACAGGGCGTCCACCAGAGCCCGGAACGCGTCGAACTGCGCTTCGAAGAACTGCCGCCACCCGTGTTCGACGATCTGCCGATGGACCTTTACCTGTCGCCCTACCCCATCCTGCCGGTTCTGCAAAGCCGCGGCTGCTACTGGGGAAAATGCACCTTCTGCACTCACAGCTTCGTTTACGGCCACCGCTACGGCAAACAACGCACCGCGCTGATGGTCGACGAGCTGACCGCCCTGGCGGAAAAATACAACACCCGTTACTTCACTTATTCCGACGAGGCGGTTTCGCCGCATTCGCTCAATGACGTTTCCGAGGAAATCGTGAAACGCGGCCTCGATATCCGCTCCCTCGCCCTGCTCAAGTTCGAGAAGGTGATGGACGAAGCACTGTTCGGCAAGATGCGCGACGCCGGGTTCATTTTCCTCATGTTCGGGCTGGAAAGCGCCAACGACCGCGTCCTTTCGCTCATCGACAAGGGCACCACGAAAGCCGTCGAGCACGAGGTGCTCAAAAAGAGCAGCGACGCCGGCATCTGGAACCACGCCTTTCTGTTTTTCGGCTTCCCCACCGAGACGCACGAGGAAGCCCAGGAAACCATGGACTTTCTGAAGGACAATCTCGGCTCGATTCATTCCTTCGGCCCCGGTGTGTTCCTGCTCAACCGCGATTCCAGCTGCTACCAGTATCCGGACAAATTTTCCATCTCCAAAATCGTCCAGGACCCCGAGGCCAACATTGCCATGAATCTCGACTTCGTCGCCGACGAGGGCATGACCCGCGAGGAAGCGGTGGAGATGAACTCGCGCTGCATCCGCATGGCGGAAGATTACTTCCCCACGCTCAACCTCTGGGGCACGCTGCCGCGAGAGCATTTCCTGCTGTACCTCGACCGCTTCGGCAAGGAGGAACTGTCGGGGAAGAAGAACGCGGCGGGGCGGGAAAAAACCCTCTGCCGCGCCGGGTAAAATCAGGGAGACCCAAAGATCGCCATGAAAACGCTTCTGCTCTTTCCGCCCGACTGGCTGCCCTCGGAGCCCTACCTCAGCTTGCCGTCGCTCGCGGCGGTGGCGCGCCCGGCGGGGCACGAGGTCGTGCAGAAAGACATCAACGTCGAAATGTACGATCTGTTTTTCAGCGCGCCGTTCCTTAAACACGTCGCGGGGCGCATCGCCCATGAGCTGCGCCACCTGCGCCACGTGGAGCGCACCCGCGCCCTCGACGACGAAGAACGCGCCCTGCTCGGCCAGCTTACCGCCTGCACGCCGGAGATGTTCCAGCGCCTGGCGGCGGACGTGCAGCACGCCAAGGACATTCTGCGCAGCGAGGCCTTTTATGACATCGACCGGCTGGAATGGGCCACCGCCTGCCTGCACGAGACCATGGCGGTCATTTCCCTCGGCTACTACCCGGCGCAGATCTGCTTCCCGCCGGTGGAGACCGACCTCATCTTCAAGCCCTTCATGTCGAGCGAGGTTATCGAAGCGCTGGACGACGAACAGATCAACATTTACCGGGACGTGTACCGCATGCTCGTCGCCCCGGTCCTTAAGCAGGAGCGGCCGGGCCTCGTCGGCATCAGCGTCGTGCAACAGAAACAGCTGATCCCCACGCTGACTTTCTGCAAGATGATCAAGGAAGAGTTTCCCGACGTCCACATCACCCTGGGCGGCAACATCATCACCCGCCTGCGCGACACCCTGAAGGAAAAACCGGAACTCTTCGAGTATTACGACAGCGCCGTGATCTACGAAGGCGAGCACGCCTTCCTCAAGCTTCTCGATGCGCTGGACAAGGGCGAGGGCGACCTGTCCGGCCTGCCCAACCTGATCTACAAGGACTCGGCGGGCATTCATATAAGCCGCGAGGTGTGCAGCGAAAACCTCGCCGAGCTGCCGCCGCCGGATTTCGACGGCCTGCCGCTCGACAAATATTTCGTCCCCGAACTCATCCTGCCGTACCTCGCCACGCGCGGCTGCTACTGGGGCCGCTGCACCTTCTGCGACCATTTCCAGGGCTACGTGGAAGGCTTCCGCACCAAGCAGGTGGACCACATCGTCCGCGAAATCGACTTTCTCAAGAACAAATACCAGACGCGGTTTTTCCACTTCACCGACGAATCCTACCCGCCCGCGCTGTTCAGGAAATTGTCACGCCAGCTCATCGACACCCACGCCGACATCGTGTGGACCACGCACATGCGCTTCGAGGAAACCCTTCTCGACGAAGAAGTGTGGCAGGACGCCCACGCATCGGGCTGCCGCTACCTGCACTTCGGCTACGAATCGGGCAACCAGCGGGTGCTCAAGCTCATGGACAAGGCCACCGAGCTGCCGGCCATCGAAACCAACCTGCGCATGGCCGCCCAGGCGGGCATCTGGAACCACATCATGGGCTTTTTCGGCTTCCCCGGAGAAACCCAGGAAGAAACCGATGACTCGCGGCGCTTCGTCGAGAATAATAAGGCACACATCCATTCCCTGGGCTTCATGACCTTCGTCCTCGGCAAATTCAGCCCCATTGCCTTCGAGCCGGAGAAATACGGCCTGTCCTACTACAAGAACCCCGAGTGGGACCTCGCGCTCGACTATTACTTCACCGTCGACCGCGGCCTCAGCATTCAGGACGCCCTCGAAGTATTCGACGATTTCGAGAAAAACCACGACCCCAAATGGGACCTGCGCACCTGCGTGCGCGAGTACATCTTCCTCTACATCGAGAAGTTCGGCAGCAACAACCTGCCGCAACTGCAAATGACCGCCGAACAACGCGCGCAGATGCACGCAAGCTCCATCGGCATGGTGTGAGCCACAGCCCGCAGCCACGGGACCCGCGATTCTCCTTTATCACAAGGAAATCAGAATCTTGTTGGAAATCACCCCGCAAAAAGATAAAGTCATCCTGTTTGCCGGTGGTGAACCCTTGCAGAATACGCCGGGTGCAGCAAAGCACCGTGGCCGCGCAGGGGCTTTCATCTCACCACGGAGACACAAGGTACCCTCGATGAGGAGCATGGAATGTCGCTATGGGTTCTGGTTGGCGCGGGCGGGTTCGTCGGCGCCTTGTTGAGGTATTACGTCAGCGGATGGATTCAGAGCGGCGCCGTCGCCTTCCCCCTCGGCACGCTCGGCGTCAATTTCCTCGGCAGCCTCGCACTCAGCCTCATCATGTACGCCTCCGAATACAAGGGCTGGTTCAGCGAGGAGGCACGGGTCTTTCTCACCATCGGCCTGCTCGGCTCCTTCACCACCATGTCCACCTTCAGCTACGAGTCCATCAAGCTTCTGGAGGAAAGAGAAATCGTGCTCTTCAGCCTGAACGTTGTGGGCACCCTCGTGCTGACGTTTCTGGCGATCTACATAGGCAAGGCCTGCATGACCTTTTCGGGGTGGAGATGACATGAAAAAAGAAACCGAAGCGACACTGCTCAGAATATTCATCGGCGAGTCCGACAAATACGAAGGCAAACCGCTCTATAAATACCTGCTGGAATTTTTCAAAGAAGAAGGGCTGGCCGGAGCCACGGCCCTTCGCGGCATGGCGGGTTTTGGCAAATCAAGCCATTTCCACACCACCTCCATCCTGCGGCTTTCCACCGACCTGCCGATCGTCATCGAAGTGGCCGACCGGCAGGAGAAAATCGAGCAGGTGAAGGCCAAGCTCGACGGCATCATCCAGGAAGGGTTGATCACCGAAGAGAAAGTAAAAATCATCCTCTACGAAGGCAACAAAAAGGACTGAAAGGGGCGAGCACGCGCAGCCGGGAAACCTGGAAATACGATAACAAATGATAAGATTGATAAAAAGGCATTGCCCGCCCAAGACAGCTCCCTTAAAATAGATCGACACTTCCCCGCCGCGCAACCCGGCAAAAAACCCCAATGCGCCTGTAGCTCAGTTGGATAGAGCAACGGACTTCTAATCCGTAGGTCGAAGGTTCGAATCCTTCCAGGCGCACCAATAAACTAAGAGCTTATTCAATTCGAGCGAGCCCTTTTGGGTCGACTATGATCAAACTATGATAGTCGAGAACCGACACACCTTTTTTTAACCTTTCCGGATTGAGACGAGCATCGC
>QJZQ01000156.1 GCA_003246675.1 Nitrospirota bacterium | reverse complement strand
TGCATTTGGGCGGCGGTGACGATAGGTTTCAAGAAAATTCCTCGCTGATGGTGCGTGCCAGACGACTCAGTTTAGCGCATTCTCTCAATTGTGGGAAGAGGGACGCCCGAAGGGAGAAGGACCGGGATCTCGCGGGAATTATTTTTTTTCTTTTTCGGGCTTTTGCAATGAAAAACTGATGATTGTGTCATCGGGCTCCGGAGTGGTTTTGGACTCCGTGAAGTCGAAAGCGATGCGGCCGTTTTTCTTGAGCAGGATCAGCGGTTGGCGGTTCTCCTGGGAGGATTGCAGAAAATCGGCATAATCGAACTCGCGGGTGAGGCGGGTCTTCTGAAAGCGCCAGCCCTCGAAGTAGCGGATGATGATTTCTTCGTAGAGCAGGCTGCCGCCGAAGGCGATTTTCCCGCGCGCCGAGCCCCGGAGTTCTTTGCTGGTTTCTTTTTCGTGGACGCCGAGCTGGAACACGCGGTCGCGGCCAAAGTGCGAGACGAAGGCGTTGCACACCAGCGAATTGTAGGCGTCGTTGCCCGTTGCGGCGAGGAGATAGCCCATCTCGGACAGGTCGAGGTTTGCCTCGCTGGTGTCGGAGAGGATCTCGCCGTAATGCACCGGAATTCCCAGGAGCCGCGCTTCCCGCAGACTATGCCAGGAGCTGTCCACCATCAGGACCGGGTAGCCCGAGGCCTTGAGCACCCGTGCCAGTTCGATGCTGAAGGGGTAGGAGCCAATGATGAGAATGCCCTCCTGAGCGTGGCTTGCCAGGCCCAGGCGGCGCGATAGCCACTGAATACTGAACCCGTGCAATACAACGGTGCTGAAAATCACGGCGAACACAAGCGGGCTCAGCAAATCCGCGTCTTCGAAGCCATGTTTGGCCAGTTCCAGGCCGAGCAAGCCGGCAACCGAAGCCGCGACGATACCCCGAGGGGCGATCCAGCCGATAAAGAGCTTTTCCTTCCAGTTCAGGCCCGAGCCCAGCGTGGATACCCAGACCGCGAGCGGGCGGACCAGAAACAGGATGCAAAGGATGAATACCGCGGCTCGCCAGTTCAGGTTCATCAGGCTTTGCAGGTCGGTGTCGGCGGTGAGAAGAATAAACACCACCGATACCAGGACCACGGTAATGGTCTCCTTGAATTTGCGCAGTTCATAGATAATGAGCATGCCGATATTGCCCATGGTCATGCCGAGAACGGTGACGGAGAGCAAACCGATCTCCTCCTGCATCAGGTTGGCGAAGGCGTAAATGGCGAGCACCGTCGATAGCACCATGGGCAGTTTCAGGAATTCGGGAACGTGGCCCTTTTCAAACAGGAATTTCAGCAGGTAGCCGCCGACGATGCCGATGAGAACCGCGGCAATGATGGCTCCTGCGAGTTTCAGGACGAGGGCTTCGCCGGTGGGCGCGTGCTCGGTGACAATGGCGAATTGAAAAACAAGAACGGCGAGCAGCACGCCGATGGGGTCGTTGATGATGCCTTCCCATTTGAGCAGCGAAGCGGTACGCGGTTGCAGGCGCGTCTGGCGGATCAGCGGCATAATGACCGTAGGGCCGGTGACAACCAGAATGGATGAGAGCAAAAGCGATACCGGGATGGAAAGCCCCGCGGCCACGCGGCAGGCCAGGTAACCGAAAAACCAGGACAGGGGCAGACCCAGGCCGATGAGCTGACGGAGTGCTTTCCCGGTCGTCTTCAGTTCATGAAATTTAAGGTTGAGCCCCCCTTCGAACAGGATGATGGCCACCGCGAGCTTGACGATGGTTTCGAGCAGGGTGCCGAAATCCTCACTTGGGCTGATCCAGCCAAACCCCGGGCCGATGATGAGGCCCGTGATGGAGAGCAGGACGATGGAGGGCAGCTTGAACCGCCACGAAAGCCATTGCGACAGAATCCCGAGAATGAAAACGAGAGCGATTGCGGGTAGAAGAACCATGGGTTTGAGCGGGGTGCCCCGGTGTGGGGGATGGGGCTCGAATTTCGGCCCCGGGTGAATGAATGCGCATCGTCGTGAGTGTGATAACGAGTCCTCATGGGACCGAAGGGCTATTGTAAAATTTTATTCGGGGCTTGGGTATGTTATTTTTTTTCCGGTGGCTGAAGGGGTGCCGGTCGCCGGTCAAACATAAATATTGTACGGGTAGTCGTTCGCCGCTTTAAGCTTAAGTTCCTCGCGGGTCGGGGCGAGGCCATGAATCACGGCGAACAGGCAGGGATCGGTGAATCCTTTTTTTTGTTTGTCTTCGGCCGTGAAGCGGTCGAACTCTTCTTCGCTGGTGAGGAACAGCGTGCCGAAGAAATAGTTTTTCACGAACCAGTTGAAGTTGAGAGGCAGGCCCTTGAGTTCGGGCAGCGCCTTGTTTTTTTCTTCCAGGTTGTCCAGGTTGTAATTGAAGGTGAAGCGCGACAGGGCATCGTGCAGGAATCCGAAGTGATAGGCGTTCATATGGTACCAGGTCTTCCGGTCCTTGTGCCCGTCCTTCAGGATGGTGAGTATGGCTTGTAACGTCTGGAAACCGCCGGCTTTGTGAGAGACGGGAAAAAACTTGAGGCCGTCCTGATTCCAGTATTCCCGGGGCTGGCGCTCCAGGAAGCGCAGGGTCTCCTCTTCCTCCTCAAGGACGCGGGTGAGAAAATGGGCCGGATCGAACGCTTCCTCGAACCCGGGATCGGGAGAGCGAATATAGCCGGTTCCCGCGGGCTCGTTTTTTGCGTACAGGTTGTTTTTGAAAATCAGCATATCGAGAGAGTGGGGGAACGCGCGTGGGTTCGCCCTCTTTTTTGCAGGCGCCCGGTAGAGAGACGCCTCGGTGCGTGTGACTCCGGGCTCATTATAACGAATAACGCCCCATGAAGTAAGTGTCTGCTCGTATTTTTGCAGAAGGGAGAATATGTGGAATTTCTCCTGAATGGGGCGGGGTGAGGGCAGGAACCCCCCGCGTCGAGAAGGGGGAAGGTCAAAAAATATTTTTAGCGAGGTTCTCCATGCCGTCTGTCTATGACTTTAATTTTAAGAATATCGCCGGCAAGGTGGTGAAAGGGCAGGACTACCAGGGGCGGGTTCTTCTTATCGTCAATGTCGCCTCACGCTGCGGTTTCACCCCGCAATACGAAGGGCTCAAAGCGCTTCATGAGCGATATCATGAACGCGGGCTGACGGTGTTGGGTTTCCCCTGCGACGATTTTGGCGGGCAGGAGCCGGGGGACGAAGCGGAAATCGCCGGTTTCTGCGAACGGCGGTTCAGCGTGCCCTTTGAGCTGATGAGCAAGGTATCGATCCGTGGCGAGAACCCGCTGCCGTTGTACCAGTTTCTCGAATCCGCGCGGTTGCCCGCAAAAAACGGTGCGTCGCTGAAGGCCCGGCTGTTTCAGGTATTCAAAAGATTTTATTACTTAGTGCGCTCAAAACCTTTACCTACCGGCAGCCAGGTGAGCTGGAATTTTCATAAGTTTCTCATCGACCGGCACGGCCGCCCCGTGGGCCATTATGGCAGTGGCATGGAACCGGGAGACCGGGAACTCACTTGTAAAATCGAGGAAGAACTGGACAAAGCGTGAGAGGCGCGCTCAGGTTGACGGGCGGTAGGGGTTGCCGGGGAGGATTCGCAAGGCCATCTCTTCTTCGGAGGGAATGAATTTGTTGACCACACCGAACAGGCAGGGGTCAGTAAAGCCCGCTCGGGCCTTTTCTTCTGCGCTCATGGCGTTCAACCGCTCGGGGGCGATCAGAAACGCGGTGTTGTGAAAATAGTTTTCGAGAAAATCCTCAAAAGGCACCGCCTCGCCATTCAGCTCCGGGATCATTTTCAGGCGGTCCTCCCGGCTTTCATAGCTGTAGTCTTCCACCAGGCCGAGGAGGCTGTCGTAGAGGTAGCAGAGGTGATAGGCGTTCATCGCGTACCAGATATCGGGGCGGACAAGGGCCTCGAGCAGCCGCCGCGATAGCGCGTTGAGCAGAGGCAGCGTGGCGAACCTCGAAGCGTGCGGGAAAAGCACCTGGTAGCGCCTGAGGTCCTCTTCGGTGAGGCTGCGCAAGAGACCCGGCAGGATGTTGCGGTCCGCGCTGAGGGCATGCAGGATGAAGGGGTAGGGGGCCAGCCGGGGGCCGTTGGCGGCCTCGTCCGGCTGATAGATGTTTTTTTTGAACGCCAGCATGGGCGGATCAATCGACCGGCATGGGCGGGGCGATGGGGCAGGGGGTGATGCCCCAGATGTCGCGCGCGTAATCCTGAATGGTGCGGTCGCTGGAGAATTTTCCCATATTCGCCGAGTTGGTGACGCACTTTTCCGTCCAACGCCGGGGCCGCAGGAATTCCTTCTCGATGCTTTTCTGCACCCGGCAGTATTCGGCGAAGTCCGCCAGCACCATGAAGCGGTCTCCCTCGTCGAGCAGCGAATCGACGATGCATTGAAACAGGTCGCGGCATTCCGGGTTGAAGAAGCCTTCGCGAATCATGTCGATCGCCTGTTTAAGCTCGGGGTTTGCGTGGTAGATGTCGCGCGGGTGGTAATGGTTGCGTTTCATCTCGGTCACCTGGTCGGCCTTGAGGCCGAAGATGAAGATATTGTCCTCTCCCACTTCTTCAAGGATTTCTATGTTGGCCCCGTCGAGGGTGCCCACCGTCAGTGCGCCGTTCAAGGCCAGTTTCATGTTTCCCGTTCCCGAAGCCTCCATGCCCGCGGTGGAGATTTGCTGCGACAGGTCGGCCGCGGGGATGATGCGTTTGGCCAGCGACACGGAATAGTTGGGAAGGAAAAGCACCTGCAGGCGTCCCTGCATCTCGGGGTCCTGCTGAATGGTATGGGCAACGCTGTTGATGAGCTTGATAATGCGTTTCGCCATGGCGTAACCGGGGGCGGCCTTGCCGGCGAACATCACCGTGCGCGGGAGGTGAGTGCCCTTCGGGTCCTTCTTGATCCGCGAATAGAGCACGATCACGTGCAGGATGTTGAGCAGCTGCCTTTTGTATTCGTGAACCCGCTTGATATGCACGTCGAACAGCGATTCGGGTATAATGTCGATCCCCATTTCCTGTTTGACGAAGTGGGCGAGCTTTTTCTTGTTGTTCAGCTTGATCTCCCGCCAGCGGTCGATAAACCCGTCGTCCTCTCTCAGGGGAAGAAGTTTCTTCAGGTGATACAAGTTTCTCAGCCAGGGGTCGCCGATATGGTCGCTGATGAAACTGGAGAGTTCGGGGTTGCAGGTCTTAAGCCAGGTTCGCTGCGAGATGCCGTTGGTTTTGTTCTGGATTTTCCCCGGGTACATCTCATCAAAATCCTTGAACAGGCTTTTTCTCAGGATGTGGGTGTGCAGCGCCGCGACGCCATTGACGGCGTGGCTGCCCACGATTGAGAGCTGAGGCATGCATACCGACCTGACGGGCTCTTCCTCGATGATGGACATGCGCCGCGCTCTTTCGGGCTGATCGGGAAAGCACAGCGCCACCTCGGCCAGGAAGCGGCGGTTGATTTCATAGATGATCTGCAAATGCCTCGGCAGCACCCGCCCCAGCACTTCCACGGACCATTTCTCCAGCGCTTCGGGCAGCACCGTGTGATTGGTGTAGGAGACGGCGCGGACGGTCAGATCCCAGGCTTTTTCCCAGGCCATGTTCTCCTCGTCCAGGAACAGGCGCATGAGTTCCGGGATGGCCAGAGAAGGGTGGGTGTCGTTTAGCTGGATGGCGACCTTTTCCGGGAAATTATCGAGAGTGATGTAGGCTTTCTTGTGCCGGTCGATAATGTCCTGCAGCGAGGCGGAGACGAAAAAATATTCCTGCTTGAGCCGAAGTTCCCGTCCCTGGATGGAGACATCGTTGGGGTAGAGCACCTTGGAGATGGTCTCGTTCTCCTGTTTTTCGGTGACCGCCTGGATGTAATCGCCGTCGTTGAAATATTTGAAGTCGAAATCCCGGGTGGATCGCGCTCCCCAGAGCCTGAGGCAGTTCACCGTCCGCGTTTGAAATCCGGGGATGAGGATATCGTAGGCCATGGCCATCACGTTATCCTGAGTATCCACCCACTCGTAGGTTTCACGGCCGTCGGGGTGGGTGGTGTGTTCCACCCGGCCGTAAAATTTGATAGGGTAGAGATGCTCGGGCCGGGGAACCTCCCAGGGGTTTTCCTGGCGCAGCCAGTTGTCGGCGCTTTCCACCTGGTGTCCGTCGATGAAGCTCTGCTTGAAGATGCCAAACTCGTAGCGGATGCCGTAGCCGTTTGCCGGAATGTCGAGGGTCGCCAGGGATTCAAGAAAACAGGCGGCGAGCCGGCCGAGGCCGCCATTGCCCAGCCCAGCCTCGGACTCCAGATCCTGCAGCGTCTCCAGGTGGTAGCCCAGGTCCGTGAGCGCCTTGTTGAACTCGTTCTCCAGGTCGAGGTGCTGCATATTGTGCTGGAGCAGGCGGCCGATCAGGTATTCCATCGACAGGTAGTTCACGCGTTTGACGTTGTTTTCGGCGTGCACGTCCTTGGTGCGAATCCACCGCTCCACCAGACGGTCGCGCACCACCAGCGCGAGGCTCTTGTAAAGGTCGAGCTGCGTGGCCGATTTGGCGTCCTTGGCCTGGGTGTATTTCAAATGCAGCTCGAACAGTTGCTTGAGGGCGTCGATGCTGTGTTCTTTTTCCAGTAAACGGGTGTCGATATCGTGCGGATTCATCATAAGGAATTCTACAGTCTGTCTTATTGATATACGGGGTTGTGGGTGTCGAGCGGCGGGTGTTGCCGAATCATCGGGTTGCCATATAGTTTATAGTATAACCGGAGAAGGCTTGATGTCGGTCGAATTTAAACAGGAAAATTTCACATGCCCATGATGAAAAGCACGGAGCGGCTCAGGGCTGAGCTGGAGCAGATAGGCCTGGGTCCTCAGGCATTGGCGGGATTCTTGCGGCTGATTGAAAAATACCGGAGCGGGCCCGCCCAGGTCGATGACTGGGAAGCCGTGGCGGCTCCTGAGCCGGAGGATCTTCCCCTCCTTTCCGGCCTCGATCAACCCGGCGGCAATACCGGCCGGGAGGAGCTTTCCCGCCTCGCCGTGTGCAAGCTCAACGGAGGCCTGGGAACGACGATGGGCTGCCATCAGCCCAAATCCACCCTGCCAGTCCGTGCCGATCATACCTTCCTCGACCTGATTGTGGATCAGCTCGCCGCGCTCAACCGCCAGGCGGGGTCCGCCGTGCCTCTTTTGCTGATGAACAGCTTTTATACCGATGCGCAGACCGGGCTTGCCCTCGGCCCCTATGCCGGGCGGTTGCCGATCCGGCCTTTTAAACAGAACCGCTTCCCGAGGCTTGCGGAGGCGTCGCTTAAGCCGCTGGCCGAGTCGGAGTTCGGGGTGGAGGCGTGGTACCCGCCCGGTCATGGCGATTTATATTCCTGCCTCAGCGATCAGGGGATTCTCGACGAACTGCTGGCCGCGGGGCGCGAGGTGCTGTTCATCTCCAACGCCGATAACCTGGGTGCGACGGTCGATGAGCGCATTCTCCATTATATGCTTTCGCGCGACATCCCCTTCATAATGGAGATGACGCCGAAAACGCCAGCCGATGTGAAGGGGGGCACGCTGTATCGGCGGAATGGCAAGCTGAAACTCCTTGAGCTTGCACACGTTCCGCCAGAACACGTTGCGGAGTTTTGCGGCCAGGAAAAATTTCATGTCTTCAACACCAACAATATCTGGGTCCACCTCAGGCACCTGAAGAGGGTTCTTTCACAGGGACCGCTCGATCTCGACCTCATCGTCAACCGCAAGGACGTGGCGGGCACGCCGGTGGTGCAGTTGGAGACGGCGGTGGGCTCCGCGCTGGAATGGTTTCCCGGAGCCCTTGGGCTGATTGTGGAGCGCGACCGCTTTCTGCCGGTGAAGAAGACCGAGGACCTTCTGCTCATCCGGTCGGACCTGTTCATTCTTGATGAGGGCCGCCTGCGCAGGAACCCCGCGAGGACGTTGCCCGGGCTGCCCGGCATCCGGCTCGATGAACGATTTTCCCATATGGAGGAATTCGACCGCCGCATTCCGGTGGCCCCCGGCCTGCTTGAACTGGAAAGCCTTGAAGTTTCGGGCGATGTGCGCTTCGAGGGGGCGGCTACGCTTACGGGGCGCGTTCGCCTGTCAGGCGGTGCCCGGCCCTTGGTGATCCCTGCGGGGGCAACGATCCATGACCAGGAAGTGGCTGGATGACCCGCCTTGCGCCGCTACAGACCGGAACCTTTTGAAAAATAATGGCACATAGACCCCTGGCGCGGTTCATAACGGGGCTTGCGGGATATGCCGGTTTTTGCCCCTGCCGTATGGAGTTTTAGGAACCCGTCGGCTAAGGGAAAGAGGGTGTAAGTTTAAATAGGCATTGACATATTTGCCTCGATCTGTATATTTACTACTGCAAAAGGGGTAGACTTGGGATAGAAGGTTTATTCCAAGTTCAAGTGATTTTTATTTTGCTCTCTATCCCTGAGAAAACATTCGCGATCAATCCCAGCCATTGGGCAACATTTAAATAAAGGCATCAAGTTTCAAGAACTCGGGGAGGAGGTGGCTCTTAACCAGTAGGGCAAACCACTTGGCTTATGTTTGTATTCCATAAGGTTTTTTTAACTAGGGTAAGGAGGAAAGTCTCATGAAAAAATTCGCGATTTTGTTGGTGGCTTCTTTTTCTGTAACCTGTTTCGCTGCATCCGCTTTCGCTGGCTCCATCCAGCCCGGCGAGCAAACCAGCTGCAATGACGCTAATTCCATCACTTTGGAAGCCAGCGGCAGCCATCCTGAAGACCGTGGCAACGCCAACGCGGTGATCTGGAAGTCCTCCAACTTCACCACGGTTCCCATCACCCTCGGGCCGACGGACGATCATGGCATTGAAGGCGACGGGCACGTTGGAATGGCCAATAAGCACAGCAAGGGCCGTAATTCCGTGACGCTGACC
>QJZQ01000066.1 GCA_003246675.1 Nitrospirota bacterium | reverse complement strand
GGAACGAACTGGGTGATGAAAAAGGTGATGGTCAGGATGCCGAGCAGGGTCGGCAGCATGAGGAGCAGGCGGCGAATGATGTAACTGGTCATGGGCAACTCTTTTGCCGGGGCCGGCCGGGAATATGCTTAAATGGGGCAGGTTGATTTTAGTAACTGGCTCGATCGCAGGAGCAATAAACATTGCTCCTTAAGGGAAGCCCTTCATGCAACCATTGCCCGACAATTCTATCACGCGGAGGGGGAGGTCCCAAATCAATATCCCGCTGGGGCGGGCCCTTCGTCTTGCCGCGCTCTGTCTGGCTCTCTGGGCTTGTCTGCTGTTTCCCCCGTTGGTTTTTGCCGAAAAGACGACGTGGCACCGGGTGGATGGCGGGGGGGAGGCGGAGCTGGAGTTGTATTTCTTCTGGTCCAAAAGCTGCCCGCACTGCCTCTCCGCACAGCCGCTCGTCGAATGGATGGACTCGGCCTACCCGTGGCTTGTCGTCCATTCCCTCGAAGTCAGCGATAACCTTGGCAACCGGGAGAAATTCCTCGCCATGGCGAAGGAGCTTGGACAGGAGTCTCCGGCCGTGCCCGCGTTCATGTACTGCGGCAAAGTCCACTTTGGTTTCCGCTCCGACGACACGACGGGAAAGCTCCTGCGCGAGGAGTTGCAGGCCTGCAAGGAAGCCGTCGAGGCAGGAGGCAGGCTTCCGCAGGAGGCGGCAGGCGAGGCGCCGATGGTGCTTCCGCTCGTCGGCGAGGTGGACCCCGGCCGCTTTTCCCTTCCGGTATTGACGGTGATTTTAGCGGGGGTGGACGCGTTCAACCCTTGCGCCTTTTTTATTCTGCTGTTCCTTCTCAGCCTGCTGGTCCATGCCCAGAGCCGCGCGCGCATGCTGCTGGTGGGGGGGATTTTCATCCTCACCTCGGGGGTGGTCTATTTTGCTTTCATGGCGGCCTGGCTCAACGTGTTCCTCGCCTTTGGCGAAATCCGTTCGGTCACGCGGGTGGCGGGGGCGTTCGCGATGCTTCTCGCCATCGTCAATATCAAGGATTATTTCTTATTCAAACGGGGGGTGACGCTGTCCATTCCGGAAGGCGCGAAGCCGGGGCTGTACCAGCGCATCACCGGCCTCATCCGTGCCGAGCGCCTGCCCACGCTGGTGGCGGGAACGCTGCTGCTCGCCATCGCCGCCAACACTTACGAACTGTTGTGCACGGTGGGGTTCCCCATGCTGTTCACCCGCGTCCTCACATTGAAGGCGCTGCCGACGGGAACGTATTACCTCTACCTGGTTTTCTATAACGTGATCTACGTGCTGCCGCTCCTGGCCATTGTGGGAGTGTTCACCCTCACCCTGGGTTCGCGCAAGCTCACCGAAACGGAAGGCCGTCTGCTGAAGCTGCTTTCCGGCTTGATGATGCTGGGCCTCGGCTTGCTGCTGGCGGTCGCGCCGGAGCGGCTCGATCACCTTCTTACGGCGCTCACCCTGCCGCTGGGCGCGGTGGGGCTCACCTTCCTGATCCACTTCCTGAGCCGGGCGCGTTTTCGCGCCTGAGGCGAATCAATCGAGAGGTTTCCCTTCGGCGCGGGCTTTTTCAAGCCGGGCGGCTTTGGCCTCGTCCCACCACCACCATTCGATGATGTTGCCCAGCACCGGGTTTTGCGAGGCGTTGACGCGGGGGCGCGAAAAGCGGTTCCAGTAGACCAGCCGGTCGTAGGCGATGTACCAGTGCGGCACGATGTAGTACTGGTGCGACAGAATGCGGTCCAGCGCCTGAATGCAGACGACGAGTTCCTCGCGGGTGGCGGCCTGGACGATTTTTTCGGTCAGTTCGTCGATGGCTGCGTTCCTGATGCCCATGAGATTGCGCGAACCCGGCGTATCGGCCGCCTGGCTGCTCCACATATTGCGTTGCTCGTTGCCGGGCGAGCGGCTTTGCGGGTAGCTGGCCACCACCATGTCGTACTTGAAGTTTCTCAGTTTCTCCTCGTATTCGGCCACCTGCACCACCTTGATGTCCATATCGACGCCGATTTTTTTGAGGTTGTTCTTGAACGGTTCGGATATGCGTTCGAACGCCGGGCTGACGAGGATTTGCAGGAACTGGAGCTTTTTGCCTTCCTTTTCGCGCACGCCGTCGGCGCCGATCTTCCAGCCATCCGAATCGAGCAGGGCGTTGGCGAGCGCCAGGTTTTTCTCCAGGGGCTGGCCCTGGCCGGGCGCGCCCGGCGGTTTGGTGAGGGCGGTTCTTGGAACGTCTCCGGGAAATTTCTTCCTGAGTTCGCTGAGCAGGGCCAGAACCTCGCCTTTGGGCGCGCCGCTGGCTTTCATCTCGGGGTTGTTGTCGAAGTAGACTTCGTTCCTTGTGTACTGGCCGTAGAAGAGGTTGCTGTTGCTCCACTCGAAATCGAAAGCAAGCGCGATGGCCGCGCGCACCTTGCGGGACTGGAAAATCGGATTGCGCAGGTTCATGGCGTAGCCCTGCATGCCGGCGACGCGCTGGTGCGGCACCTCCTCGCGCACGTAATAGCCCTTTTTGACGAAATCACCCTTGTAGTCGAGTGCCCAGTCGCGCGAACTGTTGATCATCTCGGCGTCGAAATCGCCGCCCTTGAAGGCCTCGCGCATGGCGATGGGATCGAGGTAGATCTTGTAGGTGATGGAGTCGAAATTGTAGCGGCCGCGGTTGATGGGCAGGTTGCGGCCCCACCAGTCGGGATCGCGCTTCAGGGTGATGAACTTGCCGAATTCGTATTTTTCGACGATATAGGGCCCGCTGCCCACGGCCATGTTGTCGAAATCGGACCCGAACGATTTCCCCGCCTGGCCATAAATATGCTTGGGGAAGATGGTCATCTGCCCGGTGATGAGCGGCAGCTCCTGGTTGAACAGGGCGAAGTGGTACTTCACCGTGTGCGCGTCGATCTTCTCCACGCGGGCGATATCCTTGAAGTACTGCTTGTAGAAGGGGTGGTACTCCGGGTCCTGGACGACTTCGAAGGAAAAGACGAAATCGTCGGCGGTGACGGGCTTGCCATCGGAGAAACGCGCCGCCTTGTTCAGGTGATAGGTGAGGGACAGCCGGTCCTCCGCCAGTTCGACGGATTCCACCAGGCTGCTGTACTGGGAAAAAGGTTCGTCATCGTCGTTGGAGCTGTCCATGGGCGTCTGGAATACCAGCGAGCCGACGCCGGGCGCAGGAACCCCTTTAAGGGAAAACGGGTTGAGTTTGGTGAACGCGCCGAAATCCGCCAGCACCAGCTGCCCCCCCTTGGGGGCCGCGGGGTTGGCGTAGGCGTAGGGCTCTCCCGGTTTATATTTCAGGCCCTGGGGGCCGTAAAGCGAAAGGCCGTGGCTCGGCCCGGCAATCGCCGGCAGGGCCCAAAGCAGGGCGGCCAGAGTGAGAAGAAGCTTTTTCATCGCGGCTCCATAACGAAAAAGAAAGGGAAACGGAAAAAAATTTTGTATCATTGTAGCATCCCGGTTCGAAACCTAACCAGGGTTTTAGCGAGTCCGGGCGGCGAGGGGTGGAGCATCCTCCAATTTCGAGAAAAGGACGCATGCAAGGCCGTTATCTGAATTTAAGCGAAAAGGAACTCGACCGGCGCGTCGAGGCGGCGTGGGAACTCTATCGGGAGTGCCGGGTGTGCCCGCACGCCTGCGGCGTCGACCGCCTGGGCGAGGGGCGCGGCATCTGCCGGCAGGGGTCCACCTTGGCCGTGTCGTCGGCGGTGGCGCATTTCGGCGAGGAGCCGCCTCTGGTGGGGTCATGCGGCGTCGGCAACGTTTTCGTCACCTCTTGCAACCTGCGCTGCGATTACTGCCAGAATTTTCAGATCTCGCAGGAAGGCCTGGGCGAGGCCGTCTCGTTCGAAACGGCGGCGCGCGCCATGTTGGACCTGGAGCGCCAGGGGGTGCATTTCATCGGCTGGGTGTCGCCGTCGCACGTGGTGCCGGGGCTGCTCAAAAGCCTGGCCCTGGCTCGCCGCATGGGGCTGACGCTGCCCATCGTTTACAACAGCAACGGTTACGATCAGGTGCCGACCCTGAAGCTGCTGGACGGCATCGTCGATGTCTATCTTCCGGATCTCAAATACGCCGACGCCGCCGTTGCCCGGCGGATATCGCATATCGACGACTACCCGGAGCGCTCGCGGAGCGCGGTGCTGGAGATGTTCCGGCAGGTGGGGCCGCTCACGGTCGATTCCGGCGGGCTGGCCGAAAGCGGCCTGCTGGTGCGCCATCTCGTGCTTCCCGAGGGGTTGGCGGGCACCTGGGAGACGCTTTGCTTCGTCGCCCTGGAGTTGTCGCCCGAGGTGCCGGTGAGCCTGATGAGCCAGTACCGCCCCGTGCACAAGGCCGCGCGCACCCCGGCGTTGAACCGGGGGATCACCGTTGCGGAGTATGAGGAGGCGGTGCGGATGGCGCGCGACCTGGGGCTCGAAACGCTTTATGTGCAGGACCCGGAGGAAACCCTGCACAACCTGCCGGATTTTTCCCGGCGGGAGAACCCCTTTCCGCTGGACCGGCCCGCGGTGCGGGAAACGGCGGGGAGCTTGTGAAGCGGCGGCATTTTTGCTAATCTCATGGCTTCGCCCTGTGATGGACAGGGCGGCCTGAAAACCCCTATGGAACTTTCATGGATATAAAACCCAGAACCACGCGAAAAATTAAAATCGGATCGCTGACCATCGGCGGGGATTCCCCGGTGGCCGTGCAGAGCATGGCCGCGACGCGGACGCAGGACATTGAGACCACCGCCCGGCAGATCGAAATTCTCATGCGCGACGGCGCCGATGTCATCCGCATCGCCGTCGACAGCGAAGCCGACGTCGAGGCCCTGGCGACGCTCAGGAAGCGCTTTCCCGACTGCGTGATGTCGGTGGATTTGCAGGAAAACTACCGTATCGCTCCGCTCGTCGCGCCGCTGGTGAACAAGATTCGCTACAACCCCGGCCACCTCTACCATCTGGAAAAGGAAAAGAGCACCCGCGAAAAGGTCGAATTCATCGTCGACGCGGCGAAGAAAAACAACTGCGCCATCCGCATCGGCGTCAACTGCGGCTCGGTGGACCCGGACTACAAGGCGCGTTACAGCGATTCCATCGAGGCCATGGTGCGGTCCGCCGTGGATCACTGCGAGATGCTCGACGAGATGGGTTTCGAGAACTATTGCGTCTCGCTCAAGGATTCCGATTCGCAAAAAGTCATCGAGGCCAACCGCCGTTTCGCCGCCCTTCGGCCCGACGTTCCCCTGCATCTGGGTGTGACCGAGGCGGGCCTGCCGCCGGAGGGCATCATCAAGACGCGCATCGCGTTCGAGCAGCTCATCTCGCAGGGCATTGGCGATACCATCCGCGTTTCGCTCACGCTGCCTAACGAGGAAAAGGGGCAGGAGATCCGCGTGGGCCGCGAGATCCTGAAGGATATTCAGGAAGGGCGGTTTCGCTCGGTGCCGGAAAACTTTCTCGAAGGGCTCAATATCATCGCCTGCCCGAGCTGTTCGCGGGTGGAGAACGAGAAGTTCGTCGATCTGGCTCAGGACGTGCGCCGGATGACCGAATACGCCGAAAAATATAAACTCACCATCGCCGTCATGGGCTGCCGGGTCAACGGGCCGGGAGAAACCGACGACGCCGACCTCGGCCTGTGGTGCGGGCCGACGCGGGTGAACCTGAAGGAGGGCCCGAAGACCCTGGGGTCCTTTGGCTATGATGAAATCCTGGACCGGCTGAAAATGGAAATCGACCGGTTGATTCTTGAACGCTATGGCGCCGCGCAATCCGCGGACGATGAATGAAGGGCTGAAACCTCATGGAACTGGCTGTCGAAGAACTGAGCGAGACGAAACGCAAACTGACGATTACGATTCCCGGAGATGTGATCTCGGAAAGGGTGAATAACGCCTACCGCGACCTCAACCGGCAGATCCGCCTGCCGGGGTTCAGGCCGGGCAAGATTCCGCGCCCCATCCTTGAAAAGCAGGTGCCCATCCAGTCGTTCACGCAGATGTTTCAGGAGCTCCTCCAGGAATTTTACGACAAGGCTCTTCTGGAGTCAGGGCTCAAGCCCGTCGGTCAGCCGGAGATCGAGCAGACCGATCTCAAGGATATCCAGAAGGACAAGCCGCTCAAGTTTTCCGTCACGGTCGACGTCAAGCCGGAATTCGCGTCCCGGCTCAAGGAGTACAAGGGGCTCAAGCTTAAAAAGCTTGAGGTGTCCGTCACGGATGCGGAGGTGGACCAGGCCCTGGCGCGCATTGCCGACAACTACGGCCATTTCGAACACCACGAGGACGGCCACGTCACCGAGGCCAACGATCACCTGGTGATCGACTTCGAGGGTTTTTTCGAAGGCGAACCGCTGGAAAAAGGGTCCGCCACGGGCTATACGGTGAAAATCGGCGAGAAGAAAATGATCGAGGGCTTCGAGAGCCAGCTCATCGGCCACAAGGTGGGCGACGAAGTGGAGGTGAAGGTGATCCTGCCCGCCCAATGGAACAATAAAATGCGCCGCGTCAGCCTCCCGGTGCCGGGAGGCAATCCGGAAGACCAGGCTCAGGATGTGGCAACCTTCAAGGTGAAGATCCGTGAGGTGAAAAAACGGGTGACGCCCGAGCTCACCGACGAGATCGCGGACAGGGAGGGGTTCCAGACGGTGCAGGAACTCCGCCGCGCGGTTAAAGCCAGCTTGCAGGGGCAAAAGGAGCAGCAGGAGGAGATTCGCATTAAGGAAGATATTTTCAACCGCCTGGTCAAGGAAAACGACATCGCCCCGCCCGAAGCGCTGATCCAGCGGGAGCTCAGGTTCATGATCGAGGGCATGAAGTACCAGATCGAACAATCGGGCATGAAGGTCGAAGATTCCGGCTTCGATCCGGAGCGCGCACTGACAGAGTGGCGCGAAAAAGCCGAGTTCAACGCCAAAGGTTACATGATCCTGGAAGGCATCGCCGGACGGGAAAATCTTCATGTGACCAAGGCCGACATGGACAGCGAATATGAACAACTGGCCGAGCAGACCGGTAAAAAGATCGATGATGTGAAGGCAAGCCTCATGAACAACCCGGATTCCATGGGGCAGACGACGAGCAAGCTGCTGGGCCAGAAGGCCATGAATTATCTCTATTCGCACGCGGAATTCGATTATGTACAGGAACTTCCTCCCGGCGTTCCTGTCGCTTCCGAATAATAATCCTCCCGCATGCCCGGGCCGGCGGCCCTAAAACTTTTATTCAGGGCCCAGGTCCCAAAAGTGCCCGGCCATCCCGCAACGCAGGCCGGTTTCAGCGGACCTCGCGCGCCCTTATTCCCCAGGTAAATGACTTCGCCCGCGGCAGGCAGCTCCGGGCGATAGTTTCTTGCAAACGACCTTGTTCATGGAGACGACGATGAGAGTTTATCTGCTCAGGCTGACGCTGGTTCTTGTTTTAATGGCTCCGGTCATCTGGCTTTCGGGTTGCGCCACCGTTCTGCAGGAAACCGCGGGGCGGGTGCTGCAGGACCGTTCGGCTGAGGACCAGAAACTCGACGCCAAAATCCACGGCGGCATCCTGGACCGCGTCACCGGCAAAGATAAAAAACTGCTCCTTGATGTGAGCGCCGATGTCTGGGAGCAGCGCGTCATGATCACGGGCGTGCTCGACGACCCGAAGGTTCGCGAAGAGGTGCTGCAACTGGCCAGGCAGGATGATCGGATCCGGGAATTTCACGACCATATCCAGCTTGTCTCCACGGAAGAAAAGGAAGCCCGCCGTCAGGAGAGGCAGGCGGCCGAGGCCGGACAGGCAGAAGAGAAAGGCGGGGCAGGGCAGGCGGTCAACGATTTCTGGATTGAAACCAAAATCAAGGCCCAGCTTCTCACCACGAAGAACGTGACGTCGGTGAACTATTTTGCCCGCTCGGTGCGGAACCAGGTTTATGTCATCGGTAAGGCAAACAGTGCTGAGGAAAAAGGCGTGGTCTTAAACATCATCGGCGAAACCAAAGGGGTGAAAGGCGTCACCGAGCATATCCAGGTGGCGGGAAAGGAATAAGGGGATGCAATCATCGGCCGGTGCCTTTCTTGCCGCCAGATAATCCTGCATGCCGGTATTACCTGGAAACGGGGGACGGCCCGGACTTCGGCTTTCCTGGCCTGTAAGGGCTGCGGGGGCAACCCCTTCCACCGCATAATAGCTTTTAATAAACTATTGAAAAATTGTGTTTTATCAATAATTTTCAGGTGAAAATCCATTGACAAGTCCCGCTCCCTGAAATACATTAATGAGAATATCTGACGTTCTCTCCAGATCCATTCAACTCATTTCATTCTCAGGGAGCCGTATCATGGATAATTTTACTGTTCACACTGTTTTGCGGTTCATGGGGGTGGTGTCGCTTGTGGCCCTGGCCGCCTGTTCGACGCTCAGGACCCAGCCGGTCAACGATGCGGCGAAGGTGGGGGATATCGCCAAAGTGAAGACCGAGCTTGCCAGGAACCCCGACCTCAGCGAGAGGGACATGCAAGGGTTCACCGCGCTGCATTCGGCGTCGATGAACGGACATGCGCTGATCGCCAGGTTATTGCTCGACAAGGGCGCGGATATCGAATCTAAGGATAAACATGGCAACACGCCCCTGGGCCTGACCGCCGCAAACGGTTACGACGATGTGGCAGAGCTGCTCCTCGATCGCGGTGCGAACCTGGAAGCCGCTGATTTTTCCGGTAAAACTCCGCTGCAATTGGCGGCGATGACGGGACGAAAGTCCCTCACCGAAACCTTCATTGCCCGGGGCGCTAAGCTGGAAGCGGCCAACAATGACGGAAAAACCCCGCTGCACTGGGCGGCGATTAACGGTCACACCGCTGTGGCCAGGGTTCTTATCGACCGCGGTGCTCAAGTGGGAGCGAAAGACAAGATCGGTCTGACGCCGCTGAACTGGGCCGCCGAGGAAGGGAAAACCGGCGTGGCGGAACTGCTCATCGCGCACGGAGGCGAGGTCAACCCCGCCGAGGGTCTTTCGCCCCTGTTTTCCGCTGCCCGTGAA